>NZ_LR215048.1:1200000-1541549 GCF_900660745.1 Haploplasma axanthum | reverse complement strand
AATTAGATGTTTCATTAGATTATCAAAAAGTTGTTATCGATAGTGATACAAATGAAATTGAAATTAAAGCAATTTCATCTTCAAATAAATCAACAATAAATGGTTTAGGAGTTAAAGTAACGAAATTATCTGAGCAAATATTTATTGTAAGTATTAAATCTGAAACAAACAAAGAAAAACAATATGTTATTAGTATTTTAAAAGCTGACAATAATGCTGATTTAAATTCATTAGATATTTTTGATGGAAATGGAAATAATATTCAATATGATCCAATATTTAACCCAAACATAAATATCTATAATATAGATTTAAGTGATAGTCCAGCAATAACAGAAATTGAAATTAATGCTATGGCGTTTTCAAAAGCATCAAATGTTTCTGGAAATGGTGTTTTCAGTTTACAATCGGGTGTAGGTGAAACAACTGAGAGATTTTATATTGATGTTACCGCCGAAGATAGAATAACAACAAAAAGATATACTATTATTGTTAAACGCAATGTAAAAGCAGAAGATGATATAACGATAGATGAATTTAAATTGCATGTTGATTCAAGCGTTTATTTATCAAATGATTTAAAAGACGGTGCTTTACAATTTAAAGCTAGCCAAAAATCATATGATATTGATATACCATTTAGTTCAAAAAAAGCTGTAATTGCATTTAGTAATTCAAATGGAGCAAGACTAAATGGAAAAAATGAATATGTATTAAATGATAAAGAAACAATCATTACTTTTAGTATTACATCACAAAGTGGTAAAGTAAGTTCTGATGAATATACAATAAGAATTGTTAAAGAAGATCCAAGTACAGATAATTTATTAGAACAATTATCAGTGAATGGAACAAGAATTCCAGGATTTGATCCAAATGTTTTTGAATATGAAGTAGTAGTAGATAGTGATAAGATTGATAAAGTATTTATTTCCGGTCAAACAAGTGATAGTAAATCAACAGTCTTAGGATTTGGTAAAAAAACACTTTCCAAAGGACTTGAAAATGTTTTTGAAATAATAGTTACACCCGAATCAGGATCAGGTGATGCACAAACATATAAATTAATTGTTAAGAGTCAAAGTTTTAATGCTAATCTTGTCACATTAGGTGTTTTAGATTATGATATGACTCCTATATTTGATGTTGACCATACAGCATATGTAGTTACAATACCGTATTCATCAAAAATAGATGTCGAAATATTTGCTCAGGCTGAAGATGGAAAAGCAACTATTAATGGTGCTGGTATAAAACGTAATCTAAATATCGGTTCTAATATATTTGTAGTATATGCAACAGCCCAAAGTGGAAAACAAGGAACACGTTATCAAATTGATATAGTAGTTGAAGAACCAAGTGATGATAATACTTTGAAAAGACTTGTTGTTAAAGATAAATCAGGGAATATATTACCTTTTGTTTCAATTTTCGAACCAAAGGTAGAAGACTATTTTATAATGGTTTCTGAAGATTTAAATATAATGTCTGTAGTTATTGAGGCAGATGCAAATCATAAATCGGCTACTGTATATGGTGCTGGAAATCAAAAATTAGAAGCTGAAGTTAATGGAAAATATCATACCGTATTAAAAGTTGTTGTTGAAGCTGAAAATGGTGATGAAAGAACTTATAATATAAGTATTTATCGTGGAGTAACATTTGAAGATATTATTGATATAACAGATATTAATTTGATAGGAAGCGATAACGAGACTTATTTTACATCTGAAGATTTTGATTTAGATGTTTTAGAATATGAAATAATTGTTCCATATCAAGTAATGAATATGAATTTAGAAATTGATTCTGTAGGTAGAGTTTATGGAGCAGGTAGAAAACAATTTGTTAGTGATCAAATAACTTATACGTTTAAAGTTGTATCTCAGAGTACTAAAAAACAAACTGCAGAATATACAATTTTTGTTAAAAGGGAGAAAGCTTTAGAAGAAAATACTTTAACAGATCTTACAGTTGATGGTATTACTATTCCAAACTTTAGTCCTGAAATTACAACATATGAGATAGTAAGAGCAAAAGGAGCAACGAATAGTAAAGTTATATTAAATGGAACAACTAAAAATAATGCTCAAATTCAAGGTATAGGTGAAAAAACTCTAGTTACAGGTAACAATACTTTTGTTATCTCGGTTACTTCAGAAAGTGGTAGTATTAATTCATATACAGTAAATATTAAATATGTTGATAGTAATGCATTTTTAGATAATATAATTGTTAAAGGTAGTTCAGAAACAAAATATAACGAGGAAACAGCAAAAGATTTCACTAATTTCACTTTTAATCCTGAAACATTTGAATATGATGTTGTCGTTGATACTAATACAAAATATATAAGACTTACTGGTGCAGCACAAGATCAAGAAGGAGCTAGAATTACTGGCTTTGGTACTTATGCAATTAGTAATACTGAAGAAAAAATAAGAGTATATGTCACATCTGCTGATGGTATTGTTACACAAACATATACCGTTAGAATTTCTAAATATTCAATTCCAAGCAATAATGCACAATTAGAAGAATTAGCTATTAGTAATCAAACGATTGGCTTTGATAAGAGTACTTATACATATAAAATCAATATAGATAATAAAGTCAATGATTTAAGAATAAGTGCAAAAGCATTTAATCCTAATGCAAGAATCATTATTGAAGGATATGAACAGGGAGAACCGAGAGACTCAATTACTTTATCAGTTGATGATCTTGAAGAGGGAAGAAACACAATATTAATAAAAGTTATTGCAGAAGATGGTGTAACACAAAGTTACTATCGTTTGATAGTTAATAAGGATCATGAACCAGATATGTTACTAACAATCTTATTGATATTAAGTTTATTGTTATGGATAATAACAGTATTAGTTTTAATAATTAAAAAGAATAGATCAAAAGAAAAAGATCAAGACGAATTAATATTCTAGTTAGAGAGGGAAAATTATGTTTTATTTATCATTAATACAAAAAGAAATAATTGCTATTGCTGTTGTTATTGTCTTTCTAATTATCGGATATATTTTGGTTAGAATTTATTTATACAATAGAAATAAAATACGCGAAAATGAAATGTTAACATTAAATCAAGTGATTAAGTATAAAAAGTTTGGAGAATACTTAAATTATAAGATTAAAAAAAATGAAGAATATGCTCTGTACCTTATATCAATTAATAATTTTGATTTATTAGAACGTACATATAATGATTCAACAATCCGTACATACTTAAGAAACTTAGCAAGAAACTTAAGTATGTACCTACCTTATGGTGGTAAAATAGCCCAAACTAAGTCACGAGACACTTTTATATTATATGTTCCTGCAGTAGAAAATGATTATGAAGTTTTCGGTATAAATTTAAAAAATGCTGCTTTAGAACAATTTAATAGAAATGGAATATCAATTAGAAAAACAATCAGTATCGGTTATATAGATGAAAAATTTCCAACTATAAGTGAACAAATTGAAAAGAACATGTTTGCATTAATTCAGTCAAGACGTGAATTAGGAACAATAGTTAAATATGACCAAATTAATATAACATCATTAACAGATTATAAAAACTGTTATGATGAAGTAAGAAATAACAGTGTGGCTTTTGATCTTCAAGAAGTTGTAAGAAAAGGTAGTGCTGAAGAAACAGAAATATATGTAAATGCAACAATTAATAATATAGAGTTTAATGAGTATCTAAAATCAAAGAGTAAATCAGATCAGGCTTGGATAAATTTTTGGTTGACAGAATTAATTATAGAAAAAGTAATAAATGTTTATGGGAATCGTAAAATTATCTTGCCGATATCTTTGAAAATGCTTGAAAAAGAAAGTTTTTTTGAAGTTTTTACAGTTATTCTTTCAATGTCAAAAACTTCTTTATCACAAATCACAATCTCTATAAAAGAAGATGAAGTTATTGAAAATCAAATAGTTATAAAAAATCTTTTGGAACTTAGAAATATTGGAATAAAAATATCTTTTGAAGTAAAAAACATTTCACAAGCATTATATAGTATAATTCAATCATATCATGTGAGTAGAATAGAGTTAAGTAAAGATGTTTTAACTAATGGAGATTTAAGTTTAGAAGAGTTATATTATTTTGTCAAAGTTAATCAAATTGAAGTTCAACTAAATGAGGAAATAGAAAATGATGAAGCAACACATATAGTTAAGAATACAAATAATAGAATTATTGTTAATGGTGTTAAAAAGAATAGAGGTAGAAAATAATGGGACAGTTTTCACAGTGGTTTGTGGATTTTTTTAGATTGTTTTTAGACAATCTGTGGCGACTTATAAAGAGTTTTTTTGTAGGTATATATAATTTGCTAATTGGCTACCCTATAGAATATGCTAAAGAATTTTTAATAGTATCAAAATCATTTAGTTTTTTAGATTGGATGTTATCTGTTTTCTTCATAGTGATCTTCTTAATTCTTGTTGTAATGTTTTTTGTAGTTGTTTTTCAGTTACTAAAAAGATACTTTAGATTTACAAAAATTGAATATGAAAAATTAGAACTATTATCAAGAATGAATGTTTTAGAAAGAAAACTTAAAAATGGTGGAATTGCTAATATAAATAACGTTCCTAAAAATGAATTAGGTTTTCAAGGAAATAAGCAAGTTGCTAAAACAGAACAACAACGAACAAAAGGAAATAGATTTGTTAAATTAACTCTAATTGATGAAAAATATAAATATAGTGTATTACCTACTTATATGAAAGAGGAAGAAAAATTAACACTAAGTCAATTAGTTACGCATTTTAGAAACTATTCAGCCAAAAATCATAAACTTTATTATAATGAAAGAATTATTTCTATCTTTTTAGCTGGTATGGCAACATCTAAAATTATGATCTTAGAAGGGATATCAGGGACAGGGAAAACTTCACTTCCATATGCTTTTGGTAAGTTTATTAATCATAACTCTGCAATTATATCAGTACAACCTTCATGGCGAGATCGTTATGAAATGATGGGGTATTTAAATGAGTTTACAAAGAAGTTTAATGAAACAGAATTTTTAAAAACAATCTATGAAACTACATATAGAACAGATATTCAATTAATTGTTTTAGATGAAATGAATCTAGCGAGAGTTGAATATTACTTTGCAGATTTCTTATCCTTACTTGAATTACCTAATTCAGATGAATGGTTATTAGATATTGTTCCAGAGCAAATAATAGGAGATCCAATTAATCTTAAAGAAGGAAAAATTAAGATTCCAGAAAATATTTGGTTTGTTGGTACAGCAAACAAAGATGATTCAACGTTTGCTATTACAGATAAAGTATACGATAGAGCAGCATCAATTGAAATGAATGACAAAGCTGAAAGTTTCGATGCTCCTGAAACACCAAGCATAAAACTATCATACAAGTATATTAGGGAGTTATTTGATAATGCCCTAGATGAGTATAAACTATCAGATAGAGGCTTAGAAGCAATTAAAGAACTTGATAATTACATAACTAAAAACTTTGAAATTACATTTGGTAATCGTATTATGAAGCAATTATTAACGTTTGTTCCAGTATATATTGCATGTGGAAGAGATGAAGTTGAAGGTATCGACTATATTGTTTCTAGAAAAATCATTCGTAAATTTGAAACTTTAAACTTACCTTTTTTAAAGAAAGAATTAGAAGAGTTGTTAGTCATCTTTGATCAATTATTTGGAAAAGATAAACTTATTGATTCAAAAACGATGATTCAAAAATATATAAGACAAATATAGGATTTGATATTTATGAAAAGAAAATATGATTCAAGACTGTTTCAAGAAAGTATTATTAGCGAAATAAATAAAGTTGAAAAAGAATTAGATTTTCCTAATATTTTTTATGATGCAGTAAAAAAAGGGAAAATTACTCGAAAACAATTTCAAAAATTAGAATATAAAAAGTTTGATGAAGATTGGATATCTAACTTAGAATCGTTTTTTCCAAGCCTAGATAAGATAACAAGAAATCTTAGATCATCACTTAGATATGAAACAGAGATATTACCAATTGAAAAAACAAGAAGAACAAATCCAGAGTCAATTAGACATTTAATTCAAAATACAAGATATATTAGAGAAGTTGTTGATGAAGATGGAATAATACCAGAAAAAGTTTTAAATAACTTATCAGAGATTGAATATGGTATATATGAGAATAGATTTATAATGACACTAATTTGTAGATTAAATGATTATCTTTCAAACAGATTAAAAACTATTAAAGAACATATGCATGGATTTAAAGAAACAAATTTTGATTTATCAAATGAGTTTCATTTAAACAATGCTAACTATGAATTAAGCGTTTCATTAAAAGCTTTAGAAGAAATGGATTCTAAGGAAATTGACGAACATAACCACAGAGTTTATGAAAGAGTTGAGGAAGCATATAAGATAGTTTCTAGAATGTATCATAGTGAGTTTATGAGAATAATGTTAAGATATAAAAAAGTTAAAGCTCCAATTATGAAAACTCAAATTATTTTAAAGAACCCAGATTTTAGAAATGCATACTTGCTATGGTTATATTTAGATAGAATTCATGTCTTAGATTATACACTTGAAAGTGAGATTAGAAATAAAAGATTTAATCGTGATTACCATTTACAATTAGATCAAGGAATCCTATTTTTATTTTCAGTTATTTTTAATAATAGCAATTTAGGTAGTGCAAATAATTCGGATGAAAAACTTGTTAGTAGATCAATAAAACCTAAAGATAATCGTGAAGATTATGTTGCTGATGCAAGTATTGATTTACCATATCTTGATATGGAACCACAACAAGCAACAGAATATTATTTAAAAAAAGCCAAACAGATATTTGGTAAACAGTTTGATGAGATTAGTAAGTTTAATAGCAATGAAAAACATAATTTGAAACAGATATTATTGGATCAATATGCTATCGTTGATCAAGTATATGAACATTATTTTAATAGTAATCAAGATGAAGATGTTTTTAATAGGCTTATTAATGCAAATGATCCAGTTAAAAAATTTAATGATGCAGAACATAAATATATCATTACTAAAATGGCACGTGAAGTTAAAGAAAAAATGTATAACGAAGCACTTGTCTTAGAGAATAAATGGGTTAAAGAAGTTCTAACATACCAAAAAGAAGCAACTGAAACCTTGAAGAATCGCGGAATTAAAGAAACAAATGATGAGATTACTAAGCTTTCTAAGAATGTTGATAAAGAACTTGCTAAAGTAGAAAAAGATTTGAATGCTAAAAATAGAAGAACTCTTCAAGCAAGAAAAAGACAAGTTGATGCTCAAATAATTAAGATTAAGAAAAAACATCAAGATGAGTTAAAGAAGTTTAAAGAAAAAGAAGTTTTAAGATTAGCTAAAGAAAAAGCTAAACTTAAAGAGAAACAACAAAAAGAGAAAGAAAGACTTAAATTAAAGAAGCAAAAGGAATTACAAAAGAGTCGTGAGCTACTGTTAAAGAAAAAAGAATTAGAACGGCAAAAACAAAAAGCTAAGCTTAATAAGCAAAAAGCGGATATAACTAATAAAAATAATAAAAGTTTGAAAAACTAGTTTTAAAATAAATTTTTGATATTCGTGATAAAGAGGGATTTCTATAATTCTAGATATCCTTCTTTTTTTATGATTATAAACAAATCTTTTAATATACATTTATATTTAAGTTGACAAAACAATTTAAATATAATAAAATCAAATTGAACAAAAAACATTCACAATATAAAAGTGAGCAAAAAACGATAACTAATAAAAAGTGAACGAAAAGTGGTGATTCAAGTGGAGAAGCAAAAATATTTTACAATAAGAGCAGATATTAAAAACTCTAGTAAAAATAAGAAATACGAAGAACTTAATGATTTAGTCGGTAAAACTAATCAAACACTCTCAAAAATCATAAACAATAATAAAGCAATTATAAGTTTTAAAGTTAGATTTGGGGATGAAATATTTGCTGTGTATGACAATTTACATGATGGAATTGAAGCATATCAAATACTTTTATATCATGCACTAAGTATGGAAATTCCACTTTATATTGGATGTGGATATGGAACTTTAGAAAAAATAACTAATGATGAACATTTAATCAATGGTGAATCTATATGGTTTGCTACTGATGCAATTGAAAGTATTAAAGATATATTAGGAAAATATAATGAAAAGTTAAATATAAAAACGGATGTAAGAATTAAGTTTAATATTTCTAGCGATAATAAAAAGAATCGTAATGTTCAAAATATATTCTATGTTATTTCAGATAAAATTGCTAAAAGAACAGAACAACAACACCGTGCAGTTAATTTAATTAAAGAAAACAAACAATTAGAAAATTATCAATTATATGATATTTTAGAAGGTAATATTAATTATCAAAATACGGATAAAGAAAAAGAAGAAAAAAGAATTAAATTTACTAAGTATCTACAAAGAGCAGAATACTACTTTGTAAATGATTTAATTAAGACATTGATATATTTAATAAAGGGAGAATGATAGAATGTTATTAATTCTAATACTAAGCCATTTATTAACTGATTTTGTATTTCAATCTAATAAAATGGTGGAAAAGAAAGTAAAAGATAAATCAATTAAGATATTTATTTTGCATGCAGTAATAAACTTAATAGTTAGTTTAATACTTATGGTTATAGTTTCAAATTTTGAAGGGTTTGATACAGTTTTTAAATCTTCTAATTTACTATTAACAGTTGGAATAGCTTTTTCACACTTAGTAATTGATTTTTATCTTAAACCATTAATATATAAATTAACAAAAAAAGAAGTTACAACATATTTAATTGATCAATTAATTCATATTTTATTAATTATAGTATTGCTATACAATTTTAGTTTAAATTACTCATATCAAAGCTTTTTTTATAGTCTTCAAAGAAATGATTATAATAATGAGTTAATTAATAAAGTGTTAAGCATATCTATTTTTGGGATTTTCCTTACAAAGTTCTCAAGTATTGCTGTTTCATTATTATTCAAGGATTTAGATAGTAATAATGAGACTAATGAACAATATGAAGATATAAAGATAATTGAAAAAATAGTTGGTTCTGGAGAAATTGAAAGAACAGTTGAAAAAACGGTAGCGCCAATTATTGAAATTGATAATTATGGAACATGGATCGGATATATTGAAAGAATATTAATATTTATTTCAGTTATTACATTAAATTATGAAGGAATTGCAATTGTTATTGGTTTAAAAACTTTTGCAAGATTTAAACAATTAACACATAAGAAGTTTGTTGAAAAATATCTTTTAGGGACATTATTTAGTGTAATGTTCGCGATTATTTTTGGATATATATATATATTAATCAAATAAAAACACTTTTTAATTCTTAATCGTTTTATTTAATTGCATAAAAGAAGTATTTTAGATAAAATTAAAATGAACAGTATAACACTAGGAGGAAAACAAGATGAATATTGCACTAATAGCACATGATAAAAAGAAACAAGATATAATTGAATTTGTAAAAAGAAATGAAGAAGCATTTTCAAAACATAAATTATATGCAACAGGAACAACAGGTAAGCTTTTAATGGAAGCAACTAAGTTAACAATTAACAGAAAAAAATCAGGACCTCTTGGTGGTGATCAAGAAATAGGTTCAATGGTTGCAAACGGTAAGTTAGATCTAATTATATTTTTTAGAGATCCACTAACAGCACAAGCACATGAGCCAGATATTACTGCATTGCTTCGTTTATGTGATTTATATGAAGTTCCATTAGCAACTAACAAACAAAGTGCAGAGTTGTTTTTAGAACATATTAAACTTAATTAATAATAAATAGATTTTAAGAGGGGTATAGAATTACTCCTCTTATTTTTTTTAATAAAAGAAGAGCCACCATCTGATGACTCTTCTAAACTATAACTTATCTATTTGTTCAAGTATTTCTTGATTTATCTTTTCAATCTTTAATTTTGCTAACTCATTTGAACTATCTCTAAGTCCATAATAAATCTTTAATTTTGGTTCTGTACCACTTGGTCTAAAAATAACCCATAAATTGTTATCAAAGTAGAACTTTAAAACATTTGATTTTGGTAATGCATTTTCTGTTTTTTTAAATCTAATATCACCATTAATATCATCGTAACCCAAAAGGTTATAATCTTTTAGTGTAAGAGGATTGTTTCGGTAATAATCAGTGATTTTTTTAATTTTTTCACTACCTTCAATTCCACTTAAAACAATATTGTTAGTCCATTCGTAATAAAAACCATATTTTTTATAAATTGTTTCTAAATAATCAACTAAATTCATTCCATGATCTTTCACATAACTTGCCATTTCAACTAATAGATAAACAGCTTGTACAGCGTCTTTATCACGAACAAATGGTTTAACTAAACTACCATATGATTCTTCCGATCCAAATAAGTATTCATATTTGTCTTTTGTTAATTCGGCTTGTTCTCCAATGAACTTAAATCCAGTTAATGTAGTAATCACTTTAACATCAAATGATTCAGCAATTGCAGGGATTAAATCTGTAGAAACTAGTGTTGTAAAGATAACACCATTATTTGGAAGTAGTCCTAATTTCTTTTTTTGGTCTAAAATATAATACGCCATCATTGAAGTTGTTTGATTACCATTGATTAAAGTATATTCGTTATTATTAAGAACAGCAATTCCTAATCGATCAGCATCAGGATCAGTTAATAATACGATATCCGCATTAATTGATTTCGCATATTCAATAGATTTAGTATATGCTTTAACTTCTTCAGGATTAGATGATTCAGTGTTTGAAAAATTAGGATCAACAATCATTTGAGGTTCATAAGGGAATACCTCATAACCCATTTCTTTTAAAAACTTAGGAATTACTGTTCCACCAGTTCCATGAAGAGGAGAATATACAATTTTTAATTTTTTACTTGGTTCATTAATCTTAATTGTTTTAACTAAGTCTAAATAAATACTATCGAAATCATCACTAATTTCAGTTATATGAGAAAGAGATTTAAGAGACTTAATATCAAATGGAGATTTAATATCATTGATGTAATCAATAACTTGATTTGCTTGATCAAGATTTAATTGTGCACCTTCTCCATTATATGCTTTATATCCATTATATTCTTTAGGGTTATGACTTGCAGTAATCATAATTCCCCCGCCAGCATTAAAGTGTCTAACAGCAAAAGAAAGCATTGGTGTTGGTCTTAAGTCTTTGAAAATGAAAGTCTTAATATTGTTTGCTGCTAGTACGTATGCAGCTTCATAAGCAAACTTTTGTGAATTAAATCTGTTGTCATATGAAATAGCAACACCTTTGTTATCAAGTTTATTTGCAACTAAGTAGTTTGCAAAGCCTTGAGTTGCTTTTTTGATTGTATAAATATTTACTTTATTAGTACCTGCACCCATAATTCCACGAAGACCACCTGTACCAAATTCTAAATCTTTATAAAACGCCTCTTTTTTTTGATTATCATTCATTTCTAAAAGTTCTTTTTTTGTTTCTGTATCGATTTTTGGATTATTAACCCAAAAATTATAGTTATCTTGATATAACATTTTAACCACCTCTAAGAAATATTATAACATTTTTTACGATTTTTTTAATAACTTATTAACTAGAAACGTTGTCACTTTATATTTAATAAATATAAGAACTATAATGAATATGTATCTAAGTAAAGGTTTTTTTGTTATAATTATATTAATTAACATGGAGAGGAGTAAAGGCTTGCCTTACACAACTAAATGGAAAAAATAATTATTGATAAAATATCAGAGATCATTGATAAGCAATCAAAAAAAACATTGAAAGAATTAGATGCGATAAAAAGGGTGACAATCTTATCAAATAATGTAGTTGATATTGAAATAGAAATAGATGATATTTTACATCAAGATCATATAAAAAGAGAAGTAGCAAAGATAGTTAAATTAGAGCTTAAATACCCAGGAGTTAAAATTGAAATCAAAGGTAAGGAAAATGAAGTTTTAAGTAATGAAGAAGAGAAAAATAAGGTTAGATATATCGCTATAGCATCTGGTAAAGGTGGTGTAGGAAAATCAACTGTTACTGCAAATCTTGCAAATGCACTTTCAAAACTTGGGAAAAAAGTTGGAATAATTGATGTAGATATTTATGGTGCAAGTATTCCTTTTATCTTTGGAATGGAAATAAAGCCTTTAGATTTAGATTCTAAAGGAAAAATAATTCCTGCTAGATACGAAAATCTAGAAATAATTTCAACTGAATTTTTTGTTCCTAAGGATAAACCTTTAATGTGGAGAGCACCAATCGCAAGCCAAATGACAGAAATGTTTTTTGAATCTGTTTCGTGGCAACAAGAATTAGATTTTATTATTATTGATATGCCACCAGGAACTGGTGATATAGCAATTGATGTTAGAGAATTAGTTCCTAAATCTGAGATGATAATTGTTACTAATCCAAATGTTAGTGCAGCAAATATTGCTGTTAAAGCAGGATTAGGATCAAGAGAATTAGGGCATAATATAAAAGGTGTTATTGAAAATATGAGTTTTTATTACAATGCTTGTAGTAAAGAAAAAGAATATTTGTTTGGTGAAGGTGGAGGAAGTTTAGTTGCTGAAAAATTAGGAGTTGATTTGTTGGCACAAATTCCAATTACAAAACCAAACGATTTCGATAATTTATATGATTATAATGGATTACAGGGAAAAACATATTTATTGCTTGCAAAAAAATTTACGGAGGAAAACAATGGATAAGATATTAAAATGTTCAAATTTATCAAAGAATTATGGTAATGTTGAAGCGTTGAAAAACTGTAATATCGAGTTAAAACGCGGAAGAATTGTAGGGCTTTTAGGACCTAACGGAAGTGGAAAAACAACTCTAATTAAACTTATTAATGGTTTATTAGTGCCGACAAATGGTGAACTATTAGTTGATGGTAAGAAAATTGGAGTAGAAACAAAAAAAGTTATTTCATATTTACCAGAAAGAACTTACTTAGATCCAAATGTTAAAGTTTATGAAATGTTCGAATATTTCAAAGATTTTTATGTCGATTTCGATATTAATAGAGCTAGAACCTTACTTCATGAGTTAGGAATGAAAGAGGATAGTAGAATTAAAGATTTATCAAAAGGGATGAAAGAAAAAGTTCAGTTAATATTAGTTATGAGCCGTAACGCCGATTTATATATTCTTGATGAACCAATTGCAGGGGTTGATCCTGCTTCCAGAGATTATATTTTAGATACAATTTTAAATAATCTTAATAAAGATGCAACTTTAATTATTTCAACGCATTTAATATATGAAATTGAAAGAATTCTTGATGATGTAATTATCATTAGAGACGGAAATATTTTGTATCAAGGTGAAACAAAAGCATTACTAGAAGAACATGGATCATTAGATGAATGGTTTAGAAAGGAATTCCGCTATGTTAAAACTATTTAAGTATAACTTTAAGAAATTCTTAAAAATACATCTTATTTTAGGAGCAGCATTAATTGTTAATGCAATTGTCTTATTAATTCTTTCACAAATAAGACTAGAGGATAATGCTGCATCTGCAACAATCACTACAATAATTGGATTTTTTGTGTCTATATTTGGATTGACTCAAGTATTATTAATAATCTTTACATTTGCATTAACAATAATAAACTTTAAGAGAAAAGTTTTAGGAGATGAAGGATATTTAACTCATACGTTACCGGTATCGAAAAGTGCAATTATCAATTCATACTTTTTAAATGCTCTTGTATACTTAATCTTTGATGTTTTTATAATAGTATTATCTTCGACTATTAAATCAGGATTCGATTTTGATGTTTTATTTAAGACATTTAATACTGCTGAAATTAATATTGGACTTACAATCTTTTTAGCGTGTACACTTGTTTTAATTTTATATTTAACTTTTTTGACCCAAGTCATCTTAGCATTTAGTATTGGATATAGTAAGGATAAGAATAAAGTTGCAAATACAATTCTTTTTGGGATAGTTATATATATTGTGAATCAAATCTTAGGTGGTATCCTACTTGCTGGTATTGTTGGTTCCCTTTATATAAAAGGAGATGTAACTTCAAATACCATTAATAACTATTTATTAGTTGCTAATATTTTTTACTTGTTTTTAGGAGTAATTTCGTATACACTAATTAATAGATTTATTAAAAATAAATTAAATTTAGAATAAGGAATGATGTAAATGGATGAATTAATAATCATTGGTGCAGGTCCTATGGGTCTTTATGCAGGATTTGCAGCTGGATTACGAGATATAAAAGGAAGAATATTAGAATCATCATATACGTACGGTGGGCAAGTAAGTACCCTATATGCAGAAAAAAAGATTTATGATATTCCAGGTTTTTTAAATTTAACTGGTCAAGATTTTATAAATAAATTATATGAACAATATAAAAAATATCAAGATAATTTCCCGATTGAATTAAATACCGAAGTAACAGAAATAATTAAAGAGAATGATTATTTCATAGTTAATACTACGAAAGGTAGATACAATGCTAAACGTATTTTAATTGCTAATGGTGGTGGTAAATTCACCCCTAAACCATTAGACTGTGAAGGAGTTTTAGATCAAGAAAATATCTTATACACTGTTTCTGATCTTGAGCAATTTAGAAATAAAAAAATTGCTGTTTTAGGTGGGGGAGATTCAGCAGCTGATTGGGCTTTAATGCTTGTAGATATTGCAAGTGAAGTTAATTTAATTCATCGTAGAGATAACTTTAGAGCACATCAATCAACAATTAATGAGTATGCTGAAAAAGGAAAAATTCTTACTCCATATGTAGCAAAAAGAGTTGTTGGTGAAAAACATATTTCTAAACTTGTTTTAGAACATGTAAAAGATAAAAATGAAATTGAATTAGATGTTGATTATATTTTAGTATTCTATGGTGTTGATACAACAAAAACAAATGTAAGTGAATGGGGAATTGAAACTGACTTAGAAGGAATAGTTGTTACTCCAAACATGAAAACAAATGTTGAAGGAATTTATGCCGTTGGTAATAGTGTTAACTATCCAGGAAAATTAAAAATGATTGTTACTGGATTAGGAGAAACAGGAACAGCAATTGGTGAAATAACTAATGATTTATTTCCTAATAGAAAAAATAATAATATTTATTCATCTTTATTAATTAAAGAGTAAAGAAAAAGAGGTTTTAGATATATTATATCTAGAGCCTCTTAATTTTTTATAATATCTTTATATAATTCGTTATACTCTTTTGCCATTTTTTCAATATTATTATCAATAGCCATCGCATTTTCAACAATATTATCCCAAGTTTTTGGTTTATTATAATAAATATCAACAGCCTTATCAATAGCATCGCGTAATTCTTCATCATCAAAGTTTTCAAAAGTAAAACCTGTACCTATTTTAGTTACCTCATCATAAGGAATAACTGTATCTTTCAATCCACCAGTTTCTCTAACCAAAGGTAATGTTCCATATCTCATCGCGATCATTTGATTTAAACCAGATGCTTCATATAAACTAGGCATTAGTAATAAATCACTTGCAGCATAAAATTTTTGGCTTGTTTCATGGTTGTGACCATGAACAAAATGAATATTTTTAGGATATGTATCAACAAGTTTGAAGAAATGATCTTCGTAGTTAATGTCACCTTCACCGATTACTAAAAAGTAGAAGCGATCATCTTTTAAATATTTTTCAATAACCTCGTTAATAAGTGCAACGCCTTTCTCTTTAGCGAATCTACTAATAAATGTTAAAACCATCTTATTATTATCTTCGAAGCCAATTTCTTTTAGAAGTTTTTCTTTATTAATTCTTTTTCCATCTTTATGAGAAGATATATCATAGTTTTTAAAAATGTATTTATCAGTTTTTGGATTGTATAGATTAAAGTCAAGTCCGTTTTGAATTCCATATAGTTCGAATTGACGTGATTTCAATGCACCATCAAGAGAGAAACCAAAAAATTTAGTAAGAATTTCACTACGATAAGATTTACTAACAGTATTGATTTTACTAGATCTCATTATTCCGGTTTTTAAGAAATTAACGTTATTTAAATGAATATATGTGAAATTACGATTACCAAAAAAACTTTCAAAATCTCTAGAAAAAGCTCCTTGCTTTTCAAGATTGTGAATTGTTAATAAAGTTTTAATATGTTCATACTCGCTATTAGTAGAGTAAATTGTACTTAAAAAGTATGGAACCAAAGAAGTTGCCCAATCATTAACATGAATTAAATCAGGATAAAAGCTAATCAAAGGAATAAGTTCTAAAATTGCTAAATTAAAAAATAGAAATCTTTGAACATCATCACTGTGATTAAAAAAATACTTTCTATTAAAGTATTCATGACTTACAAAGAAATAACGAACATCATTATAAGTAGTTCGATAGTACTTAGCAATTTGAATTTCATCGCCTATCTTGATTTCTCGTTCTCCAACAAATTCCATATCTTTTCCATATTCACGTTTAACTCTCTCATAATAGGGAGAAACAACATAAACGGTATTCCCCATATGATTAAGTGAACTTGGGAGTGCGGCTGAAAAATCAGCTAATCCGCCAATTTTACTGAATGGATATACTTCAGGACTGCAAAATAATACTTTCATAATGTTATCACCTTGCTAATATTATAGCATTTATTATTTAAGATATAAAGATTTAGTACTTAAAATGTAAACTTAGGAGAATAATACTAATTTAGTAATTATTTTGCTATTCATTACACTTAGTATGTTATTCATCACATTGGCTAACCAAAAATAATTATTTTTGCTAAGATTGAATAAGAGGAGATGTTACTATGAAAAACAAAATGATTATAACTATTAATGCTTTCTTCAAAAAGATTGTAGAAAATAAGCATGGTAAGATTAAACATAGAAGTTTTGTTTTACCACTACTTTTATTTGGATTATCAAGTAAGGTATTAAGTATTATAATTGTTGTTTTATCAATAATTATTTTTATAATTGTAATATATTTAACAATAATTTTTTTAAGAGTCAAAGAAAATAAAAGTAATTATCAGTCACTTTTAGAATATCAATATGATATAAAAAATGATCTTTTAAGTCATGATGAAGTAAAATACAATGATTCTCGAAAGATTAATAATATTATTAACAAAAGAGAATAATCTGACTGTCTAAATAGATTTTAATATAAATAAACATACTATTAAAAAAACTAAACATGTAGTACTATAAAAATTAAAGAAGTATATGTTATAAATGGAAAATCAATTTAATGGCCTCTTTTGTTCCATATGTAGAACAACTTAAAGATTTATAAATGTATGACGGATAATTAGATAATTACTTTAAGTTATGCCGATATCGGTATAATGTTGAAAATTATTTAAAGATATGTTATACTTTTAATATGCCGGTATCGGCATAATAGTAAGGAGGTACTATGGAGTATAAAAATATAGCTTATTTTGCTGGAAAATGGAATATTAAAGAAAGAAGAATCAGAATACTTTGTGCAGAGGGTAGAATCCATGGTGCAAAAAAAATAGGTAAAACTTGGCTAATACCTGAGGATGCAGAGAAACCAATTGATAAAAGATTTAAACAAGTAATCGATTTATTTTATGAAGAAATTGATTTTAAAGTCATTGATAACAAGAAGAAAGTCATTGATTCACATCGACCATTTTCTCAAAATATTAATAAACAATTACGAAGTAAATTAGTCGTTGAGTGGACTTACAACTCTAATGCTATTGAAGGCAATACACTGACACTATCAGAGACGAAGGTCGTGCTGGAAAATGGTATTACAATTAAAGGAAAACCATTAAAAGATCATCTAGAATCTATTAATCATAAGGAAGCAATTGAATACATTGAAGCATTGGTTAGTAAAAACATTGGACTTTCAGAATATGAAATTAAAGCGATACATCATCTAATATTAAAAGAAGTTGATTCAGCAAATGCTGGTAAATATAGAAATGAAAATGTATTGATTAGTGGTGCTAAACATCTGCCACCATCTTATTTAAATGTTTCTTTAGAAATGCAAAAATTTATTGATAAATATCAAAACATGAGCAAGACACATCCACTGGTTAGAGCATGTTTTTTACATGGAGAATTTGTTAAAATACATCCATTTGTTGATGGAAATGGAAGGACAGCTAGATTACTCATGAACTTTGAACTAATCAAAAGTGGTTATCCACCAGTAGTTATTAAAACTGAAGATAGAGCAGAATATTATGACGCATTAGATCGTGCACATACAACGAATGATTATACAGATTTTATAAAGATGATAGTTGATTTAGTAAATGAATCTGAGGATCTATATTTATATTTAATTGGGTAGTTAGAGTTGCTTAAAATACATTCTGATTTGTGCTAAAATTAGTATTCTAACTCATATTAGATTTATAGGTTTGGCGCAATATATGACAGACGTTCTTTATAAATAACCATATTTTGTTTTTGATTAAGTAATAAACTTCTAATTTTGAAATACCAATCAATTACAAATAGCATATATAAAACATTTTTAGAATTGAAAATATATATATATTATGTTATACTTATAAGGAAGTAAATAGGAGGAATACTATGGCAAAAAAAGATAAATATGGGAAAAAACCTCAAGTTAGTCCATTGACAATGGTATTAGTTGGTTTGTTTTTTGTGGGACTAATATTAACAATAGTTTTATCGGTTAAAACACCAAAGGAAAAATTTAATGAAAAATATGGTTTAGATTCAAAGAATAGTTTTGCGTTGATTAATCAAAAGAAAATGGAAAAACTAGTTAATGATGGTGAAAATGTCTTAGTAATAATTAATACTAAAGGTAGTGAAACAGATTTAACAGAACTTATTCAAACAGTTAATAAAGCATATAATAGTGAGTCACCATTTAGTGGTTTTGAAGTTGTTAAAGAATCATATACAAAAATTTATTTTGTAGAAATAAGTGCTGCAACTGATTTAGCAGATTTCTTTGATGGATACAAGAAACAAATTAAACTTAAAACTACTACACCTTTTATGTTAGCATTTAAAGATAAAGAATTTGTTGCTGAATATGATGCAAGTAAAAATGCAGAAACTAGTCCTGAAACAGCTAAATTAAGTAGAAATGTTAAAGACTTTTTCGTAAGTATATCTGAAAAATTAGAAAAATAAAAAGCACATAGTGCTTTTTTTAAATTAAGGTGATAAAAAATGATAGAAACATTAAAAGAAAATATAAAGAATATTATTGAAGGAAAATATAACATAACAAACGTTACTGTTGAAGATGGTAAAATTGAAAATGTTGATATTTCAGTTCCTTTATTTGTTGTTAGTAAACAAACAAAAAAGAACCCTAAGGTAGTTTTTGATGAATTAGAACCTGTTTTAAAATTTGAAGAAATAAAAGAAGTTAATTTTTTAAATGGGTTTTTAAATATTAATTTAGATCCAAAATTAGTTTCAAAGAAAGTTCTTGAAAGTATTTTGGAACAAAAAGAAGAATATGGAAAATCAGATATTAATAAGTTAGAGATTATTGTTATGGACTATTCATCTCCAAATATCGCTAAGTCATTTGGTGTTGGTCATTTAAGATCAACTATGATTGGAAATGCGATAAAAAATCTATACTTAAAAACTGGAGCTAAAGTTGTTGGTATTAACCATTTAGGCGACTGGGGAACACAGTTTGGTAAAATGATTGTTGCTTATAAAAAATGGGGGAATGAGGAATCTATAAAAAAAGATCCTATTAATGAACTTCAAAAGTTATATGTTAGATTCCATGATGAAGAAAAAACAAATCCTGAACTTGAACAAGAAGGAAGAGATGCTTTTAGAAAACTTGAATTAAATGATCCAGAAATGATCCAATTATGGAATTGGTTTAAAGATGAATCATTAAAAGAATTTATGAGAGTTTATGAAAGATTAAATGTAACATTTGATTCATATAATGGAGAAGCATTTTATAATGACAAAATGGATGCAGTTGTTGAAGAATTAAAAGAAAAAAATCTTCTTGTTGAAGATGCTGGAGCAACGATTGTAAATTTAGAAGCATTTAATCTACCACCAGCACTTATTAAAAAGTCTGATGGAGCAACACTTTATATGACAAGAGATTTAGCTGCAATTTTATATAGAGCTAAAACTTATAATTTCACAAAAGTATTATATGTTGTTGGAAATGAACAAAAACTTCATTTTGAACAATTAAAAGCTGTTAGTAAATTAATGGGTTATAATTTTGATATTGAACATATTGGATTTGGCTTAGTACTTGTTGATGGTAAGAAAATGTCAACAAGAGGTGGTAAATTTAAACGTCTTGAAGAAGTTATTGAACAAGCTGTTTTAGATGCTAAAGCAGCAATCACTGAAAAAAACCCTAATTTAGCTAATAAAGATAAAGTAGCAGAAGCAGTTGGTATTGGAGCAATTGTTTTCAATGATTTAAAAAATGATCGTAATTTAAATGTTGATTTTAATTTAGATAATATGCTGAAATTTGAAGGACAAACTGGTCCATATTTACAATATAGTGGTGTAAGAATTGCTTCTATATTAAGAGAAAATAAACTTGATAATAGTAAAATTGATTTTAATTATTTTAATGAAACTCATTACTATGATGTTGTTAAATTACTAAGTATGTTCCCTCAAGTAATTAAAAGAAGTTGCGAACAAGAGTTTCCAAGTATTCTTGCGAAATATTTATTAAGTTTAGCACAAGGTTTCAATCATTTCTACGGAAGACAAAAAATAGTTGTTGAAGATATTAATCATTTAAATACTAATCTAGCATTAATTCAATCAATTAGATATGTTTTAAATGAAGGAATGAGAATATTAGGAATTACCTATTTGGATGAAATGTAATAAATGAAAACATTTATTATTAAAACCTTAAATGGTATGGCATATGGTTTGTTTGCCACTTTAATAATAGGAGTAATATTCCAACAAATAGGAATGTTACTAAAAGTCTCTTTTCTAAGTCAAGATTTATATAATCTTTTAACAAGGTTAATGGGAATTGGTATTGGACTTGGAATAGCAGTTTCTTTAAAAAAAGAAGGTTTATCACTTGTTGTTATGGCAATTGTTGGTAGTATATCATCAACCTTTGCATTAAGTATTAATCCGTTAAGCATTAATACTACCATTCCACCAAGTAATCCGTTAACAGTTTATTTTGTATGTATATTTACACTTGTTATTGCAGAAAAAATATTACGAAGAAAAACAGCAATCGATATTATGTTAATACCATTTGTATATGTATGTATTAGTTTAATACTAACACTAGTCCTTTCATATCCGTTAAATACGGTTAACTATTATATAAGTAAATTTGTTAATGCAGCAACTAATTTTTCACCATTTATTATGTCAATTATTATTGCTGTCTCAATGGGAATAATTTTGACATCCCCAGTTTCTAGTGCGGCAATTGCTTTTTCAATTAGCTTGACTGGAATTGCAGCTGGAGCTGCAGTAGTTGGAACGTGTATTCAAATGGTTGGAATTGCAATTCAATCAAAAAGAGATAATAATCTTGGTAAAGTAATAACGATTGGTATTGGAACATCAATGTTACAATTCAAGAATATCATAAAAAAACCAATCCTTTGGTTACCAACAGCATTAAGCTCAATGATTATAGCACCGATTGCTGTTAGTTTAGGTTTTGAAAGCAACACTGCTGGAGCTGGTATGGGAACAGCAGGACTTGTTGGTCCATTACAATCTTTGTTTTATATGAATTATTCGACTAAATCGTTTATTAGTATAATTATTATAATTGTTATTGGTGGACTTTTAGTATATATATTTGATAAAATAATGTATAAGAAAGGAATTATTCATCTTGGTGATTTTTATCTTGATGATAATTTATAGAGGAGGAAGAAACAAATGGTAAAGAACAATCCAATCGGAAAACTGTTTAGAACAGCCGGATTTATTTTAGTATTAGTAGCAAGTTTCTTTTTAGCAGTATTAGCATTAAGAGATTTAACATTTTTAACAAAAATTATTAAGCCAGTTGTAGATTTTGTTGATGGTATAAACTTTGCAGTCTATAAATATGTATATAGTTGTTTAATTGTAGGACTTGGATTACTATTGTGGACACAAAATAGAAGTTACTTCCTACGCATTTTAATTACATTAATTGGTATTGCTTCACTTTGTGTATTAGGTATTTCAGGAAACGAAGCATCAACGAATACTTTCATACTATTCTTTGATATTACTAAAATTCAATTTATAAATAAACTTGTAACTGATTTAGTTGCTAAATTTAAATGGTTACCAATGGTTTCAGCAATTGTTCCAGTATTCTTAGTTTATTTAGTTCTTTCATTTAAAAAACCAGAAAGAATTTCAACAAGTTTAGTTTCATCAGGTGTATTAATTTTAGTATTAGCGATAATCGGATCATTCTTACCTAGCTTAGTTACTTCAACTTGGGTGACATCAAACGTGTTCACACAAATAGTTGCTGGGGCATTTGGATTATCTTATTTATTAGCTGTTATTGGTTCAATCTTTGGAGTATTAGGAATGTTTAGAAGATAGATAAAGTGAAAAACTGTAAAATAAAAAATTACAGTTTTTTTTATGCTTAGAGTTTAAGAGAGGTTTTGATTAGTCTTTTTAAAGCGAAAATGACATTTTTATGGTATAATTGACAAATAAATAAAAAGGAGTGGTTATTTGTTAATAGGAACAATCAAAGAAATTATGAATAATGAATACCGTGTAGGACTTACTGCAAGCAATATATATGAACTTGTAGAACAAGGACATGAAGTATTAGTAGAAAAAGGTTCAGGTGTTAATTCTGGAATTAGTGATGAAGAATATCAAGAGGCTGGTGCCAAGATAATTGAAACTGCAAAAGAAGTTTGGGATAGAGTTGAGTTACTAATAAAAGTGAAAGAACCGATTGAAAGTGAATTTAAATATTTTAGAAAAAATTTAACAATATTTAGTTATATGCATTTGTCAGCACATAAAGAATTAACTGCTGAATTATTAAAAAAAGGTACTAACGCAATTTCATATGAAACATTATTAACTAAAGATGGAGAATTACCATGTTTAAAGCCAATGAGTAGTATTGCTGGTCGTATGAGTGCAATTATTGGAGCTGAGTATCTTCAAAAAGCTAAAGGAGGAAGTGGAATATTGATTTCTGGTCTTCCTGGTGTTAAACGTGCAAATGCAGTTATAGTTGGTGCAGGAAATGTTGGAGAGAATGCTTTAAAAATGCTTGTTGGACTTGGAGCTAATGTTACAATTCTTGATGTAAATATTAAAAAACTAGGATTGTTAGATGATATTTATAAAAATAGAATACAAACATTATATAGTGATTCTGAAAACTTAGAAAAAGCAATCACAAATGCAGATTTAGTAATTGGAGCAATCTCATTACCAGGACTTAAAACACCCAAGTTAATTAAGAGAAAGTATTATAAAAAAATGCGCCCAGGTAGCGTTATTGTTGATGTTGCAATAGATCAAGGTGGTTCTACTGAGGTTAGTAAACCAACGACACACGATGATCCAATCTTTTATGTTGATGGAATATTACATTATTGTGTTGCCAATATACCTGGTGCTGTACCTTTAACAGCTACAGAAGCTTTAAATAACGCAACTTTCAGATATATATCATTAATTGCTAAACTAGGTATTGAAAATGCTTTAGAAACAAGTTATGAGATTAAAACAGCAGCAAATATAATTAATGGTAAAGTTGTTAATGAAAATGTAGCTAAATCATTAAAATTAAATTTTAATTAAGGATTTTTGAAATTCTATTATTGCTTTAAATAGAATTCAATAATTTATTTGAGATATGGATTGATTTTACATTAAGTAGAGTTAATCCTTTTTTGCTAAATAGTAAAATAAAGAAAATAAATTTGAATGATTTAATGAAATTTGTAATGATACTTTTTTAGTATAAACTATCATTTAAAAACAACGACCAAGAAGCAATCAAGAAACTGATAAAAATAGTAGTGTATTAAAAGATGAAAATAGTAAGAGTAGAATCAATAAAGTTGGTTTATTGGTAAATAAGGTGAATTATTTTAAAACTATGTAAAAAAAAGAACTATAAAGATATAAAATAAAAGCTATTTTACATAATTGTTTCTTTATAGTTCATTTATAATATTGGAGCAAATCCTTTAATAATCAATTGAATAATTCTAAGTATAAAACTCTTTTTTCTTAAATCATCTGGAGTTTGAAATGCAGAAAGTTCAAGTGTATTAAGGATAAAACGTCTAATTGATTCAACAGTTTTTGACTTGTATAAATATATATTATCTTCAAAGTGTAGATATAGGCTTCTAAAGTCAAGGTTTGTTGTTCCAATTACAGCTTTTTCATGATCAATAACTAGAAGTTTTGAATGAATAAAACCTGGAGTATATTTGTAAATTTTTATTCCGGATTGAGATAATTCTTCTGCATATGATTCAGTAACCAAATAAACTAATTTTTTATCAGCAATATTTGGAATAATAATTTTAACATCAATACCACTATGAGCAGCAAGTTTTAATGCAGTGAAAAGTTCATTATCAAAAATTAGATATGGTGATGTAATCAGAATTTCTTTTTTTGCAGAATTAATTAGGTATAGATATAAATCACGTGTTAAATTACTTTTTTCAATTGGACTATCAGCGAATGGAAGAACAATCCCATCAGCTTCAACTTTGTGTTTTCGATAATACTTTGTATATTGAACTTGTTCTGTTTCTTTCAAACTAAAATTCCAGTTTTCTAAGAATGTTAAAGTCAAACTCCAAACAGCGTCACCTTCAATTCGGACAGAAGCATCATGCCAATGGCCAAATCTTTTATATTCATTAATATACTCATCAGCAATGTTAATACCGCCTGTATAACCTACTTTATTATCAATGACAACAATCTTTCTATGATCTCGATAATTCATACCAAAGTTAATGTGCCAGCGCATTCTATTAAAAGCAATCACTTCTATATTCTTTTTCTTCATTTTTTTAATGAAATTTGAAGGAAGTCTTCCAGCACATCCAAAATCATCATAAAGAACTTTTACTTCAACACCATTACTTGCTTTATCGATTAAAATATTTAATATTTGATCAAACATTTTTCCTTTAGAAATAATAAAGTATTCAAAAAGAATAAATTCTTGAGCATTTTCTAAGTCCCATAATAAATTTTTAAGTTTTTCTTCACCTGAGCCTAAAAAAAGTGAAGATGTATTTTTGTAATCTCTCCAACCGTTTCGATTAAAGAAGTTAATTTCTTTTAAATTAGAATAGTTCGGTTGTTCAATAAGTAAACTAGCACGGTCTTTAATTATTTGGTTATATTTTCGCATTGTTCTTTGTGTAATGTTATTACCATGATATAGAATATAGAAGAACGTTCCAAAAACAGGTAATGCTAAAACAGGAATTAACCAAGCCATTTTATAAATTGGATTATCATCATTTGATAAAATATGGATAACAGTTAAGAAAGCCATAATGATAAAAAATAATTGCACATATAGACCAATATAATTATTAATTGATAATTTGTAAACAATAAAGAAAAGAAAAATCATTTGAACTAAAAATATAAGACCAATAATCAATGTCTTACTAGTTAACATTTTTACAAGTTTACGCATTATATTCCTCCTTTAAGAATGTTAGAGTTTTGTCTGTTGATAAAGATTCATCAAATTTAAACTCATCAATGATAATATTTTTAATTTCTGCAATCGTGTTAATACTATTAGATAAAATATAATTAGCCATTAAACCACGCATCTTTTTTAACATCATAGAAGAAGATGAATATTTTTCATTTTTAATCTCTATAAAGTTAATTGTAATAATATTTAAACAATCAATTTCAATTACTTTTGCATATTCATCACTTGCCAGATTAATGATTAAATCTTTATTTCGTAATTCTTTTAAATAATTTGTTACATCTTTTTTCCAATACTCATATAATGATCCAAATGTTTTATTTAACATTTCTAATCGATAGGGACTTATGCCATCAAAAGCATTCAAAATTCCGTATAGTCCAGATAAAATATAAACATTTTTCAATTGAGTATCAGATATTGAAGAGGGATTTAAATATTTAAAGGCTGTACCACCATATTGATAGATTGCCTTATAGTCGTTGTTAATATTTTGATAATAGTTAAAAGTTTCAATAGATAGTTTGTTTGATATTTTGAAAGCAGATTCAATTTCTTCAATAGAAAGCTTTTTAATTTTTTCGATCAACATGTTTGATTTAGAAATAAAAAAAGGTTTAATATTTGCTTTTTGTTTGTTTTGTGTAAAAGTCTTTGTTGGAGACATGATAATAATCACTTTATAAATCACTCCTTAATATAATAATTATACCAAAATGCGCTAAAAAGTGGTAAAATAAGTATTATGTTAAGGAGTTGACCAACTATGGATGAAAGAAAACTTACGTTATTAATGGACTTTTATGAATTAACAATGTCATATGGATACTACAGAGATAATAAGCATCTAGATATTGCAGTTTTTGATGTATTCTTTAGAAGTGTTCCAGATAATGGCGGATATGCTATTATGGCTGGTTTAGAACAAGTAATTAGTTATATAAATAATTTGTCATTTAATGATAGCGAAATAGAATTATTAAGAAATAAAAAAATGTTTAATGAAGAATTTTTGAAGTTTTTAAAAGACTTTAAATTTAGTTCTGATGTTTATGCAATTGCTGAGGGAACACCAATATTTCCTCAAGAACCAATTTTAGTAGTTAAAGGACCAATAATTGAATGTCAATTAGTAGAAACAATGATTCTTTTAACGCTAAATCACCAAAGTTTAATTGCTACAAAAGCATCAAGAATAGTTAATCAAGCAAAAGGCAGAAGTGTTATGGAGTTTGGTGCTAGAAGAGCTCATGGATATGATGCTTCAATTTATGGAGCAAGAGCAGCATATATTGCTGGTGTTGCAGGAACATCAAATACATACGTAGAATACCTATATGGAGTTCCAGCACTTGGAACAATGGCACATAGCTATATTCAAAGTTATCCAACAGAATATGAAGCATTTTTATCATATGCAAAAACATTCCCAAATAATACAACAGTCTTAGTTGATACTTATGATACACTTCATCAAGGAATTCCAAATGCAATTAAACTTCATAATGAATATTTGAAGCCTAAAGGTTATTATCTAAAAGGAATTAGAATTGATAGTGGAGATTTAACATATTTAAGTAAAAAAGCTCGTAAGATGTTAGATGAAGCTGGACTTTATGATACACAAATTGTTGTTTCAAATTCACTGGATGAATATCTTATTAAGGAGTTAATTCATCAAGGAGCTCAGATTGATTCATTTGGTGTTGGTGAAAGATTGGTAACTGCACGAAGTGAAGCTGTTTTTGGAGGAGTATTTAAACTATCTGCAGTAATGGAAAATGGTGTTCTTACACCTAAAATCAAACTTTCTGAAAATGTTGTAAAAACAACAACTCCAGGATTTAAGCAATTATATCGTTTTTATGATGAAAATAATAAAGCGATTGCGGATGTTGTTACTCTATTTGATGAAGTTATTGATGAAGGGGAACCATATGAATTATTTCACCCTGAATATCCATACAAAAGAAAAGTTGTTTCTAATTTTAAAGTTAGAAAATTATTAGAACCAATATTCCTTAAAGGGAAATTAGTTTATAAACAACCTAAATTAGAAGAAATTAGAAATTTCAATAAAGAAGAAATGAAAACATTGTGGGATGAAGTTTTAAGACTTGAAAGACCACACCAATATTATGTTGATTTATCACAAAAATTATGGGACTTAAAACAAGAATTAATAAATAAATATAAAGAAAAGAATTGATGAAAAATGAGTAGAAATAATATTGAAGTAGTTTTGTATAATCCGGAAATTCCTCAAAATACTGGAAACATAATGAGAACTTGTGTGGCATTAGGATTGAAATTACATTTAATTGAACCATTAGGTTTTAAAATTGATGATACAAAACTAAGAAGAAGTGCACTTGATTATTATGAATTTATAAATTATGAAGTGCATAAGTCATTTGATGATTTCAAAGAAAAGAATCCAGGTAAATATTATTATTTAACTAGATATGGAAATCATAATTACACAGAAATAAATTTTAAAGAAAATAACGAAAAGATATATATCTTTTTTGGTAGTGAATCATATGGTATCGATCGAAAACTCTTAGCAGATAATATTGATAGTTGTTTCAGAATACCTACAACAGATAAAGTTAGAAGTCTAAATCTATCTAATTCGGTTGCAATAATTTTATATGAAGCAATGCGACAAAATGATTTTGAAGGCTTAATTGAAAGCGAACCTGATACACTAAAAGGAAAAGATTTTTTAAATAAATATCAATAGGAGAAGAAATGAAAGCGACAGGAAAACAAACACTTGGAGAAGAAATAGCAAATTCAGTATCACATGGAGTAATGGCAATATTTGGAATTGTAGCAACAATTCTTTTATTAATCAAAAGTAAAAATCCAACTGAGGTAATTGCCTCATTAATATTTGGATTTGGAATAGTAATGTTATATACAATGAGTACAATCTATCATGCACTTGCTAATAAAACAGCTAAAAGTGTTTTTAGAAGATTTGATCATTTATCTATATATGTTTTAATTGGTGGAACATTTGCTCCACCATTGTTATTGCTTGAAGGATTAAGAAAACCTTTATTTGGAATTGAAGGGTTCTTATCAACAGGTTTAACACTGTTTATAATTCAATGGATATTAATAATTGTTGGTGTTGTCTTTAAATCAATTTGGGTAAAGAAATTTATGAAATTACACGTATTCTTATTCCTTTTAATGGGATGGAGTGCACTATCATTTATGGGAATTTTACTTGCAACTAGTGTTCAAGCATTCTGGTTAATTCTATTTGGTGGTGTAGCATATACAATAGGTGTTATTTTCTTTGCATTACCTAAATATAAGTATTTCCATTTTATTTGGCACATATTTACAGCCATAGGAACAATATTACAATTTATTGCCATTTACGGGTATCTTTATTAAACTAAAAAGTTGAAATATCTAACTAAATAGGCTATCATAGAGTGTAGAAAAAGAGAGGGATTATTAATTATGAAAATTATTGCAATTAACGCTGGAAGTTCATCATTAAAATTTCAGTTGTTAGAAATGCCAGAAGAAACTGTTATTACATCTGGTGTCGTAGAAAAAATTGGATCAAAAGATGCAATTTTCACAATTAAGTTTAACGGAAAGAAAGACGAAAAGATTACAGAAATTAAAAACCATTCTGTTGCAGTTGAGATGTTACTAGAAGCACTTATCAGTAACGGAATTATTAAATCAGTAGATGAAATTGAAGGTGTTGGACACCGTATCGTTCAAGGTGGAGAAATATTCCAAGAAGCTGCTGTTATTAATGATAAGGTAATTGAACAAATTGAAGGATTAGCACCACTTGCACCACTTCATAATCATGCACACGTGATTGGTATTAGAGCATTTGTTGAAGCATTGCCAAACGTACTTCAATTAGCTGTATTTGATACAACATTCCATCAAACTATGGATGAAACATCATATTTATATGCAACACCATATGAATGGTATGAAAAATATGGAGTAAGAAAATATGGATTCCATGGTACATCACATCAATATGTTTCAATTGAAGCAGCTAAGAGATTGAATAATAAACATGCAAAACTAATTTCATGTCATATTGGAAATGGTGTTTCAATAACTGCAATAAAAGATGGGAAAAGTATTGATACATCAATGGGATTAACTCCTCTTGAAGGTGTTCCAATGGGAACAAGAACAGGAAATATTGATCCTGCAGTACTTGGACTTTTACAAACTAAAGAAGGTAAATCGTTAGAAGAATTATTAGAAATAATTAATAAAAAATCAGGTTATCTTGGAGTTTCAGGAATTTCTAATGATGCAAGAGATTTATTTAAAGCACATTTTGCAGGAAATAAAAGAGCAACACTTGCCCTACAAATTCAAGCAAAAAGAATTGCTGATTATATCGGAAGTTATTATATTCAATTACAAGGCTTAGATGCAATAATCTTTACTGCAGGAATTGGTGAAAACTCATTCTTAGTAAGAAAATTAATTACAGATCACCTTGGAGTTCTTGGTGTTGAAATTGATCAAGAAGTTAACAAGGCAACTATGGGAGATGAAGCAGTTATTTCTACTCCTAACTCAAAAGTTAAAGTATTAGTTATTCCAACAAATGAAGAAGTAATGCTTGCAAGAGAAGTATATTCAAGAATTGATAAATAATAATAAATTATAAAGAGATAACTTTGGATTGTTACATATAATTCAAAGTTATTTTTTTATTATTTTTAATTGTATATATAAGTGGATATATTACTTTGACTTGTACTATTATTTTTGATATAATTGATATATATTTAAAAAGACTAAATAATTAACATTATAGTCTAATAGACGTTTCAAACTAAATCAACAGAATAAACAGATAAATAGCTATACATAATAAATAAAAGATTAAGATTAGTATTTTATTTTAGGGTAAAAATATATATTATTAAAAAAATTATTCATTTTATTGATAAGTAAATAATACTTATAAAGGGAAATAGGAGAAAGGAAATAATATATGAAAAAAATTATTAAAAATATTTTAGTTTTTGCAATTATCAATTGCTTATTTTGGGGTTTCACTGCTGTAAGTGCAGTAGAAATAGACAATAATATAGCTCCAAATTTAAACGATGCTACATTATTAAGTGAAAAAGTTGAATACTTCAATGTTTCAAGAAATGAAATTAATTCGATGCAAAAAAGCGATTATTCTACAGAAAATGCACATACACTTGATTTTTCAAGTAATGATGTAACAGACTATCAATCATTTTTTGTTAGTATAACTACACACTTATACAGAAATTATATTGCTGGAAAAGGTGAAAAATATTATATTCAGATGACTATATCTATGAATAATTTAGACTTGAATAACCCTCAAATGCCAAATAGTATTGGTATGCTTGAAAAAGCAGAAACTGCAGTAGGTTTAAATGGAAAACTTTTTTATTCAGAAGATTTTTACGCTAGCTTATTTGCTGATCAAAATATGCTAATTCTTAAGAATAGACAATGGGTTGACATAACATATGATTATGACGAATATACATACGATTATACCAAAAGAACTGGATGGTTTTTAAAATATAATTATGAGCATTTTTATAGAAGAAATAGAGTTATGAGTGATTTTAGTGAAACAAATAGAGATTCTTTTGTTTTTAGAGGTGGGAATTCAGTTTTATATAATTTTAATTTTTCTAACTTAAAAAGAGGTGCATCAAATTTGCGGAGCACTCAGTATAATAGAACAGTTGTAGATAATATTACTATTTACAATAGTATTGGTATAGCATTTACTAGTGAAATAGATTTTAACTTTGATGATATTAAGTATGTTAATGTATCTGGTCAATTTGCAATGGTAACACATAAAATAAACTGGGGAGCAATTAGTGTATCATTTCCAGCAGGTATATCTATTAACCCTTCAGAATTAATTAAAAAAGAAGTCACATATTATAGATCTAAACAAGACTTACAATGGAAGGTTATATAAATATCGAATTAATATACAGACATAATAAAGTCAGGAGCATCACGTAATGATCAAATTGAGAAATATTTCAAAATCATATACTAACAACAAGTCAAAAAAAGACATATTACAAAATGTCAATATTAATTTTCCTCAAAAAGGATTAGTATATTTACTTGGTGAAAATGGAGTAGGGAAATCTACTCTATTTAATATTTTATTAACTAAAGACCTAGATTATGAAGGAAATTACTATTTTAATAATTTAGACATTAAAGAACTGAAAAACGAAGAAATCCAAGATTTAAGATCAAATTATATTTCGATAATAACTCAAGAATCAAATTTAATTAAAGAATTAAATGTATATGAAAATATTTTAATCGCAATTAATCAAAAAAATATTTCAAGAGATGATAAAGAAAAAATAATTTCAGAGTCATTAAAAAATGTTGGGTTAGAAGGGTTTGAGAAAAGAAAGATTAATACTTTATCTGGTGGAGAGAAACAAAAAGTTGCAATTGCACGAGCAATTATAAAGAAGCCTAAAGTTTTACTTGCTGATGAAATATCTTCTAACCTAGACTTTGAAACAACAAACGAAATAATGAGTTTAATTTATGAATTATCAAAAGACTATTTAGTAATTATGGTTACCCATGATTATTCTTTAGTTAAGGAATATCCTGGAAAGATTTATGAGATTAAAGATAAAACAATCAAAGATATAATGAAAGTTGATGAAAAACTTGAGAGTATTAAAGTAGGCACAAGCGCAAAAAAGAAACATGATTATAGAAATGAAACTACCATTGTTTCTAAATTGTTACTTCATAAAAGATTAATTAATATTTTACATATTTTTGTTTTAAGTATTTCTTTAATTATAATAATGATTTTAATCAGCAACATTTATTCAAATAAAAACAAGCAAAGCATTAAAACTTTAACCGATAATGGACTTGTTTCAATTGACTTAGACACTAACAATGAAATAAAAGATTCAGATAATATAATTAAATATAAAGAGTTAAATCCAATAATTAATGTTTTAAATAATCATAATATAAAGAGAATTATGCTAATTGATGATTATATTAATGATTTTGAGATTAAAGGAAGATTACCAAATAATCGTAACGAGATTATTCTTACAAATTATTATTCAATAAAGGCTAATAAGAGTGTTGATGATTTATTAAATACAGAACTTAGTTTTAGAATAAATGAAAGTATTGAAGATTTTAAAATTGTTGGTATTATAATAACTAATTATCATGAATTAATAGAGAAAAAGAACAGTTATCAAACATCTAAAATAATAGATTTGAATACTGATTTATTTTATAATAATATTTTTGTTATCAATGAAGTTTTTGATGAATATCAAGGAATAAAATTAGAGTTTTCATCTCAAAACAAAATAGATTCTGATGGATATTTGAATAATTTTAGTAATAGAGTAAGTGATGAACGTGATATACTTTATGGTAAACGAGCAGAATTGATTGATGAGATAGTATTAAGTTATCATAATATACCTGTATTTTTTGAGGAATATGACTCTGAGACTATAATTGAAAATTTAGAAAATATCTATAGTAAAATAAAAAATAAAATAATAACAATGTATATTTTTGATTATTCTGAAAATAAATTTGAAGAATTAAATTTAAGAATAGTAGGAATTAATAAAACTAATATAGGGCAAAATGGTGTTTCTCTTGAACTCTTATCAAGAATAACTAAAGATCAAGTGATTAATAAATATAGTTTCTATTTTACAAAAAACTTTAATCTAAATGTTAGAAATTTAAACAAAATTAGTGGTACATATGAATTAAATAGTTTAATATCAAAAAATGAATTTGAACCTGAATATCAAAATGTCAACACAATATTAAACTTAATAAGTACAATTGCCTTACCATTTATTATTGTTTTAATTGGAATTATATTTATAGTTACTTTCATGAATATTAATAGTCAAGTGGGGAATATTAAAACTTTAAAACTGATAGGATATAGTAATCAAAGAGTCTATTCGATTTATATAATGCAAGTTTTTGTTATATTGATTTGCTCAAGTGTAATCTCGTTTTTTACTCATTCAGTGATAATAAAAACAATTAATAATAAACTTATAAATAATAATCTACAGATTAAGTATACAATTCTGTTTAATCCAGTTGGAATAATAATGATATTATTAATCTTGTTAATAGTAATAACGATTCTAATGATATATTTATTAGTTAAAAGGCAGTTAAGAAAGGCATAAAGTGAATTATCGTGATTAAAATAATAAATCTTAGCAAGAAGTATGAAAACAATTTAATACTTGATAATCTAACTGCGGTATTTGATGCTGGATTGATTTATATATTAGGTAGATCAGGTAGTGGAAAAACAACACTATTAAATATTTTAGGAACATTAGATAGCCCAAGTAGTGGAATTTTAGAAATTGATGGTGTTGATGTAAACAAGCTATCAAAAACTGAGAAAACAACATTTAGAAAAGAAAAAATAGGATTTGTTTTTCAAGACAAGAATTTGATAAATACATTAAATGTTTATGATAACATTGCATATCCATTAAGATTATTAGGTGTTGATGAAGAAACTATCAATGATAGGGTCTTTGATGTGCTAAATAAAGTTTTACTTAATGGTTTTGAGGAAAGAGAAATAAAGACACTTAGTGGCGGTGAAATGCAGAAAGTTGCCATTGCAAGGGCTCTAGTTAAAAACCCGAAAGTAATCTTAGCTGATGAAATAACATCAAGCCTAGATAGTATTAATAAAGTTGAAATAATGAAAGTTATTGAAAATATAAGTAAAGATATTTTAGTAATAATGATTACTCATGATAAAATGATTGTTAATGATTTTAAAAGTGAGACATATCTCTTAGAAAATAAAAAACTTGTTTTACTTGATAAATATAAAAATCAAAAAAAAGCACCTGAAGAAGATCTGAATAATAAAACAACTAAAAATAGTCTGATTTTTCATATTAAAGATAGTTTTAAATATTTTATTAATCATAAAATTAAGATGATAATAACAGTAATGCTTTTAACATTTTTAGCAACATTGCTTGGTTTTTTTCTTACTTTAAACTCATTTAACTTGGATAAACAATACGATAGATTTAGTAATAAAATGGATTTAGATTATATAGAATTCAAAGATATTATTAGTCAAAAAATTGGAGATGAATTAGTTGATTTTGAGAGATTAATTGATGAGAAGATAGAAGTTGAAAATACGCATTGGGGAATACCTTTTAATGATGTTAATAATGATTCCTTTAATAATATAATTTTTATAAACAACAAGATTGATTATAAATTTTTGGATGGTGAAGTTCCAAGTACAAATGATGAAATTATGATTACTGATTTTCTTTCAAATGATGTTTATAAAGGGATTAAAATTGATGATCAAATAAGTATTTTAGGAAAAAATTATACTGTGAGCGGAATTTTAAAAACAAATTATTTAAAACATTTAAATCCTCAAAGCGGGTTAGAAAAATTAGTTTCTGTTGAGCAAACCGAATATTTGAGTTCAATATTTATGTATGAAGAAGAATATTTGAAACATCATAAAACTGTTATGACATATAAAGAAGATATAATTATTGAAATAAAAAATAATCAACAAAAAGTAAATAATGTTAAAGTTACTAGTGACGCTAAATTAAATAAATATGATGTATTAGTTTCTAAGGACTTATATAAGCTTTTTGATGAAAATAATTTGAATAACATCTCTATTTATCTAACAAAACATAAATTAACAAATATAAATGTAAATATAGTTGGAGTTAGTGAGAATAATGAATTCATTCTAAGTGAAGAACTATATAAAGAATTAAATAATAATCGCTTTGGATATATAGGGTTTACTCATACAAATAATTTAAGTTACATACTAAATCAAAAATACTTAATAACTAATAAGACAGTTTTAAAACCTATTGAAATTAATTCTGCAATAATTGTTATTAACGAGACAGTGCTTATGATTCTTATAATAGCAAGTATCTTATTATTACTGTTTGGATTTGTAATTCTATATTTGATTTTTAACAATGATAAAGTAATTATTGGGATAAAAAAATCAATGGGTGTAAGAAATAGTGAAATCTTTATCTATTATTTTACGATATTTTTAATTATAGGAATTTTTTCAGGAATCATTTCGTCTGTTTTTGCTAATTTAATTCTCTATATATATGATCACTCTTTTAATAATTATTATAATTATAACTACTTACAATTAAACTTTACTAATTTAAGTTTCATTGTATTATTTTGCATTTCATTTTTAAATATAATTAGTATTCCATACTTAGCTAAATATTTAAATAAAGATGTGATTCATTTAATAAAGGACTAAAATATTAAATATTTTTTTGGTTGAAGCAATATCAAAAGTGTATTGCTTTTTCGTTTTTATAGATAGATAATATAAAAAGATTTGACATTCAAACTAAATTGTTGTAGAATTAATTTCATGAGAAAGAAAGAGGAGAAAATGATGCAAAAAATAAGTTATCTTTTAACAAAAAGATTCGCAACACTATCACTTATTATAGTGTTAGTTTTATCAATGTTTGTATTATATACACCAAGACCATCAGATAGTAAAGATGAGTCAAGATTTAGTGCTGTAAGAGCAGCAGAACATATTGAAGTAATATCAAGAAAGCCACACTCTTACTATGATAGAGATGAGCATGAAGAAGTTAGACAATATCTTAGTGATACATTAACTTCATATTTTGGAGCAACAAATGTTCATGAAATGAATTATTCTGTTGAAGAAGTTAAAACAATTATTGACGAGGATTTACCATATGAAATAAAAAACATTTATGGTGTTCTAAAAGGTGAAAATGAAGAAGGTATTGTCTTAATGGCACACTATGATTCAAGAGGCCATGTAGGTAGATACGGTGAACAAGGAAGATCTTATGGAGCAATGGATGATGGATATGGAGTTTCTACAATGTTAGAAATTGCATATTTATTAAAAGATTTAAATCCAAAGAACAGTGTGTATTTCTTATTTACTGACGCTGAAGAAGTTGGTTTATATGGAGCAAGATTAGCAGCTAAAAACACAGAATTCATGAAGAATGCTAAATTTGTTATTAATTTAGAATCACGTGGACGCTATGGAGCAACTTATATGTTTGAAACATCAAACAATAATTCAAAAGTTATGGATTTATATAAAAAAGCTAATTATCCAGTAACATATTCAATGGCAACCGCAGTTTATAGTGTAATGCCAAATTATACAGATTTTACACCATTTATTGAAACAGGAATTGCAGGAGTTAATTTTGCAACTCTTGCAGGATTAGATAATTATCATACACCACTAGATTCATATGAAAATATTAATTTATCATCAATTCAACATATGGGAACACAAGTTGAACCAATGGTAAGAGAATTTATAAGTGATGCTAAGTATGTTGAAGAAGGTTATTTTACTTCAAAAACTAATGATGTATTCTTTACATTGTTGCCAAATGTTTTAATTACTTATAGTCAAATGTTTGCAATAATTTTGAGTATAGTTTTATTACTTGGTTATGTTGCAGTTCTATTCTTTAGTGTTAAAGAAGAAGCGGTAGATAAAACAATTGTTACTAAAACATTACCAAAAGGTTTATTGCTTACTGTAATTTTTGTTATTACTAGTTTAATATTTAGTAATATTGTAGCATTTCTTGGAAAAGTTCCATTCAGTATTACATATACAAGAGTTTCAAATACTGAAATACCAACACTTATATTAATGTTAGGATTTGTATATGTATTATTTAAACAAATTAAGAAAAGTAATCCAAATAAAGTATTACTTTTAGGAACAGGAATTAATGTATTACTTGCACTTGTGACAACTTTTACATTAGCAGGAGCATCATTCTTGTTTGCAGTAACAGCATTATTTGGTTTAATAGCATTAGTAAGTGATCGTGTTTCAAATAAGCTAGTTAGAAATATTATTTTAACAATTGCCTATGCAGTTCCACTATTAATAATAATTCCATTGTTATATTCATTCTTTATGGCATTAACAGTTGGTGGAGTAGCATTACTTGCAGTATTATTAATTATTAATGCAACTGTATCTTTACCAATTATAATTAAACAATTCCAAAACTAGTTTTTATCAAATTCCTTTTTATAGCGACTCAAATAGATTATAATAAGAGTATAAAAAAGAGGAGGATTAGTATGGAAAGTAGAGATTATAAAAAACAAGCATGGGAAATGCTTAGAACAAATTATTGGTATATTCTCTTAGTTATTGTTATATCATTTGTAATTATAGGAATATCATCATTTGTATTTTGGCTATTTGCGGGACCTTTATTTGTAGGAGTAGCAGGTTTTGTTTTGAAGTCATATAGAAATGAAAAACCAGATTTGGTTGAATTATTTGTTCCATTTCAAAATAAATTCTTGTTGTCATTTGTTTCGTTTGTATTGAAAAGAGTATTTATATTCCTTTGGGCTTTATTGTTTATTATTCCAGGGATAATTAAAGCTCTTGCATATTCAATGACAGAATTAATCATTGCCGATAGTAATGAAGAACTAACAGCAACAGAAGCAATTCAAAAGAGTCAAGAGTTAATGCATGGTAATAAAATGAAATTATTTATGCTATATTTATCATTTATTGGTTGGTACATATTAGGTATTATTACACTTGGTGTTGGATTAATATTCTTACAACCATATGTTGAAGCAGCAAAAGTTGCATTCTACTTAGATATTAAAGATCAAGATATTGAAATTATTGAATAAGTGAAAAAATGTGAAGAACGCTAAATGCGTTCTTTTTTCTTGTAAAACAACCAAACAAGTTATATAATTCTAATGGTTAACAGTATTAACTAAAAGGAGTGGTACAATGAATGAAACGAAAATTAGAAATGATTTCAGAGATTCATTAATAGAAATTTATAATTTTAAAATGATTAATACGTTTTTACAATTCTTACAAGGCGAACAAGCAGTTTTATTTGCTTTAAAATTTAATATAGATAAGCAGCCAAGTAACATTAGTAAACATTTAGGCTTTACTAAAAGTAGAATGACATCAATAGTTAATAAGCTTCTATCTAAAGGAATGATTACAGTTAGCAAAGATGAAAAAGATAAAAGAAAACAAATCCTAAATCTTACTGAAAAAGGCGATGACTATATTACGAAAAAAGTTCAATCAACAAATATAATTCTTGATTCTTTTTTTGATAAAATGGGAAATGATAAAATTATTGAATTTACAAAGTTACTTAAAGAAACAATTAAACATATGAATGAGGTGGAAAAGTATGTCAATAATTAAACTTAACAATGTTAATAAGCAATTTAAAGTTGGTGATACAATCATATTTGCTAATAAAGACATTTCTTTTGAAATAAATGAAGGTGAATTTGCAGTTATTCTAGGACCAAGTGGTGCCGGTAAGACTACACTACTTAATATTTTAGGAGGAATGGAATCTCCTACAAATGGCGATGTATTAGTTAGTGATGTGAATATTGCTAAAATGAATGAAAAAGAATTAACATTGTATCGTAGAAATGATGTTGGATTTGTTTTCCAATTTTATAACTTAATGCCAAATCTTACAGCAAAAGAAAATGTTGAAATTGCTGTTGAAATAACTAAGGATCATCTTGATGTTGAAAAAACGTTAGATGATGTTAATCTTGGTCATCGAGTAAATAATTTTCCAGCGCAATTATCTGGGGGAGAACAACAAAGAGTTGCAATAGCAAGAGCACTTGCTAAGAATCCTAAATTACTTTTATGTGATGAACCAACTGGTGCTCTAGATTATGAAACAGGTAAAAAGATTTTAAAACTTTTATATGATACATCAAAAAAATATAATAAAACAATAGTTGTAGTTACACATAATCAAGCTATTAAAGATATGGCTGACAGAGTAATTACGGTTAAAAACGGCCAAATTCAAAGTAATATTATAAATACAAATCCAATGAGTATTGAGGATATTGAATGGTAATGAAAAAAACATTTTGGAAAAATAGTTTTAAAACAATTAAACACAATATTAGCCGTTTTTTAGCAATGTTTAGTATTATTCTTTTAACATCAGGTGTAATTACTGGATTATTAGTTGCCGCACCAAACTTAGAAATGAGTATGACAGAAAAATTTAATGATGTTAATTTAGCAGATATGTATGTAACATCAACATTACCTTTTAATGATGAAAATATTGAAACTCTAAGAGCTGATTTTAAAGACGTAGAAGGAGTTTTCATGAATGATGTTTTAGCAATCGTAAACAATGTTACAACAGTTCAAAGTATTTTATATAATTTAGATATCGAAAATCAAAAGATTAATAGATTGACATTAATTGATGGTGAATATCCAAAGGATGAAACAGAAATTCTTGTTCAAAGGGAAACATATTATTTGAAAGAATTTAGTGTTGGTAGCAAAGTAGTTATCAATAATATTGAATATTCAGTATCAGGGATTGTTGAAAATACTTGGTATTTTTCTAAAGAACCTGAAAGATCTGTTGAAGGTACAAATACTATTGAAGCAATTTTTTATGGATTAAAAGCTGAAAATGTTAGTCTTTATACACATCTTTTCATTACTGTAGACAAAGATAAAAGCATGAATCAATTTAGTAATTCTTATACTAATTTAATCGACGATGAAATAATCAAATTAAATGAAAAACTAATCGACATTGATAAACAAAAACTTGAATTTTATGGTTTTGAAGACTATGACATAAAGAATTATGTCTTAGATAGAAGCACTAACACAGCATACCAAATGTATAGTTCATCAATGAATTCAATTAGTACAATAACGCAAATTTTCCCAATCTTTTTCTTAATAGTATCAACACTTGTTGTCTTAACAACAATGACGAGATTAATTGAAGAAGAAAGACAAGAAACAGGTATTCTACGTTCATTAGGATATAAAAGAAGTGATATTTATGCAAAATATTTGATGTATGCTTTAGTATTATCAATTTTAGGCGCAGGTATTGGTTATGCTGCTGGATTTAGGTTAATCCCAGCAATTATAAATAATACCTTTAAAACAATCTTTTTTATGCCTAAACTAAATACTGATATTTTTTCATTATCCAATGTTTTATATATGGTATTTATTATTATAAGTATGGTTTTAACAACTGTATTTGCAATAAGAAAAACATTAAGACAAAATGTTGCAACCCTAATGCTTCCAAAAGCACCTAAATATGGAAAAAGAATCTTTTTAGAAAAGATTAAATTTATATGGAACAATCTAAAGTTTAAACATAAATCTAGTTTAAGAAATCTTTTTAGATACCCTAATAATTTTATTATGACAGTTTTAGGTATTGCTGGATCATTAGCTTTAGTATTTACGGGATTTGCGTTAACAGATTCGATTAAAGCGGTGTCTACAAGACAATATGGTGAAATATATAAATATGATTTTACTGTTAATATTAATGAATTAACAGATGAACTAAGTACTTATTTAGATAATAACTTTAATGATTATATAGAAATAAAAGAATTCAGTCAGTCATTAACTTCAAAAGATGGTAAAAACAAGTTTTATATAAATGTTATAATCGGTGATGAAAGATTAGAAAATTTTTATGAATTTAAAAATCGTAAAACTAAAGAAATCCTTAATTTAAATGAAGAAGGTATTCTAATAACCGAACAAATCTCAAATCACTTGAAAGTTAAAGAAAATGATACGATTGAACTTGCAGGAGTTAAAGATTTAAAAATTACTGGAATAACAGAAAATTATATGAATAATTCGATTTATATGACTTCTAAATACTATGAAGAACATTTTTCGAAAATTGAACAATTAACAACAAAGCTGTTAATTAAATCAAGTAATATTGATGATGATTTAGTTAAGGCAGACTTTGAAAAACTTGATGGTTTCTTAAGCATTTCATTTAAAAATAACGAGTTAATAGCAAAAGAACGATTATTAGGGCAAGTTAGAATGATAGCTTCAGTTATTATCTTAGCTGCAGCATTTCTAGCAATAATCGTTATCTATAATTTAACAAATGTTAATATTAGTGAAAGAGAAAAAGAACTTGCAACTTTGAAAGTTCTAGGATATAAAAATCTGGAAGTATCTAATTATATTTTTAGAGAAATAAACGTAATGACTTTTGTAGGAATTATTCTTGGAGTTCCACTTGGTTTACTATTGTTTATGTTTGTTATTGTAAATATAGATACACCAAGTATGATGATGGGAAGAAATATTTCATGGTATACATATGTTATCTCAATTGCATTAACTGTTTTATTTACAGTAATTGTTGAAATATTTATGAATACGAAAATTAAGAAGATTGATATGATCGGTGCTTTAAAAGAATTATAAAAATGTTTATTCGTTAAATATTTTGTTAGCGAGTTTTAAAAGATTCTCAAGATATTTTTTATCTAATATCGGATATGTAAAATTGACTTTTTTCAAACATGAAGTTGTTTCTAAAGAGTCAATTTTTTTTATAGAATAAATAACATCATTTCCTAAACTAACTATTCTTTTTTCCTTACTATCAATTAAATCATTAAATTTAAATGGATAAGGATTTAATATATGTGAAACTTTATTATTAAATAATAGTGTCTTTAAAATTGCTTTAGCAGCAACGTCAACTGGTGTAATATCAAATGTATAATTTGTTTGAATACTTTCCTTGCTAAGTGTTGACAACAATCTTAAAAATGCATTATCGTGAGGATTTAATTGAAATTTGTTAGTATCAAAGTTTGGCATTAAATTACCAACTCGAATAATTCTTAAATAGGGATTATTTTGATCAAAGATTCTTTTTTCAGCACTAGCTTTACTATTCAAATAAGGATTATTATATTCAATGTGTAATTTATTTGTATTTTCTTTTAATAGTTTATATGAGTTTGATAAACCTAAAGTTGAAATATGAACTAACGGAACCTCGTTCTTAATAGAATTAGAAACTAAAGAGTTTAAAAATCTAACATTAATTCCAGTTAAATTTTCATATGTATCAATATATTTTACATTACCAGTAGCATTAATAACAAAACAAATCTTAGAATAGTCAATAAATGTATTAAAACTTAGATATTCAATTCTAGATTCATCTAAAGAAGTACCAAAAAAGTCATAATAACGATTAAGAAAATCAAGATAACTAATTCTGAGTGGAATAACAATTTTTAAGTTTGTTGTCTCGATTAGTTCATTTAGTATGTGTATACCTAAAAAACCTGATGAACCATATAATAATATTTTTTTATTAGAAGTAAAAACTATTTCTTTAACTAAAAAATCGTTGTTTTGAATGTATATTTTTTTATGTTTTACAACTTTGATTTCATCAATAATATTTGCAATAGTTTTTTGAAATAAATCATCAACATTAATTTTAAGATTAAACTCTTCAAGAGTAGCAATTAAAAGAAGTGCTTTAATTGAGTCTCCACCTTTTGTTAGATAATAATCATTTATACTAATATTATCAGTTTCTAGGTTATTCATAAAAATAGTAAGTACTTTTTTTCGAAGTAATGATTTAGGCTTATAAGGGATTAAATTATGTTCAATTGTTTTTGAATTGAATTTGATTTTTCCTTCAGCAGTAATATCAAATTTTGATACTTCAACTAAATTGTTAGGAATAATCTCTTTTGGTAATGATGATATAAGATGTTCATAAAGAACACTTTTATTAACTTTGGACTTGGTGTTATAAAAAGTTGTAATTAAATTATTATTAAAAGTCGAAACTGATTTTTCAATATAATCATTTTTTTCTAGGACTCTATCAATATAAGAAAGATTTATTCTTACACCATTACGTTTTATTTCTGAATCAATTCTTCCAATATAATAAAAATGATTATGTTCATCTTGATAACCATAATCCCCTGTTTTATAGTAAATTACATTTTTGATAATAACAAATCGATCCTCATTAATACGTGCAACAGAAATACCACTTATTAAGATCTCGCCAATCTCATATTTAGGAAGAGTACTCTTATTGTTAGTAATAATAATGTTGATATTGTCGTGTGCTTTTCCAATTGGAATCTTTTTATAATCAGTTATTTCTATAGATGTAACAGCGATTGTAGTTTCAGTTGGACCATAACTATTATATAATTTTGAATTTGTGTTTTCCAAAATTACTTTGGCGATACTTTTAGTGAGTACTTCACCACCTAAGACTATTATTTTTAGATTCTTTAAGCTTTCTATTGCTCCATTTTGCCATAAATAATTAAAGACTGAAGGAGTAGTAGTGAAAAAATCGACATTATATTGTAAAAATTGGTTATTGATATATTTAGGATTTGAAAGACTATTTTCATCAAATAGTAGTAATGTTTTTTTATTTAATAAGGCAAGCATGATTTCTTCTAAACTAATATCAAAATGTAGCATTGCCACGCTTGGAATTACATTAGTATCTTTACTTTGTTGTTGATAACTGTCATGATTATTGATGTGATTTGCAACACTAATATTCTTTATGAAAACTTCCTTTCTATTCGTTGTTCCAGATGTATAGTAACGACATAAAAATTGATTTTCTTTTATAAATAGTTTTTCAGATTTAAAATTTAGAGAGTTAAAGAATTCATGATTTAAATGAAAGTAATCTTGAAGAAAATCTTGATTATATGAAGTCTTAAAAACAAAAGTCTTACCAGCTTTAATAATAGCTAGCATTGCTGCAATTGAATAAAATGATTTCTTTATATCTATTGCAACTATGTCATCTTTAATTAATAATAGTTTGTTGGCAAGTTTGTTAGATAATAACTCCAAATCATTAAAAGTATATTGAATATTATTATCAATAATAGCGATGCTATCAATTGATTGGTAGAGATTTTGATAATATAACTCAAGAACTGAGGGGATTTCATTTGATTGTTTTATTAAAAACTTTTCATCATCCAATAAATAATTAATTGACTCAATTTTAGGATTTACAACTGATTGTTTTATAAGTAGTTTAATCCGTTTGATTAAACGATTAATTTCAGTTTCATTAAAAATAGATTCTTTATAATCAAAATAAAGAATAATTTCATTGTTTTTTTCAACAATATTTAGAACCAAACTAAGTTCTAAAGAAGGATAGAAAAGAAAGTTATTTTCATAAGTGAATTTTCCATGGTCAATAACAATAACATCAAATAATTGATTTTTAATTTTTAATATCTCTTCATAAGAAATTTCTCTATTACGCAATATTTCATAATGTTTCTTCTTAAGAGAAGTGAGTAAATCTATGAAGGTAAATTCTTTGTTAATTGAAATTGATAGCGGTAATGTTTTAGCAAACATACCTAATGAATCTTTGTTTTTATAATTTCTATTATGAGTTGATGTACCAATGATTATATTATTAGAATCATTAATATACGAAATATATAAGGATATAATTGCCTCAAAGAAACATGATTTTGATATGGCATATTGTTCTGTTAAAAGATTAATCTTTTTTGACAATGAACTATCAATGGTTACCATTTTTCGTTTAGCACTTGATATACTTGAATCTAATCTTTTAAGTCTTATTGGAGTATAAATATTATTACTTAATTCTTTATTCCAAAAATCATAATAGCTATTTTTCGAACTAAGGGACGTTAATGGTCTATCGTTAAATGAGGGAGTAATATTAAACTCTAAATAACTATACAAATTATTGATAAGAAGCTTAATTGATCCACCATCTAATAATATGTGGTGTGAAACAATAATAATATTATTATCACTTAAAGCAACTTTAAAAAGAAGTGAATTATATAAACTAAAGGATTCTTCAAAGAAAGAATTCATTTCATGACTTGAAATTTTATTTACTTTAATCGTTGATTCATAATCAATGTATTGATAAGTAGAATTATTAGTACAAGTAAGTTTGGTTTTTAGGATAGGAATGGAATTAAAGTAATCAAAAATTTTTTTATCTAGATCATTAATATTTTCTGGTATTTTAAAAACTCCACCGATATTAGAAGGATAATTATTATGGATTTTTATAGCATTTAAAAAACTAGTTTGAGAATCGTTAAGACTAAACATGATTACCTCCAATTGTAAAGAAAGTGTATATATGATTATATTACCATAGATTAACAAAAATGATATTTTATTTATGTTATAATAAAACAAATAACATAAAAGGCTGGATGGAATTAATGAAGAAGATATATTTACTAATAACAATCATTTTAACACTTTTTTTAATAACTGGGTGTAAAAAAGTTGAAGATCATGCTCAAAAATATGTAGAACAAATTCAAATAACATATAATGGAAATGATTCAAGTTCAAGTGTAACAAATAATATTAACCTGATGTTAAAAACAGGAAGTTATGATATTAATTGGGTGAGTGATAATGATGCAGTTTCAATTGATAAGAATATTGGAATTGTCAAACGGATTGATACTAATGTTAATGTTAAACTAACGGCTTATGTAACAATTTCAGAAAAAGAGTATAACAAAGAATTTAATTTAATAGTTATTAAGAAAGAAAATAAATTAGAGTATAAAATTAATTTTAATTATAACTATGGAGATAATCCGGAAATAAAAGAGATTATTGTTCAAGAGGGTAATACAATTGGTTCAATTACAAATCCAACAAGAGAAGGATATAAGTTTGTTGGCTGGATGATTAGTGAATCTGAAGCTTTTGATACTAATCAAATTATTGATGGTGATTTAAACTTATTCGCTAGATGGATTGAAGAAAAAGAAGAAATCGAGATTTTTGTTGAAGACTTTGAGTTTTTAGAGGCTATGAAAAATAGTGGTAATAATTCAAGTGAATATATGGACTATGAACCATTTATAGGAAATAGTGGTGTCGAATGGGAACTAGTTAAAACAAGAATTGATTTAGGATTAAAAGCTGGAGGTAATGCTCTGACTTTTGCAGGGCGTGGTAATGGTGATGGCCCAGGTGTAGGTGGTATATATGGTAGAGAAATCGAAAAAGGAATTTCATATTTAGAGTTTGATGCTAGACTTCCTTTCTCTCCAAAATCAAAATATCCACAAGTACCTGGCGGTGATAAACCAGCAAACGTCCATGTAATAGTAAAAATCAATAATGAAGTAGTTAAAGATTTTCAATTTAAAGATGATAATGAAGCCGATAAGGGTAAGAAAATTATTATAGATAATCTAAATGTTAAAGGTACATATAGTATGTCAATTGAGGTTAGTAGTGGACATCGTTTGACTATTGATAATATTCTTTGGAAATCAAATCCAGAAAAAAATAATAGCGATGTTCCTTTTTATTCAATAGATTTTGAAACAGGTATTGATATTAAAGAGTTTGATACAGAAGAAGTTGAATACGATTTTAATGGTATAAAATATATAGTTCAAGAATTAAGAGTAAAGCCTGAAGATATTCATAATGAAAAAGAATTAGCATATATGAATGAAAGTAATGGTAATGTAGTAGGAAGACTTCGAGGAAAGGGACAAACAACATATACAGCAGTTTTGTATAATGTTAATGCCTTTGAATATGTTTCGAAAATAACATTTGATGCAAGACTTTTTGGTTCTGGTGAGTACTTTGATCATGATTTGAACTTTGTTGTTAAAATAATAGCTGCAGATGGAGAAATAATTGAGAAAATTGAATTAACAGAAAAATTCAAGAACTATGAAATCTTAGTTGATAAAGATAATGTCATAATTAAATTTGAAGTTATTGGTGGAACAATAAATCTTGATAATATTAAATATTATGGTTAAAATGCCATAAAATGGCGATTTAGTATTGTTATATAATAAAATAAATGATACAATAAAAAAAGATAAACGAAAGGAGTGAGTAACAATGGTTAAAGTGTGGATTAGAAAATAGTTGCCTGCACATATTTTTAGTAGGCACAAAAGTTAATAGATGTCACTAAAAATATACTTATACAGGGGAATTATTATTTAATTTGCCAATCATTTTTCACTCGTTTTTTTAATACGATACAATTTTGTATATTTATATGCTTTTTGACATCCAACATAAATTGGATGTTTTTATTTTTTAGGAGTAATTATGGAAAAATTAATTGTTATTGGTGGTGGGCCAGCAGGAATGATGGCTGCAATAAGCGCTAAAATGCACCACAAGAATTTAGAAGTTGTTTTAATAGATAGAAATGAAGAATTAGGAAGAAAATTAAGATTAACTGGTGGAGGAAGATGTAACGTTACTGCAAATGTTGATGACGAAGAAGTAATTGTTAATGTTCCTAAAAACGGGAAGTTTTTATATAGTAGTTTAGCAAATTTCAATCCTAAGGATATCATCCGTTTTTTTGAAAAAAACGGATGTGAATTAAAAGAGGAAGATCATTTTAGAATGTTTCCTATTAGTAATAAGTCAAGTGATATTGTTGATACATTGAAAAGAGTTATTGAAAAAGAAAAAGTGAAAATATTATTTAACACACTAGTTTTAGAAGTGACTGAAAAAGAGATAATTACTTCAAATGGTAAATATACATATGATTATTTGATAATTGCAACCGGTGGAATCACTCTTCCAAATACAGGATCAGATGGAAAAGGGCATGAGTTTGCTAAAAATTTAGGACATACAATTACAGATTTTGTTCCTGCAGAAGTACCATTAGTATCTAATGATGATTTTATTATGTCAAAAGAACTTCAAGGATTATCATTCAAAGATGTAACACTAAATATTTATAATGATAAAAATAAAATTAAAAAAAGTATTACACATGATCTATTAATTACTCATTTTGGAATTTCTGGTCCAGCTGCTCTTAGAGCTAGCTTTGAAGTTTTAAATTTGTTAGAAAAACAAAAAGAAGTTATTATTTCGATTGATTTTCTTCCAAACAATTCTAAAGAGTCACTATTAAAAGATAAAGAAGTGTTTTATAAAATACTAAAAGATAATAATATACCTGCACGTTTAGTGAAATATATTGAAGACAAATCTAAAACTTTTGAAGAAATTGTTAATATATTTAAATCATTTTTAATTAATATATATACAACAAGAGGGTTCAAAAGTGCATTTGTAACAAATGGAGGAGTAGCACTTAAAAATGTTAATCCTCAAACAATGAAATCTAAAATTAATAACAAAATATCTTTTTGTGGTGAAGTTTTAGATATTAATGCCTATACAGGTGGATTTAATATTACATCAGCATTATCAACTGGATATACTGCTGGTAAAAATATTTTTAATTAAGAGCATTCGGGAGGATTTTATGCAGCGTTTTAAAGAATTATTTAAGTTAGTTAAGGGGAATTGGGGGTTGTTCATATTTGTAGTTATTTTGGCGATATTTCATCGTTTAACTTACTCATATGTACCACTATTTAGTGAATTATTACTACAAAAATTAGAATTAAAGTTAAAGCCAAGTGCTGATCTTAATATTGTGAATTTACCAAACTTTATTTTAGATTTTGTTGATAAAAATACTGAAATAATTAATGTAGTAATTAGTATTATAATTATGATGTTGGTGTGGCAATTTGTACGTTATTTGACCTTATATTTCGAATCAAGAGCAAAAGGATTATTAAGCGAGAATGTTGCTAAAAAATCAAGAGTAAACTCATATGATCATATCCAAAATTTAAGTTATGAATATCATAACAATGCTGATTCAGGAGATTTAATTCAAAGAGTAACATCAGACATTGATACAACAACAAGTTTTGTTTCTTACCGTATTATGGATGCTATTGGACTTGTTGCATCACTTGTTTCAGGTGCATTTCAAATGTATTATGTTAATGAAACTATCATGTGGATATCTCTAGCAGTTATTCCAATTACAGCACTATCATCAATCATTTATTTTACAAAGATTGATAAACTATTCACTGATGTTGAAGAGAAAGAATCAAAATTAATGGTTGTTATTCAAGAAAATGTTTCAGCATCCAGAGTAGTAAGAGCATTTGCTAATGAAAAATACGAAATTGAAAAACTAGAAACAAAAAATAAAGAATATCGTGAATCTGAGATAAAAGCAAGTAGAGTGGTTGCCATATATTGGGGATTTATGGACTTTTTAATGATGGTACAATTTTTAGTTGTTTTATTGTTTGGAATTCATTTTTCTAGACAAGGAACAATGTCAGTATCATCAATATCAAGTGCATTAATGTTGGCAGGGATGCTTATTTGGCCAGTTAGAGGTTTAGGTAGAATTATTAATGATTTTGGTAAATCACTAGTTGCTGCAGGCAGACTTTCAGCAATTATGAATGAAAAAAGTGAGTATGAAAATGATGGAGTGTTAAATCCTGAAATTCATGGACATATTGTTTTTAAAGATGTAAATTTTAAATTTAACAATACCGATAAATACTTACTAGAAAATATTAGTTTTGAAATTCTTCCAGGTGAGACTGTAGCAATAATTGGTAAAACTGGAAGTGGAAAAACAACAATCGTTAACCTATTACTAAAAATGTATGATTATGAAGGTTCAATAACAATTGATGGTGTTGAATTAAGAGAAATAAAGAAACGATATCTAAGAAGTAATATAGGAACAGTATTACAAGATCCATTCTTGTATAGTAAAACAGTATATGAAAATATTGCTATTGCTAATCCAAATGCAAGCAAAGAAAAAATCTTTGAAGCATCTAGAATTGCTGCTCTAGAAAAAGATATCAAGACTTTCCAAAATGGCTATGAAACAATTGTTGGTGAACAAGGCACTACATTATCAGGTGGACAAAAACAAAGAGTTGCAATTGCGAGAATTCTTGTAACTGATAAACCGATAATCATTTTTGATGATGCACTAAGTGCATTAGATAATAAAACAGATTTAGATATTAGAAAAGCATTGAAAGAAACAAAAAATGAACAAACTAATATTATCATTACTCATAGAATGACAACAGCAAAAGAAGCTGATAAAATAATTGTCATTAATAATGGAACAATTGAAAATATTGGTACACATAAAGAATTAAGTAAAAAAGCAGGATTATATAGTAATTTATGGAAAATTCAAGGAAAACTTGAAGAAGAATTTTTAAGCATGTTAAAGGACGGTGAAAAAAATGCAGAATTATAAAGAAGATGATTCCGTTAAAAAAATATCATTTAGTGTTTGGAAAAGACTATTGATGATAATTAAAGATTTAAAAGGTAAGATAATAGTTTTAATATTATTTGCAGTTACTTTAGCTGGACTTGAAACAGTAATAAATGTTATTAATAAATATGCTATTGATAAGTTTGTTGAAAACCAAGATTTTACAACATTAACACCTTTTATTATATTAAATGTTTTAATAGCAATTGCATTTGGTTTACTTGTTTGGGCGTTTATCAAACAGGGAAGTATTATTGAAGCCCATGTTAATTATAATCTTCGTAGAGAAGCGTTTGAAAATCTTCAACGTTTATCATTCTCATACTTTGATGTTACTCCGCAAGGATGGATCATGGCGAGAATGACATCAGACTCAAGAAGATTAGCAAATATTATTTCATGGACATTATTAGATTTCTTTTGGTCAGCATTATTTATGATTTTTACACTTGTTGTGCTATTTACATATTCATGGAAATTAGGATTAATTGTTTTTGCATCAGTACCAATTATGTTTTTAATCGCATTTCTTTTCAGAAAAAGTATTTTGAATAGCCATCGTGAGTCTAGAAAACATAATTCACAGGCTACAGCCAAATATAGTGAAGCTTTTTTAGGAGCAAAAACAACAAAAAGTTTGGTTATTGAAGATCAAAACTTATTTGAATTTGAGCAAGTAACTAATGATTTAAAAAGATCAAGTATTAGAGCAATTTCAATATCAGCAATTTTTTCATCGGTATTGTTATTCGCAACTTATATAACACTTGCAATTGTTATGTATCAAGGTAGTATTGATGTTTTAGATAATCTTAATACAACATTTACACTTGGAACAATGTTTTTATTTATTAGAGCAACAACAAGTTTCTTTGATCCAATCATGATGTTAACATCAATTTTAACAAACGTACAACAAGCACAAGCTTCAGCAGAACGTATTGTTGAATTAATTGAAACAAAACCTCAAATTATTGATAAAGAAGAAGTTATCCAAAAATATGGCGACATTCTAGATGATAAAAAAGAGCAATTTGAACCAATTGATGGAAATGTTGAGTACAAAGATATCACTTTTTATTACAAAGATGATGAAAAAATTCTTGATAACTTTAATTTGAAAATTAAAGCTGGAAGTAGCGTTGCATTAGTTGGACATACTGGATCAGGGAAAACAACTTTAGTAAATTTATTATCAAGATTTTATGAGCCAGTTTCAGGAGAAGTTTTAATTGATGGTATTGATTACCGTGAAAGAAGTATTCATTGGTTACATTCACAATTAGGTTATGTATTACAGTCACCACATCTGTTTAGTACAACTGTGAAAGATAATATAAAATATGGTAAATTAAATGCTACAGATGAAGAAATGATTAATGCAGCAAAAGTTGTTGGAGCACATGAATTTATTATGAATTTGGATAAAGGCTATGATACTGAAGTTGGTGAAGGGGGTAATTTATTATCTCTTGGACAAAAACAATTGATTTCGTTTGCAAGAGCAATTATTGCAAATCCTAGAATTCTTATTCTAGATGAAGCAACCTCATCAATCGATTCAGAAGCAGAAAGAGTATTACAAGATGCAACTAAAAAACTATTAAAAGGAAGAACAAGTATTATTGTTGCTCATAGACTTTCCACAATTGTAGATAGTGATTTGATTGTAATGCTTGAAATGGGTAAAATTTTAGAAATAGGTACGCATCAAGAATTATTAAACAAACGAGGAGCATATTTTGAGTTATATAAAAATCAATTTATGCAAGAAAAAGAAAACAGTTTAATAGAAAATGTTTAGATACTAGATACATATGCTATAATTAAATAAAAAAGTGGGGAAAAATATGAAGCTAGATAAAAGAATTAATATATATAATATTATTTTTAGAACAATTTTTTGTGTATTTGTTTATGGAGGATATATTGCTTTATTTACGATAAGGTTTAATAATCAAACTATACGAATGATTTGCTTAATATTAGCAACTTTATTTGTAGTAATGATTGCAATTATCAATTTTGTAATACCATTCTTTATATACAAGATGTATAGTTATGAATTAACTGAGGATCATATTGTTATTCAAAAAGGTGTTCTCTTTAGAAAAAAAATTATTGTTCCAATTAAAAGAATACAACATTTAGAAAAGTTACAAGGACCAATTCAAAACTTATTTAATCAATCATCTATTCAATTCTTTACTGCTGGATCTGTTGAAGTTTTAAATGGATTAAATGTAGATATTGCTGATAGTATTATTTTAGATGTTGAAAAAAAATTAAAACCATTCCTTGAAAATGATGAGGAAAATAAAAATGAATAACAATAAATACCATATAGCTAAAAAAAGTTATATAAGTGTTATTGTAACAGGAATTCTATCAATCGCGATTTCTATATTTGGTCTAATAGTTATTGTTTTTGGAGATGAAAATGAAAAATTAGTTATTACAAGTGGACTTCCACTAACATTAATAATTATTGGTGGAGTAGTATTATTAATTCTTTTCCTAATTATATCTTGGATATTAGTTAATAAACATGTTTTTTATGATAATAATGATAATTTTATTATTGAAAAAGGTTGGTTATTTAAAAGAAAAATAGCTATTCCTTATGATAAAATTCACTCAATTGGATTAAAAAGAAATATTATTGATTTAATGCTTGGCACTACAAAAGTTGAATTTGATACTGGAACTACTGTTGCTACTGGAAGTGAAGGGAGACTACCGCTAGATAAAGATTATGCGCTTGTTTTAAAAGAATTTTTAGAAAAAAAGAAGGATAATCCTAATTTAGTATTGCCATCCCCAATTGATAAATTTGAAACTATAAATAGTGAAAAAGAAGTCTTTTATAGAGCAACTAATAAAAATCTATTAAAAATGGGTATCCTAAGACAGCCATATTTAATAACAGTTATGATTATGATTTTCTATTTTTTAATAATTATGTATCCAATAATCATTTCTGATAAAAGTAACGATTCAACAACAGTGTTTGGTTTACTAATAGCTATGATTGTTGCAATTATTGTTTTAACAATATTCTTTGCAGTATATAGTTTAATCGTTTATTATCGTTATGAATTAAATATTGATGGTGATAGTTTGGAATATCAATATGGATTAATTAGTAAAACAAATTATAAAATTAATAAAAAACGCATTAATGCAGTTCATTTAAAACAATCTTTCTTATATCGATTATTTAAAAAATATTCACTAGAAGTTTCAGTTTTAGGAATTGGTGATGCAAGAGACAACAATGATAATAAAAGTTCTACTGAAAGTAAATACTTAATGCCGTATGCAAATTTAGAAGAAGTAACATCCATACTTAAATATTTGGGCTATGAAGAAGTATTAGATAATGAATTTATTAAACCTAAGAAATATCGATTGTTAAATTATGTTGTTATTCCAGGTATATTCATATCATTATTGCACTTTTTACCATTAATATTTTTACTAGATAAGATTGCAATTGTTTATTTACCAACAGTAATTACTGGAATAATAAGTTATTTCTTTTGTATCACACTTTTATTTTTAAGACTTAAGAATAAGGGTTATAACATAAAGAATAAGTTTATAAGTAGAACAGGTGCCTTATCAATTAAAACAACGATTATTAATAAAAGCAAAATTCAAAGTCTAAATTTTTATCAATCCCCTATATATTTAATAGAACGCTTAGGAATTATAAATGTTAAATATAAGGAACTCTTTGGAACAATAAGACTTCAAGGTTATGAAATTGAAGAGTTTGAAAAACTTAAAAAAGATATATTTGATTTTAAATAAGATAACTAAAAAAAGGGTTCAACTTTAATGAACCCTTTTTTGTATTTTAGATTATTTATCGAATTTCTTTGATAATGAATTAAGAACTATGTTTAATAATATACCACCAAAAGCGGCAACTCCAATACCAGGTAAAATAAATGAATCAGTTACTTTAATATAGTCAACACCTAATCCAACTATTCCAATAAAAGCCATAACTGCAACAACTTTTGGATCGAATATGTTTATTTGTTTTTCAATCATTAATGCAATTCCTTGAACAGCAATCGCTCCAAATAAATATAAACTTACACCTTGGATAACTGGTTGAGTAAGTAATTCACTTATATTAAGGTTGCCTGATATATCTAATAGGATACCTACAATGATTGCTATTATTCCAGTAATTCCAAATACATAAGATGAGAAGTTTTTAGTTACTGCTGATGCACTAACGTTCTCACCATAGTTTGTTCCAGCAGGACCACCACAAATAACAGCAACTATATCACCAATACCATCACCAATTAAGTTAGTGTCAAGCTCATCTTTAATATTGTAACGTTTTTCTGAACCCATTTGCTCTGCAAGTGAATTAACGTATAAATCAACTTGATTAACATGTGCTGCTGATTCAGGAATTGTAGCAAATGCAATTGGGAAAATTGCTAGAATTGCTGTTAGAATAATACTTGGATTTTCAAATGCAGCAGGAAGAGTGTTCCAAGGCATGTGATCTAGTATTCCGATTTGACCAGATGAAATAGAAGTTATATATGTTCCGATAGCTTGGAAGTAATTTCCTCCAATTGTAACAGGCACATATAGTAAATAAGAGAATAAAACTCCAACTCCAATTCCAATTAAAATTGGTATTTGACTAATAAATCCTTTTTTTAATATTACTGTTAATACAGCAATTGTAACAAATGTTATGATAGCAACTAAAACACTTAACCAATCAACATTTCCTTGTCCAGTTACAATTTCAACTACTTGACCATTACTATTTGTAAATGTTTCTGTAATATTTGGCATATTTAGAATACCACTTAATGTATTCCCAGCAAGTGATAAACCAATAATCATAGCAATCATTCCAGTAATATGTCCAGGTAGTATTTGATCAATTTTTTCAGTTCCAAATTTCTTTATTAATAATCCAGCTCCTATAGACATTAATCCTGAAATGATTGAGGCAATCATAATTGCACCAAATACTGAATCAGAACTTATATTTGCAAATTTGGTTGTTATAATTCCAACTGCAGGAATATAAGAGAAACTAGAACCATAATAAAGAGGAATTTTACCCTTAGTTACAAATAAGAAGGATAAAGTGGCAATCCCCGAGGCAAAGACTGCGGCTGGAATACTATAAATCTCCAAACCTTGACTGTTCATAATGATTGCCGCTAGTACAGTAGCAGGAAGCATTACTAAAAACTGTTGTAAAGCAAAGACAAATGCTTTACCTTTTGTTGGTTTTTCATCTGGTAAATAACCAACTTTTTCGTTTAGTTGTTGCATAATACAAATCTCCTTTTTTAGATTTTTGTATAATTCCTTTTAAGAAAAAAAGGCACACAAAAGGCGCCTTCAAATATTATAATCGGTTTTCTTACCTTATAACATTCACGGATGTTACTTAAAGGACCTATACTAGTAAAGATTATATCATAAGTTTTAGAATAAACAACCCCTTTTTTGTAAAAAATTGGTATAATATAAATGGTGGTAAAATGAAAGAAATATTAAATGAAGATCAAATTAGCCGTACACTTCGTCGGTTAACACATGAAATTATTGAAAGAAACAACGATTTATCAAATTTAATAATTGTTGGTGTTGAAAAAAAAGGACTTCCAATTGCGAGAATACTTCAAGAAAATTTGAAAAAATTTGCAGATATTGATGTTCCACTTTTTTCATTGGACATTACTAATTATCGTGATGATTTAAAAAATGAAAGCGGAAAAACTAATAATTTTAATGTTGATAAAAAAGACGTTATCTTGGTGGATGATGTCTTATATACAGGAAGAACAGCTAGAGCAGCTATGGATGCTTTAATTGATTTAGGTAGATTTAACAAACTTCAATTAGCAGTTTTAGTAGACCGTGGACATCGTGAGTTACCAATTAGAGCTGACTATGTAGGTAAAAACCTACCAACAAGTAGACATGAAAAACTTTTACTTAGTTTTGATGAGTTTAAACTATATATAATAGAAGAGGAATAACTATGATAATCAATGATATATTTATTAATGTTAACGAGTTTGTACCAAATGATAATGTTAAAGATGTAACGATTATAATTACACATGGAATTGCTGAGTATTCAAAGTATTATGAATATGCCGCAAAATTCTTTCAAAATAAGGGTTTTAATGTTTTAACATATGACCTAAGAGGACATGGTAAAAGTTTTGGTAAACGTGGCTATGTTGATTCATACAAAGATTTTTTAAGTGATTTGAATGAACTTATTTTATATGCTAAGAAGAAAACTAAAAAAGTTTTTTTAGTCGGACATAGTTTAGGTGGAGTTATAACAAATACGTATGCAGCAAAGTATGGTAATGTTGATGGTGTAATTATTTCGGCTGCTCCAAGTGATTTTTATAAGAGTTTAAGAAAGATTAGATTTTTACCTTATAATTTGCTAATGAAAAATAAAAAGATTTTTACAAATTTTTATGATAAGCGTCTAACTACTGTTAATAACTATGAAAAAGATATTTTAGATTTAGATTATTATTATCTTAAATTACCGGCTGAAGTAATGATTAGAGGAATGAGAGTTTTAAAGAAAAATTTTAAAAACTATCGTGTTCCGTTATTAGTAATACATAGTAAAAAAGATCCAATTGTTTCATATGATAACAGCCAAAATACATATAATAAAGCAGCAACAAAAGATAAAGAAATTATTCTATATGAAAACTCATATCATAACCTGTTTAATGACATTGAAAAAGATCTTATTTTAAACGATATCTTAAATTGGGTTAATAAAAGAATATGAAAGATTATATAATAGCCATTGATCAAGGAACAACGTCATCAAAAATACTATTGATTAATAAAAAAAATGAAATTGTTGATAAAGATTATATTGAAATAGGTAAACAAGAATTACCTGGTGGAGAAATACTTCAAAACCCAATTGAAATCTTGTTATCTGTTCAAGAATTATTAAACAGGTTATTTGAAAGAAATAACCTTGATCCTAAAAGAATTGATTCGATTGCAATTACAAACCAAAGAGAATCGACAATAATCTGGAATAAGAAAACTGGAAAACCAGTTTACGATGTAATCTCGTGGCAAGCATATAATACAAATTATTTAACTAAAGAATGGGTTAAAAAGGGATATGAAAGAAAAGTTTTTGATAAAACAGGGTTGTTAATTAATCCATATTTTAGTGCATCTAAAATTAAACATATTTTAAATAATACTAATGAAAATATTGAAGACTTATTATTTGGAACAATTGATACTTTCTTATTGTGGAACTTATCTGTTGAAAAAAACCATAAAACAGATATTTCAAATGCATCAAGAACCATGTTATTTAATATCCATGATAATAAATGGGATAAAGAATTATTAGAAGACTTTGAAATTCCAGAAGCAATTCTACCTACTGTTTCAAATAATAATGATTTATTTGGTCATTATGAATATCAAGGTGTTAAAATTCCTATTCAAGCAATGATAGGCGATCAACAATCAGCACTATTTGGGCATTTATGTGTTGATAATGGAGATGTAAAAGTTACATATGGAACTGGTTGTTTCATACTAACGAATATAGGGGATAGACCGTGTCAATCAAAAAGTGGGTTATTAACGACTGTTGCATGGAAACTTGATGAAAAGGTTATTTATGCTCTTGAAGGTTCGGTCTTCATGGGAGGATCGGCAGTTAGATGGATGAGAGACAAATTAAACTTAGTTAACAATGTTGATGATTCAGAATTAATGGCATATGGATCAAAAAATGATAATGTTTATGTTGTTCCTGCATTTGTTGGACTTGGAGCTCCATATTGGGATAATGATATAAAAGCTTCAATATTAGGATTAGAGGCGAATACTACAAAAGCTGATATCATGAAAGCAACATTAAATAGTATTGCATATCAAGTAACTGATATTTTAGAAATAATTAAGAAAGAAACAAACACAAGTATAAAATCAATTGCAGTTGATGGTGGAGCATCAAATAATAATTATTTAATGCAATTTCAATCAGATTTAATAAATGTTAAATTATTACAAAACACAGAATCTGAAATTACGGGTTTAGGATCAGCATTTATTAGTGGACTTAAAACAGGCTTTTTTGAAAGCATTAATGAGATTAGAAAGAATCAAAAAATAAAAAAGATTTTTATTCCAACAAGCAATCAAAAAAGAGTTGTAGATTTATATGAACGATGGAAACTAGCAGTCAAGGCAACACAACTCTTCAAATAAGGGTGAAACTATGGAAATAGAAGAATTAAAAAATTTAATTGATAAAAGTAGAAAAATCGTTTTTTTTGGTGGGGCAGGTGTCTCAACAGAAAGTGGATTGAAAGACTTTCGTGGAAATAAGGGATTATATAGTGAAAGTTTTTATGATTATAAACCAGAAGAAGTTTTAAGTAGTACATTCTTATATAATAATCCGAAAGTTTTTTATGAATACTATAGGAAAAATTTCATTACTAAAGGTATAAAACCAAATGATGCTCATTATTATCTTGCTGAATTAGAGAAAAAAGGAAAAGATATTACAATTATTACTCAAAATATTGATGGCTTACACCAACTTGCAGGCTCTAAAAATGTTATTGAATTACACGGTTCTATATATCGTAATTACACAGTTAATACTAAAAGAAACTTTGAAGGTATTGATCATATATTAAAAGCAGAAGGTATTCCATATGATGAAAACGGGGAAATGATTCGACCAGATGTAACATTATATGGAGAAATGTTGAATCAAGAAGTTCTTAATAAGGCAATTAAAGCATTAAGAAATGCAGACTTACTAATTGTTGGTGGAACTTCTCTAACAGTTTACCCAGCAGCAAACTTAATTAATTACTATAGTGGAGAAGAAATGATTGCTATTAACAGGGATTATATTCCAATTAGAAATTTTATAAAAGGTAATATAGGTGAAATATTTAAACAACTTAGATAGGAGAATAAAGATGGGTTTCAAAGTAATAAAAAGAAAAAAATTGAAGTATGAAATAAGTATGATTTTTTTAGGAGTTCTTTGGGTTATTGCACTTATAATTGGTTTGGTTTTAGGTGTTGGAGCCGCAGTTAAACTTGAAGATGGTGAATTCTTACAATTAGTTGTTATACCACCTGCATTTGTTTCTGGAATTATGTATGTAGTTTATAGAAAATTTAAAAAGAATAGCTTGAAATTCAAAAAAATATTTGTTGTTAATGAACTTCAAAAAATCATTCCAAATATAACGTATGAACCAGAATTAGGTTTGACAAGAAACGAAGTTTATAAAACAAATTTAATAACTCCTAGAGTAGGGTTTGAATCTGAGGACTTGTTAAAAGGAAAAATAAATAATTTGAATTTTGTAAGTTCGGATTTATTTATATCAGAAAAACAAAGAAGTAAAAAAGAGCGTGCGGGTAAAGTATCATTTATGGGTCAATTCTTTATTATTGATTTAGAAAAAACTATTGAAGAACCAGTGTATGTTTTGTCTAAAAATAATCAATATTACAAGAAAGAAAATAATTATCAAAAGGTTGAATTAGAGTGGATTAAATTTAATCAACAGTTTATCGTATATTCAAGTAAAGATAATCACGCATTTTATATGCTTACGCCTCGCTTTATGGAAAGATTATCAAAAGCAAACGAAAGAGAAAGAAAAACTTCTTTTGCCTTTTTTGATGATAAACTATATGTAGCAATTCACACAAATATTGATACATTTGATTTAAGACTTTTTAAACCAATTAATAAAGCTTTTTTAGAAGAAATAAGAGAACAAATATTTTTTGTTAAAGAAATAATTAAAACATTGAATTAAAATGGAACAAGGTGGTGATAGTAATGGATACAGTTTTGGAAAATTTAATATTAGAGTTAAATCGTGGAACTCAGGTTTTAACGGTTTTAAATATTTTGAGAGATGAACAATATGGATATGCATTGTTACAAAAACTTAATGATAATGATATAAGTATTGAAGCTGGAACTCTATATCCATTGTTAAGAAGGCTTGAGAAACAAAATCTATTAGTTAGTAGTTGGGATAAACTTGAACCAAGACCAAGAAAATATTACAAAATAAGTAATTATGGAGAAGAAGTTCTTAAGAAATTAAAAACTGAATGGTCAAAAATAGTTAAGAGTATGATGAACGTATTGGAGGTCTAATATGAACTTAATAGATAAGTATGTTTATAACGTAATAAAAGATTTACCTGAGAAACAAAGAAGTGAAGTGTCAGAAGAATTAACAGCAAACATCTATGATATGTTAGCAGGGGATGAATCTGATGCTAATATTGAAAAGGTTATTTTAGAACTTGGAAATCCAAAAGAGATAGCCCTAAGTTATTCTGATAAGGAAAAGTATGTGGTTGGTCCTAAAGACTATGCTCAATATTTGCTAGTTCTTAGAACGGCATTAATTATTGCAAGTATTTTATTTTTCTTTTTTGGAGCAATTATTATTCTTGAAAAAACCGTAAATAGAGATGTTGTAAATCGTGTATTTAGTGTTTTATTAGGAGGTCTTACAGCTGGTGTTATTGGATTAATATTATCATATGCAACTGTTACTTTTGTTTTTCAAATAATTAGTTTAAGTAAAGTTAATTTAAAAAAGAAACCATGGAATATCCAAATGTTGGAAGAAGTTCCAAAAGAAAAGAAATATTTAATATCAAAAAAGAAAACAATAATTGAAATGACAATCTCATTAATCATTGGTTTTCTTGGAGTTTTTATATTAACGTTTTATAATAATTTTTATTTTTTTGGAATTGAAATTGTTTTAAATAAAACAATAACAAGTATCTATATACCATTATTCTTTTTAAGTATAATTCTTTTAATAACTAAAACAACTATTAAAATGAAAGTTAATAAAATAAGCTATAAGACAACAATATACGATACGATTTATAGTTTGATTACAGGTGTATTAATAATAACTTTTATGCTTCAAGAAAAACTATTTGTTGATGAAGTATATGATAAATTTGATATGAAAACTTATCAAATAACAATGATAGTTTTATCAACTGTTTTAGGAATCTTCATACTAACAAAACTAGCAATTAAGTGGTATCGAACAGTTAAAAGTAATTAATTAATATTTACTTTAATGTAATCTCTAGAAATAGAGATTTTCTTATTATAGTACTCGATAATACAAAAATGTGATAAAAAATTCATAAAAAGATGAATACTAAACTAAGTTGTTATATATAACAGTTGGTTTTATGATAAATATCAAGTGACATAAAAGACAAGTTTTTAATAGTAAGATGATTAATGATCATTAAAGTTTATTAGTAGTAAAGTGAGTGAAAGGTTCTAAATTACCTTAAAATTTCTATAGTAAAAATAAGATACTTAACCGGTACCTCTAAGTAAATAATATAACAGAGAGAATAATTCTATATTTAGTTTCCTAGATAGAAAAAATATTTGCCTTAATAAAATAAACCATAGTCTAAAATCAAGAAGATAATTTTATATAATAAATTTGGTATAAAATTTTCAAAATAGATGTGAACGAATTTTATTAAATGTTTTTATATTATTATTGGTCTTAAAAGTTTGGTGGTAAATACATAGTTAATAATCTGTATAAATCAAATCATTTAAGAAAATTAGAAAGTATCATCAAGATTTCCGGAAAAACTTAAATACAAATAGATTGAAATAATACTATAAACATGATAAGATTAAAATATATTGTATATTTCAACTATTTTCTGATAAAAATAGTTGAAATATGATTAGACTTATTTTTTTATTAGTAAGGTATAATAGATTTAGAGTATCTATGAGATATAAAGGGGAGAAATTATGAAAAAAACAAGAAATACTATAACAGCATTTATTTTGATTTTCACTACACTTATTTATTCTGTTTTTGGGCAATTTAGAGTTGTAGTGTATGATGAACCACACGAGAAAGATGATTGGATTTCTGAGGAAAAGATAATTTTTAATGCAATTGAATTATCAAATTATTGGACAGATGAATACATTGATGTTGATTTAAAAGATTCAATTAAAAATGAATTTTCCCTAACAAATGCACATCAAGTGAAAGCACAACAAGAAATATCTGATATTGCACTTTACGAAACAAGCATTAAAATATACAATGATTTAGGTGAAGAAGATAAAGTTATATTTAAAGAATTAGCAAGTAGCAACAAAGAGATTGGTGAGTTATTTAGTTTGATTACAGGGGAATATGAAAACTATGAGGATAGTAGTAATATTGCATTAATGACAATGACTAGATTAAGCACCATTCAAGAAACCACTAATATTCTTATTGCTGCAGGACTTTCAACGACAGCCGTTACAACAATTAAGGGTGCTTTCTCAGCAATGATAGCAGCAATCAAACTATTTTTAACACCTACTATAATAAAAGTTGCAATTGCAGTAGCTGCAATTTTAATAATAACTGCAGTTGTTGTATATAATTGGAAAATTATACAACCATTTTTTGCTGACATTGTTGATGTATTTGTTAGTTCAGCAGGCGCGATTGGAAACTCAATTAGAAACGTGTTTGACCAAATATTTTCAAAAGTAAATAGATTTACAGAAAAATTGATTATATCTTCAGCTATTATTGCATCACTTGCTATCCCACAATTATCCAATAGAGTATATTATATATCTTATTTAAGTGGTAACGATTTATTTATAAATTACGCATATGCATTAAACTATGCAGAAGCCTATACCGTTTTAGTTGAGGCTAAAATTATTAATGTTGTTTCAATAGCAAAATTTGCAGTTATAGCTCTTACTCAAAATTTAAAAAATTTTGCTATGAATTTAAGAAATAAAAATATAAATCAAAGACTAGCTGGAGTATATACGCGTAGGGAAATGGATGCAGCAAAACTTGCATATGCTTTAGGTGGATATTTTAATAATGGAAAAACAATGATAAATGAGATCCATGATTACAGATTAGGTAGTGGGTACTATAGACATTATCATGATCTTTCACATACAATTCATGTATGGTATGGTAATCCAGTTTAGGAGAAATAGTTATGACATATCAAGAAATATTAAGTTATATAAATGATAAAGGAAAAAAAGTCTTCAATAATAATTTAATAATGTTTAAAGATGCAAGTTATTATAACGATGAATTTAATTACAGATTACTTTTTTATCTTAATAATACCCATATTTCAATTGATATTGAGATGAGAAATCCACACGTCAATAGTATAATGATTTGGGGACTTGAAGAAGAAGTGGGCAAAATAAATAAAAAAAATATTGATCGAACTTTTTTGAGAATTGAAAATTTTCTAGACAGATGTTTATTTATTAAATATTATACTGAAAATGAATTAGATTTCGGCGAGTTTTATTTAGATTCTTTATATGAGTTTAACGAATCTGAAGTTAATGATTGGTTTAATAGTTATGAAAACGAAAATTTATGGCAGCATCTTAAAAATAAGAAGTATCAAAATGGTAAAGATAGAGTGAAAAAACTTGAAATAAGATATAAATATTTTGGAACTACAAAAATATATTTAAAACATGATGATAATCTTTTCCATCTTCAGTAGTTTTTAAGCACATTAGTTAGTCTGATGTGCTTTTTGCTACATAGTAAAACCTATTCGATAATTAAAAAACGCAAGTGTATAATAAAAAGAAACAAAAAAATAAACGTATTAAATAAATCGTTACTTATATATTTTAAATTTACAATAGATATTAAAAAACGTTATATACGTAGCGCGTTTTAAATTTAGAAGTTTATTAAACTAATTTTGATAAACTTTATTGATTTAAGCAAAAATTTATTTACACTTTTTTGTTAAAAAAAAGACGATTTTACTCGTCTTAATCAAATATTATTTTTTAGTAACTAAACTCTTACCAGTCATTTCTTTAGGTTGTTTAACACCTAGTAAATCTAACATAGTTGGAGCAACGTCACATAAAGCACCATTTCCAACAACATAATCAGTATCAGTTACAATTACTGGAACTAAATTTGTTGTATGAGCAGTTTGTGGCTCACCAGTAGAAGTTCTCATTTCCTCAGCATTACCATGATCTGCAAGAACAATAGCAACACCACCGATTGAAAGAATAGCATCAACAACATCTTTAGCACATTCATCAACGACTTCAACAGCTCTTGTTGTTGCTTCAACAGATCCAGTATGACCAACCATATCAGGATTTGCAAAATTTAAAATCATTGTATCGAAATTCTTTGATTTAATTGCTGCAACAGCTTTATCACGGATTTCATAAGCACCCATTTCAGGTTTTAAATCATATGTAGCAACTTTAGGTGATTCAATTAAAATTCTAGAAGCACCTTTTAATTCACGTTCTTTACCTCCGTCAAAGAAGAAAGTAACGTGTGCATATTTTTCAGTTTCAGCAATACGTAATTGATTTAAATTGTTATCAGCAATAACTTCACCATAAATGTTAGTTAACTGTTGAAGTGGGAATGCTAAACTACCTTTAACTGCTTCATTATAATGCATCATTGAAACAAATAAAATATTTTTTAATTCTTTAGTAATTTTAAATTCAGCTTTTCCATCAGTACGGAAGTTTTTAGTACCTTCAGGGTTAGAAATAGCAGTTGCAATTCTAATTGCTCTATCAGGTCTGAAGTTTGCAAAAATAACAGCATCGTTATCATTAATTAAGCCTTTTTTATTTACAACAAATGGAACAATAAATTCATCTGATAAACCTTGTTCATATGCTGCATTAATACCTTCTAATGGATCAGCAATAACTTCACCTTCACCTAAAACCATTGCATCATATGCTTTTTGAACACGATCCCAGTTATTATCACGGTCCATAGCATAATAACGACCTGAAACTGTTGCAACGTTAGCACCAGAATTAATTAAAGTTTTTAGATAGTTATGACCACCTTTTTGTGATGTGTCTCTACCATCCATGAATGCATGTAAGTAAGTTTTATTTCCTAAATCATGACTTTTAGCTAATCTAATAAGTGCATTAATATGATTTAAGTGTGAATGAACTCCACCATCACTAACAAGTCCTAGAATATGTAGTTTAGAATTATGTTTTTTAACGTGTTCAATAGCATCTAAAAAAGCCTTATTTTCAAAAAAACTACCATCTTTAATTGCTACATTAATTCTTGAAAGTGATTGATAAACCACTCTACCAGCACCTAAATTTAAGTGACCAACTTCACTGTTACCCATTTGACCATCAGGAAGACCAACATATTCACCACTAGCTTGTAGCGTGTTGTGTGGATATGTTTTTAGTAAATGTTCCATGAATGGTTTTTTAGCTAAACTTACTGAATTTGATGGGCTATCTGGAGCAAGACCATAACCGTCTAAAATAATTAAGCCGACAAATCGTTTGTTCATAAAAAAATCATCTCCTTGTTTTATCTTACATATATTATACTTGAACTTTACAGTATTTTATATACTGGCTTTTAATAAAACGTTTTCATTAAAGAAGATTTATTGAATAAATAATTAACATGTGATAATATATAAATGTAATTTAATCTTCGGGGCGGAGTGAAAGTCTCCACCGGCGGTATAGTCCGCGAACTTTTATTAGTTGATTCAGTGAAATTCTGAAACCGACAGTTATAGTCTGGATGGGAGAAGAGCGGTTTATTGTCGTTTTCTTTTTTGTCGCCCGGAGTAGGCGATTTTTTATTTAAAAGGAGGACAATATGAATAAATTTACTATAATAGTAATAATCGCATTACTCGGAATGGCAATAGTGTTAATTGATAATAAATTAAGTGGAAAGAAACAAGTAGTTTTGAATGGAACAAAGGCTACTATGACAACAAAACAAATGATGTATATCGTTGTTTTTGGGGCGCTTGCTACTGTTGTTGGTTTCTTTGAGATACCGATAGGATTTATTGGTGTCAAACTTGATTTAAGTGAGGTTATAATACTAATTGCTTTTTATGTTATTGGGTTTAAAAATGTATCATATGTAATTGTTTTACGTTCGATTATTAGAATATTATTACCAAGTAAAACTGCTGCAGAATCTGATATATTTTGGAAACTATTAGGAGAAGTAATTGCTATTTTTGCTTCATATTTAATTATCACAAGTTATATAGTAACTAAAAAAATATGTCGAGTTAATGAAAAGCCATTGATATACGCAGTTCCAACAGAACATAAAAAAATAAAAAGAATACTTTATATTCTTGGACCAATTTTATCAGCATTACTACTTACAATTGGAATGACAATATTTCATACAATTGTAACAATGCCATTATACTTAAGTGGTAATCAACATTTAACGATTTTTAGTTTATTAAGAGATCCAAATTATGCTAATCAAAATATTTTGACAATAATTAAGACAATTTTAACAATGTTTGGACTTGTTAATGTTATTAAGGGTGTTTTCTCACCTTTAATATTCCTTACAGTTAAACCTCAAATTGAGAAAATTATAATGTGATAAACCTTGATTAAGAAAAAGTAAACGTTTTCTATTGAGGGGCATCTTTTAAAAAAGATAATAATAAGGTATAATGAAAACTGTAATTATACGGCAAAAAAAATATAAAAGGAGTGAATTAAATGCCATTTATTGAAAATGTTTATGCACGCGAAGTTTTAGACTCACGTGGAAATCCAACAGTTGAAGTGGAAGTATACACAGAATCAGGTGCTTTCGGTCGCGCTTTAGTACCATCTGGAGCATCAACTGGTGAACACGAAGCTGTTGAATTAAGAGACGGTGACAAATCACGTTACTTAGGAAAAGGTGTTTTAAAAGCTGTTGATAATGTAAATAACATTATTGCAGAAGAAGTAATTGGTTTAGATGTAACTGATCAATTAGGAATTGACAAATTATTAATTGAATTAGACGGTACACCAAATAAAGGTAAATTAGGAGCTAATGCAATTTTAGGTGTTTCTATTGCTGCTGCTAGAGCTGCTGCAGATTTCTTAGGAGTTGAATTATATCAATATCTTGGAGGATTCAATGCTAAAACTTTACCAGTTCCAATGATGAACATTGTTAACGGTGGAGCTCACTCAGATGCACCAATCGATTTCCAAGAATTTATGATTTATCCAGTTGGAGCACCTTCATTTAAAGAAGCTATTCGTTGGGGAGCAGAAATTTTCCATAACTTAAAAGCAATCTTAAAATCAAAAGGTTTAGTAACTGCAGTTGGTGATGAAGGTGGTTTCGCACCAAACTTAGCATCAAACGAAGATGTTATTGATCATATTTTAGAAGCAATCAAAAAAGCTGGTTACAAAGCTGGAGAACAAGTGTTCATTGGATTTGACGTTGCTGCTTCAGAATTCTTTGACAAAGCAAAAGGTAAATATGTATTCAAAAAATCTACTAAACAAGAATTTACAGCTGCTGAATTAGTTGAATACTATGCTGGATTAGTTAAAAAATATCCAATTATCTCAATCGAAGATGGTATGGATGAAAATGACTGGGCTGGTTGGAAATTATTAACTGACAAATTAGGAGATAAGATTCAATTAGTTGGTGATGACTTATTCGTTACTAATACAGAATACTTAGAAAAAGGTATTGCAACAAACACTGCAAACTCAATTTTAATTAAAGTTAACCAAATCGGTACTTTAACTGAAACTTTTGATGCAATTGAAATGGCTAAACGTGCTGGTTATACTGCTGTAGTATCACATAGAAGTGGTGAAACAGAAGATACAACAATCGCAGACATCGTAGTTGCTACAAATGCTGGTCAAATTAAGACTGGTTCAGCTTCAAGAACTGACCGTGTTGCTAAATACAACCAATTATTAAGAATTGAAGATCAACTTGGTGATACTGCTCGTTACGCAGGATTAAGTGCATTCTACAATATTAAAAAATAATAATTAAAAATTGTTAATTAAACTGCTCTAATTAAGAGCAGTTTTTTTTATACAAAAAAAGACTAAGATTTCTCCTAGTCTAAAATATTATTTTTCTGAAACAATCTTAACAATTTCAAGAGCGATATCTAAAGCTTTTTCCATTTGATTAATAGAAGCAAATTCCATTCTACCGTGGAAATTATATCCACCAGTACCTAAATTAGGACATGGAAGACCATCAAATGTTAATCTAGCTCCATCAGTACCACCTCTAATTGGTCGACTAATTGGCTCAATGTCATTATTTCTAATAGCTTCCTCAGCTAATTCAACAATATACATATGATCTTTTATAACATCGTACATATTGTAGTAACTATCAGTAATTTTTAATTCAACAGCATTATATCCATATTTTTTATTTAAGTAATTTGCGATTTCTTTAAAAGTTTCTTTTTGTTCATTAAACTTTTCTTTACTATGATTTCTAATAATGTAATTTGCAGTCGTTTTTTCGACTTCACCGTTAATTTCAGATAAGTGATTAAAACCTTCATATTCATCAGTATAAGCAGGATTTAAGAAAACTGGAAGCATTTGATGAAATTCGATAGCAAGATGCATTGAGTTTATCATTTGTAATTTTGCAGAACCCGGATGAATACTCTTACCAATGAAAGTTAGAGAAGCACTTGCAGCGTTGAAATTTTCATATTCAATTTCACCAACTTCACTACCATCTAATGTATAAGCAAAATCAGCTTTGAAGAACTCATGATTAAAGTGATCAGCTCCACGACCAATTTCTTCATCGGGTGTGAAACAAATAAAAATATCTCCATGTTTTAGTTTTTTCTCAACAATCACATTAACAAGTTCCATGATTTCAGCAACACCAGCTTTATCATCGGCTCCAAGTAATGTATTACCATCAGTTACAATAATATCTTCACCAATAACGCGTTTAAGTGCTGGACTGTTTAACGAATTCATTGTAATATTTTCATTTAATTTAATATCAGAACCATCATATTTTTTAATAATTTTTGGATTAACGTTTGCACCAGGTGCATCAGGTGATGTATCGACGTGTGCCACAAAACCAATAGGTTTTACATCTTTTCCAGTATTATTCTTTAAGTGCGCATAAACATATCCTTTTTCATCAATGAAACCATCAACACCAATTTCTTTTAGTTCTTTAACTAATAAATTGCTTAAATCTTTTTGCTTTAATGTTGAAGGTACAGTTTCAGAATATGGATCTGATTGTGTATCAATTTTTACATATCTTAGAAATCTATCTACTAATCTATTCATTATTATTACCTCATTTCTTAACTTATTATAATACAATAACTGAATAAAACAAAATCAATAATGAAAAAAACTATTTTGTTTAAAAAAACAAACGAAAATAGGGTATAATAGTATAATTAATACATTGATTAGATAGGTGGGACGAAAATGTTCAGTAAGCATTTTAGAAAGTATATATTAAAGTATGGTATTTTTTTCCTTTTTGGAATAGCAGTACTAATACTAATTGATTATATACAATTAGATGTTCCAAAAATACTTGGTCAAATCATCGATTTATTGAATCCTAATATAACACAAATGAGTCAAAATGATATGAAAATTCAATTAAACTCATATATTAAGGAAGTAATTATCGTTGTTTTGATTGTGGCATTTGGAAGATTTTTATGGAGGCTGTGTTTATTTGTAACGGCAAGAAAAGTAGAATTTGAACTTAGAAATACAATGTTTTCGCATGCTACTAAATTATCACAAGAGTTTTATAGTCATGAAAAAGTCGGAGGAATGATGACATACTTCATCAATGATCTTGCTGCTGTAAGAATGGCATTAGGACCTGGGATAATGATGTTTGTAGATAGTTTGTTCTTAGGTGGATTCGCAATATTTAGAATGTTTAGATTAAACTCACAATTAACATATTTAGTTTTAGTTCCAATTATTTTAATGTTAGTTTCAATGATTCTAATTAATAAATCAATGAGAAGACAATTCTTAATTAGACAAGAGAAATTTCATGATTTAAGTGATTTTACACAAGAAAACTTTTCAGGAATTTCAGTTATTAAAGCATATGTAAGAGAAATACATGAGTTAAATACATTTGATAGAAGAAGCGAAGAGTTATATGATATGAACCTAAAGTTTTTTAAAAAGTCAGTTTGGGTACAATTAATAACAACACTTGCAACAAATTTAGTAATTATTTTAATAATTGGATATGGATCACATCTAGTATTAAATAACTTTATTTTAGCAGATGGAACTTATTTTACCTCAGGTAATTTAGTAACTTATTTATCATATTTTTCAGCTTTATCTTGGCCAATTATGGCACTAGCAAGATTCCTAACAGTTTCATCACAAGCACAAGCAAGTGCTAAACGTATTAATGATTTTCTAGATAGTCCGGTTACTGTATATGATAGTAATGTTATAGAAGATATTAAAGAATTGATTCCAAGTATTGAAGCTAAAAACCTAAGTTTTTCATATCCAGATGATAATATTACCGTTCTACATAACTTAAATTTCACTATTAAACCTGGTGAAATGGTTGGAATACTAGGAAAAACAGGTAGTGGAAAAACAACATTAGTTGACTTATTATTAAGAGTATATAACGTTAACAAGGATAGTCTATTTATTGGAGAACACGATATTATGACACTTCCAATTAGATTAGTTAGAGAAAAGGTTGGATATGTTCCTCAAGATAACTTTTTATTCTCTGATACAATAACTAAAAATATTGGATTTGCTTATGATAATCTCTCAGATGAAGAAGTTATTAAAGCAGCAAAATTATCAGATATTTATGATAATGTTAATGAATTCAAAGAAGGATTTAACACAATATTAGGTGAACGTGGTGTTACAGTTTCTGGTGGTCAGAAACAAAGAATATCAATTGCTCGTGCGATTGCTAAAAATCCTGAAATCTTAATTTTAGATGATTCAGTATCTGCTGTTGACACAAAAACGGAAGAAACAATTATTAAAAATCTTCATGAACTTAGAAAAGGTAAAACAACAATTTTTATTGCTCATAGAGTTTCAACCGTTAAAAATATGGATAAAATAATTATCATTGATCAAGGAAAGATTGTCGATATTGGATCACACAAACAATTAATGAAAAAATCTCTCTTTTACCAAGACATTGTTGAAAGACAAACACTAGAAGAAATGGTTGAAGGAGGTCACATAGATGAGTAATATAAAAAATAAAAAAGATGTTAAACTTTTTAAAAGACTTTTAGAGTATTTAAAACCTCATAAGAAGCCATTTATAATTTCACTTATTTTAATGTTTGTTGTTGTGTTAGTTGAACTATTACCGCCATTATTGATTGGGAAGATACTAAATACAATTGGTGAAAATAAAGATGGTTCAGCATTAGAGATTATTCTCTATATTGTTGGATTCTTAGTAATTCTTTTGATTTCATTAGGATTAAACTTCAAACAAACAGTTATTCTCCAAGAAATTGGTGAAAAGATTATTTTAAAGATTAGATTACAAGTATTTAGACATATTGAACAATTATCAACTCAACAGTTGAATGAAGAACCGGTAGGTAAAATGGTTACACGGGTTATGAATGATCCTGATAGTATAAGCCAAATGTTTACTTCGGTTGTTATTAATTTGATTAGAAGTTTCTTAATGATGATTGCAATTATTTTTATTTTATTATTTATTAATATTAAACTTGCTTTAATAACATTAGCGGTTATTCCAGTAATGGGATTAATTACATTTGTTTTTAGAAAAGTAACTAGAAAATCATACCAAAAGATTAGAGATGAGATATCATCATTAAACGCATTTTTATCTGAAAATCTATCAGGTATGAAAGTAACACAAATATTTAATCAAGAAGTTAAAAAAAGAAATGAATTTAGAGCGAGAAGTAAATCATTAGAAAAATCATTTCAAAAAGAAATATTTGTATATGCAGTTTTTAGACCATTGATTTATTTAGTTACAATGGCAGGGTTAATTACGATTCTCTATTTTGGTGGAACTGAAGTAATCGTTGGAACTCTAACTTATGGATTACTATATTCATTTTATTCATATGTAGAGAAATTCTTTGATCCAATTCAACAAATTGCAGAAGAATTTAATAACCTTCAAAATGCATATGCAAGTGCTGAAAAAATATTTGGAACACTAGATACAATACCATCAGTTCAAGATTTAGAAGATGCAATAGAACTTGAAGATTTTAAAGGACATATTGAATTTAAAAATGTGTGGTTTTCATACATTAAAGATGAATGGGTTTTAAGAGATGTTAGTTTTGAAGTTAAGCCTGGTGAAACGATTGCTTTTGTTGGAGCAACAGGTTCAGGTAAAACAACAATTCTTTCGTTAATTGTTAGAAATTATGATATTCAACAAGGCGAAATATTAATTGATGGAATAGATATCAAAAAGATTAAGCGAAGCTCAATAAGAAAACATATTGGTCAAATGCTTCAAGATGTTTTCTTGTTTAACAAAACAATTAAAGATAATATTACATTAAATAACCAAGATATAACACTTGATGAAGTAATCGATGCTTCAAGATATGTTGGTGCAGATACTTTTATTGAAAAACTACCTGAACGATATCAACATATGGTTCTAGAACGTGGAAACAACTTTTCTAGTGGACAACGTCAGTTAATTTCATTTGCAAGAGCTATCGTTTATAAACCTAGCTTATTAATTCTAGATGAAGCGACAGCTAATATTGATAGTGAAACAGAAGAGATAATTCAAACATCACTTAAGAAGATTATGAAAAGATCAACAATGTTAATTGTTGCTCATAGATTATCGACGATTCAACATAGTGATAAGATAATCGTTTTACATAAAGGTAAAATTAGAGAAATTGGTTCTCATCAACAATTACTAAAATTAGAAGGTATGTACTATAATTTATATAAAATTCAATTCGATAAAAAAGAAACTCAAGCATTGCTTGATTGATAATGAAGAGTTTTAAGTATAAAATTAATCTATCAAGGGAGGATTAACAAATGAAAAAAGAAACAATACAAGAGATTTTAAATCAGTCATTAACTAGTGGAGCTGATTTTGGAGAACTATTTTTTGAAAAAACGATTAATAGTGGTATTAATGTAATGAATGGAGAAGTTATTAATATAGGTGTATCAGATACATCAGGTGTAGGAATTAGATTGTTAAAAGGTAGTGATGAAGTTTACGGATTTACTAATGAAGTTACAAAAGAAGAAATCCTACGACTTTTAGAACAATTAAAAGCAAGTTTTAATGATAAACCTGGCGTTGTAGCTAAACTTGGTGAATCATTGCCATTTAATAATAAAATTGAAAAACCATTTGATAAAGTGCCAACTAAAGATAAAACAGCAAAGCTTTTAGAACTTAATGCAATAACAAGACAAGAAAGTGATTTAATACTTCAAGCATTTTCTAACTTAATTGAAGTTAAACAAGAAATATTAGTTGCAAACACTGAAGGAATATATCAAAATGATGAACGTATCTATTCAAGAGTAATATTAGGTGCTGTTGCTAAAGATGGAGAAAAGATGGAACAAGGATTTGAAAGTCAAGGAAGATTTATGGGCTTTGAAATTTTTGATAAAATTGATTATAAAAAATATGCAGTAGATGTAGCAGAATCTGCAGTTAAACAACTAAGCGCTAAAGACATTAAAGCTGGAGTAATGCCAGTTGTAATTCATAATGGTTTTGGTGGAGTAATCTTCCATGAAGCGTGTGGACATCCATTAGAAGCAAGTGCAATTGCTAAAGGCTTATCACCATTTGCTGGTAAACTTGGACAAAGAGTTGCATCAGAAGTTGTTAGTGCATATGACAATGGTGATGTAGAAGGAGCATGGGGAAGACTAAATTTCGATGATGAAGGTCATCCAACCCAAAACAATCTTTTAATTGAAAATGGAATTTTAAAAGGATATTTAATTGATAAAAGAAATGGGCGAACAATGAATGCAAAATCTACAGGATCAAGTCGTAGACAATCATATAAATATTCACCTACATCAAGAATGAACTCAACATTTATTGCAAATGGTAAAGATAATTATGAAGATATAATTAAAGATACAAAATTCGGATTATTTGCTAAAAAATTAGGCGGAGGAACTGTTAATCCAACAACAGGAGAATTTAACTTTGCTGTTCAAGAAGGCTATATGATTGAAGATGGGAAATTAACTGATGCTGTAAAAGGAGCAATGTTGATTGGTAACGGAAAAGATATTTTATTTGAAATTGACCGTGTTGCAAACAATCTTGAATTTGGTCAAGGTATGTGTGGTGCTTCATCAGGATCAATTCCAGTCGATGTTGGACAACCAACAATACGTGTTAAAAAAATAACTGTTGGAGGACTTGGCGATGAGTAAAGCAATATATCAAAATTGGATTAAGAAGGGTCTAGAAAAAGGACTTAGTGATATTGAAATCTATGCTGTTGATAAAACAGATTTAAGTATTGAAGTTTATGATGGAAAAATCGAAAAAAATGAAATAAGTAAAATGAATACTGCATTAATCAAAGGTATCTATAATGGAAAAGCAGCTAAATCAAAAGTTGAAAATTTAAATGAAAATAATATTGATTATATGCTTGATAGATTAATTGATAGTGCTTCAAATATTACTGCAAATGAACCAGCTTTAATTTTTGAAGGATCAAAAAATTATCCGAAAGTTGAAGATAAAAACTTTGATTTTGGTACTATTGATCCATTAAAAAAAGTTAATCTTTTACTTGAAGTTGAAAAAGGAATTTACAAAGAAAAAACTGTTACAAAAGTTGAAACAGTTTCATATAGTGAATCTGATAGTAAAACAACAATTGTTAATTCAAAAGGTTTAAATCTTTCAAGACACCATACATATGCAACGGTTTACGCTGTTGGTGTATACCAAAAAGATGAACAAATTAAAACGGGGATGTCTTATCAAATCGTTAAAGATTTTGATAAATTAGATGCTAGCAAATTAATCAACGATAATATTAAAGATGGTGCTTCACAATTAGGTGCTCATTCAATTGATTCAAAAGCATATCCAATTGTTTTCTCTAATGAAATGTTTGGAAATATTTTAGGAGTATTTACAAGTATATTTACAGGAGAAGCAGCATTTAGAAAACTAACAAAATTAATTGGTAAAGAAAATGAAGAGATTGCTTCACCTATTGTTAACTTAATAGATGATCCTTTATTCGAAAAAGCTTTATTCAAAGTTCCCTTTGATGATGAAGGGGTAGCATGTGAAAAAAGATATTGGATTAAAGATGGTAAATTCACTGGATTTGCACATAATTTAAAAACAGCAGAAATCTTTAAAACAAAATCAACAGGTAATGGTTTCGCTAGTGGAATTGAACCTGGAAATCTTTATTTAGAATCACAAAATATTACTTTTGATGAGTTAATTAAGCCGATTGAAAGTGGAATATATATTACGGATTTAGTGGGATTACACGCTGGTGTTGAAACAGTTTCAGGAGATTTTAGTCTTCAAGCTGCTGGATTTGAAATAAAAAATGGTAAACTTGATAGACCAGTTGATATGATAGTTGTATCAGGAAACTACTTTAAATTATTAAAAGATATTGAAGCAGTTGCTAATGACTTTATTTTTGGATTATCAGGAATTGGAACTGGATCAGTTAAAGTAAAAGCATTAACAGTTGCAGGTAAATAAATAACTAATTAAAACTGAGTGAATAACTCGGTTTTTTTTAAAATTAAAGTTTTGAAAATGTTTTCTAAAACAAAATATTATATAAAAATAAAAGTTGTGTTAAAATAATTAGGTGCCTAACTAATAAGGAGGTTAATATGGAAGATAAAAATCTCGGTAAAGAACTAATAATTATTGTTAATAAAATAAAAAGATATGTTGATAAAGAAAATCAAAAACATCAAGTTCCATTTGGACAAGGAAGGATACTTAGATTTCTTTATACAAATAAAATAAATGGAAAAACGGTCTATCAGTCTGATTTAAAAGATGCATTTTCTGTCAGAGGTGCCTCGATAACAGGAATTGTAGATGCTCTTGTTAAACAAGGTTTTGTTGCAAGAAATGATGACTCTATTGACAAAAGAAAGAAAAATTTAGGACTTACTCCGTTAGGAGAAGAAAAAGCTCAAATCATAATAAAAAGTATTGATAAATTTGAAAAAGAAATTAAAAATGTTTTTTCGAAACAAGAATTTAATGATTTTAGAAATAAGTTAGCAAAATTAGAAAAATGGATAGATTATAAGGAGAAGTTAGAGAATGAAACAGATATTTAAATATTTAAACACATGTAAGAAAGAAACAATTTTAACGCCAATATTTGTTTTGTTAGAAGTTATTTTTGAAATTCTAATTCCTATTTTAATGGGAAAGATGATTGATGATGGTATTAAACTAGGTGATATTACTTTAGTATATAGATATGGTGCATTAATGATTGTTTTTGCATTCTTAAGTTTAGTGTTTGGTGTTTTAGCAACTAAAACAGCATCAACTGCAGCAAGTCAATTAGCTAGAAATTTAAGAAAAGCGCAATATGAAAAAATTCAAACATATTCTTTTGAGAATATTGATCATTTTCAAACATCGAGTTTAATTACTAGAATGACAATGGATGTTAATATGGTTCAACAAGCATTTCAAATGAATATAAGAATTGCTTTTAGAGCACCAATGTTACTAGTTTTCTCAATTGTAAGTGCAGCGTTTGTTGGTGGGAAAATCGCATTAGTATTCGTAACAATTATTCCGATTCTTGGATTTGGTTTATGGTTTATTATGTCACGTGCCCACAAACATTTTATGAAAATGTTTAAGAAAGTAGATAACTTAAATTTAAAGGTTCAAGAAGATTTAGCGGGTATTAGAACAATTAAATCATATGTTCGTGAAGAATATGAAAATAAAGAGTTTGAAGAGATAAGTAGAGATGTATCTGAAAATTCAAAAAGAGCTGAAAAATGGATTATTTTTAATAACCCACTTATGCAGTTTTCGATTGCAGTTTGTTTTGTATTAATATCTTGGTTTGGTGCAAAAGCAATGGTTAATAATACATTAACTGATGGAGCATTTTCAAATATAATAATTTATGTTATGCAAGTTTTAGTTAGTTTAATGATGTTATCACAAGTATTTTTAATGTTAGTAATTTCACGTGCATCTGTAGAACGTATTACAGAAGTATTGAACGAAGTACCATCTATTAAAGAAAGTAAAAATCCAATTAAAGAAATTAAAAGTGGTGCATTTGAATTTATAAATGTTGATTTTAAATATAATAGTAATGATGAAAAAGATATTTTGAAAAATATTAACTTTAGTATTCCAAGTGGTGCATTTGTTGGAATCTTTGGTGGGACTGGGACTGGTAAAACAAGTTTAGTTCAATTGATTTCAAGGCTATATGATGTATCAGATGGAAAAGTTTTAGTAGATGGTAATGATGTTAGAGATTATGATTTAAATGTTCTAAGAGAAAATGTTGTTACTGTTTTACAAAAGAATGTTTTGTTTAGTGGAACTATTAGAGATAACATTAAATGGGGAAAAGAAGATGCAACTGATGAAGAAATCATTGATGCACTTAAAAAATCACAAGCATATGAGTTTGTATCACAAATGCATGATGGATTAGATACATGGATTGATCAAGGTGGTGTTAATGTCTCAGGTGGACAAAGACAAAGATTATGTATAGCTAGAGCGTTAATTAGTAATCCAAAGATCCTAATTTTAGATGATTCAACAAGTGCCGTAGATACTAAAACAGATGCATTGATTAGAGATTCGTTGAAAAATGAATCACCATTAATGACAAAAGTAGTTGTGTCACAAAGACTATCATCAATTGAAGATGCTGATTATATAATCATACTAGATGAAAATGGAATTAATGCAATAGGTAATCACGAAACTTTATTTAAAGAAAATCAAATATATCATGATGTTTATATAACACAAAAACGTGGGAAGGAGGAGTAAGAATATGCATAGAATAAAATCACCACATACAAAAGTGAAAAAAGGAACAATGAGAAGACTTTTACAATATGTTTTAAAAGTTCATAAGTTCAAAGTTATTTTGGTTTTATTATTTATGGTTATTGCTACTCTTTCAAATGTTGCTGCAACATATTTAGTTCAAAATGTTGTTAAAGAAGTTCAAAGTATTATTGATATAGGAAGTAATGACTTAACAAAAATAATTAAAACAATACTTACAATGGTTTTATTATATGGTGTAAATATTGTCTTATCATATACTTATTCGAGAATTATGGTTGATGTAAGCCAAGATACTTTAATTAGACTTAGAAATGATTTATTTACTCATATGACATCATTACCAATCCAATACTATGATAAAAATACTCATGGTGATTTAATGAGTAGATTTACAAATGACGTAGATGCCACAAGACAAATGATTTCACAAAGTCTACCACAATTATTTGTTTCAGCATTAACATTAATAGGATATTTAACAGCAATGTTCATTACATCTTATATACTAGCTTTTATTACAATATTTGTGACTTTAAGTCTCTTAATCGTGATTAGACTCTTAATAAAAAGAAGTCGTAAATATTTTGTTAAACAACAAATATCTGTAGGTAAAGGAACTGGATATATTGAAGAAATGATTGAAGGTCAAAAAGTTGTTAAAGTATATCGTCATGAGAAAGAAGCAATCAATAATTTTAATGTTTTAAATGATGATTTATACCAAAATACTCTAAAAGCATCAATCAATTCAGGGATGTTAATTCCTATAACTGTAAGTATTGGTTATTTAGGATTCTCAATTACAGCAATAGTTGGGGCTATTTTATTTTCAGTATCAATGATAACAATACCAAAGATTGTTTCGTTCTTGCTATTTACACGAAACTTTACTGGACCATTAAATCAAATGTCACAACAAGCTAATTTTATTGGTTTAGCAATGGCAGGTGCTGGAAGAATTTTTGATGTTCTAGATGAGAAAAGTGAAGTTGATAATGGAAAAATTATTCTTGTTAATGCTAAGTATGAAAATAATCAATTAAGTGAAACAAGTGAAAAAACAAATATTTGGGCATGGAAAAATATTGAGACTAACGAACTAATTAGACTTAATGGTGATGTAAGATTTACTGATGTTAATTTTGGATATAGTGATGATAAAATGGTATTAAAAGATGTAACATTGTATGCGAAACCAGGTCAAAAAATTGCATTTGTTGGAGCAACAGGTGCAGGTAAAACTACAATAACAAACCTAATAAATCGTTTTTATGATATTCAAAGTGGAACAATAACATATGATGGTATTGATATTAAAGAAATATCTAAAAAAGATTTAAGAAGATCACTAGGAATTGTTCTTCAAGATACAAATCTATTTACAAAAACTGTTATGGAAAATATTAGATATGGTAACTTAGAGGCAACTGATGAAGAAGTAATTAATTCTTCAAAATTAGCTAATGCACATGAATTTATTATGAAATTACCTAATGGTTATCAAACAATTTTGACAGATAATGGTTCTAATCTTTCACAAGGTCAAAGACAATTACTTTCAATTGCGAGAGTTGCTGTTGCTAATCCACCAGTATTGATTTTAGATGAAGCAACTTCATCAATTGATACTTACACTGAAAAATTGATTCAAAATGGTATGGATAAATTAATGGATGGAAGAACAGTATTTGTTATTGCACATAGATTATCGACAATTAAAAATGCTAAAGCAATAATAGTTCTAGATTATGGAAGAATAATTGAAAGAGGAAATCACAATGATTTGATTGAATCTAAAGGAAGATATTATCAACTATATACAGGAGTATTTGAATTAGAATAAGATGAGCCAGTTTTACTGGCTTTTCTAATATAAGAAAACATGTAATTATATATATAATATGGTTTTTTTGATATAATAATTGTAAGTGGAGGTATAGAAAATGGAAATTAGAGAATATATTGATAATAAACAATTTAAGAAAGCATATAATGAATTTATAAAACTACACCCCCATGACCAGTCAGAAGTTTTAAACGAATTAGATTTTATTGATCAAGTAAGACTATTAAACTACCTAAAGGATAGTGAATTATCAGAGGTATTGTCATATTTAGATCCTGAGGATGGAGCTAAATTAATTACAGAACTTGATATATCAAGACAAAAAAATATTTTTGATCAAATGGAAATTGATGATGCTGTTGATATTCTTGATGAATTAGATAGTGAAGATCAAAGCGCCATTTTAGATGTTTTAGATGAAAAAGCTGAATATCAAAAACTACTTAATTATGAAGATGATGAAGCAGGAGCATTGATGACTTTTGAATTTGTAGAAATAAAAAGTCAAATTGATGTGAAAGATGCAATGAAAATGTTAATTGCTAAAGCTCCAGATGTTGAGAGTATTAGTACTCTTTTTCTTGTTAACGAGAATAAAAAATATTTAGGAACTGTAAAATTAAATGAACTTATAAAAGCTAAATCACCATTAATTGTTGATACATTATTAATTCAAGCACCTTCAGTAAAAGACAAAGATGATATTGATTTAGTGATTCATCAGATGCGTGAATATGGATTATATGAGATTGCTGTTTGTAATGATGAGGATATTTTAATTGGAATTATTACCTTAGATGATGCAATTGAAGCCTATGAAGAAGAAGCTATTGAAGACTTTGCTAAACTTGCAGCGATTAATGATACAGAAGAGAAAAGTATTATTAAAACTGCATTACATCGGTTACCTTGGCTAGTTATTTTACTTCTTGCGACTATTCCAATTGCACTAGCATCTTCAATGTTTGAAGAGGTTATCTTATCAGTAAGTATTTTGTCATTATTTCAACCATTAATTCTTGATGCTTCTGGAGATGTTGCTACTCAAACACTTGCAGTCACACTAAGAAAACTTAATCAATCAGATGGAGCGACATTTACAGATGGTAAAAAAGAAATATTAACTGGTGTTATAAATGGATTAATACTAGGGTTAACATCAGCAATAATAACTTACTTTTTAGCTGTTATTCTTAAAATGGATGAACCAATTATGGTTTCATTAGTTGTAGGAATTGCACTCCTTTTATCAGTTATTATTGGTCCAATTCTTGGATTTTTAATTCCTGTAGTTTTAAACAAATTTAAAATAGATCCAGCAGTTGCTTCAGGACCATTTATAACTACTTTAGTTGATATATTAAGCCTTATAATTTTCTTTGGGCTTGCAACACTATTGTTGGGGGTGGCATAATGAATTTAAATTTTAAACAATCAAGACACCAAATAGCTAAACAACTATCAGTAATGCATGAAGTTGATATTGCAAAAGTTTTTGATGAAGCTAATTTAGAAGAAAAAAATATTATTGCGCAAATAATTCCAATTAATATTATAGATGACGTTTTTATTGAATTAGGAGCTAAAGAAGCAATTGAATTATTTGGAATGTTAGATGATATAAGAAGACGAGTTTTATTAGAAGACTTATCAGCGGCTGACTTAAAGCCATTATTTGAAGAGTTTTCTGAAGAAGATAAAAATAAATTTTCAAGTTTGTTAAAACTTTCTAAAAGAAAAGAACTTGAAAAATTAATTAAATATGATGAAACAAAAGCTGCATCAGTTATGCGTAGTGATTATTTGACAATTCAATACGATTATGAAGTTTCTGAAGCAATGAAGTATATTATAGCGAATGTTACAGATAATGATTACATTGATACAATATTTGTTAAAAAAAATAATCGTTTAGTTGGAACAATATCTTTGAAAGATTTAATTGTTGCTAGAAAAAATCAGCAAATTGTGGAATTTATTAACCCTGATTTTGAATATGTTAATGAAGAAGATAATCTTGCAGTTGCAATTGAAAAGATAAGCGATTACGATATTGCGTTACTTGCAGTACTAAATAAGAATAAAGGGTTAATTGGAATTATAACTGCTGAGGATGTTTTAGAAGAAATGGCACTTGAATTTGAATCAAATGTTGATAAATTTGTTGCTGTTGGTGACTATGACGAAGATAGTAATCCTTTCGTTAGAGCAAAGCAACGACTTCCTTGGTTACTAGCATCAATAGTTTTAAATCTTGTTATTGCATTATTTTTATCAATTTTTTCAGATACAATAAATGCAATTGCTGCGTTAGTATTATTTCAACCTTTAATATTAGGAATGGCAGGAAATATTGGTACACAGGCAATAGCAGTTACAATATTAGTTTTACATAATAAGACACATGAAACTAAAGAAGCCCGCAGAAAGCATATTAAAAAAGAAGTTTTTATTGGAATTACTAATGCTATTATTGTTGGTATTCTAGGATTTGTTCTTTCGTTTGTGTTTTTAACATTAACAACATTTGATATGGGGAAAAATGTTACTCCATTAATTTTGAGTTTAGCAATTTCTTTATCGTTAGTATTCTCAATGATTATTTCGTCATTCTTTGGAGTATTAATTCCAATTGCTTTGACAAAGTTAAATATTGATCCTGCAGCTGCTTCTGGGCCAGTAATAAGTACTATTAACGATTTAGTAGCTTTAGTAATATATTTTGGTTTAGCAACAATAATAGTATTACCTTTAATAGTGTAACTATTAAAATAAACGTAATAAAAGGTTAAATATATGTTATAATAAATTTTCTAGTGGAATAGATCAAGGTGGAGATTTTCATGAATATTAAAACAAGTGGTAAGTTATATATTGCTGGTGAGTATGAAGTTTTAAGCAAAAAAGGAAATGCAATTATATACGGAATAAGTAAATATATTGATTTTGAAATTGTTGAAAGTAATGAATTCTTTTATCAAACTAGAAATCAAAAATATGTATATCAATATGAAAACAATGAAATAATTGATACTACAAATGAACATTTATTAATTATGGAAGCTTTAAAAAGCTCTTTTAACTATTTAGAAACTAAAAAAATAATTATTGAACCATTTGGTATAAATATAAAAACAGAATTAGAAGATGAAAAAAGACAAAAATATGGTTTTGGATCTAGCGCCGCACTAATTAGTGGTATAATTAAAGTGATATTAACTAAGTATTTGAAAAGCGTTGATAATGAACTTGTTTTTAAATTATCTGTTTTAACACAAATCTCAACTAATACACTATCTTCTGGTGGTGATTTAGCAGCAGCAATTTATGGAAATATGGTATATTATGAAAGATATAATCTAAAATGGTTATTAAAAAAATATAACAAAAAAGATATTGCTGATATTGATTGGGCTGATTTGAAAATATTTCAGTTTAATACAAATCAAAAGTTTGCAGCAATTTGGACTAAGAAAAGTTATCAAACAAAGCAACTAACAAGAATTATTAGAAAAAAAGAATATAGAACTGCAAGGAAAATTGTCAATAATGTTTATGTTAATTTAGTAAACAACAAGTATCTAGAATTAAAAGAAAATTTGAAAGACTATCAAAAATGGCTTGAAAATATTTTAGCAAATGATGATTTAGTTACTTCAGAGATAAAAAAAGCATTAGAAATAACCAATAAATTCCATCTTTCCGCAAAAATAAGTGGTGCAGGTGGAGGAGATTCAGTAATAGTTTTATATCCTAATGGTTATGACTTTAAGGCACTAAGAGAAGAACTAATAAAGAATGACTTAGAGTTATTTGTATTTTGAGGTGAATGATGGATATTGTTAATCGAAAAGATCAGCATGTAAAGTATGCTAAAGAAGAGAAGATTGAATATAACGATTTTGATAATCTAATATTGGAACACGTAAGTATTCCTTCTTTTGATGTTGAGGATGTAAATCTTTCAACATCTTTTTTAGGTCAAACATTCAAATATCCATTTTATATAAATGCAATGACTGGTGGAAGTGCTAAAACTAAAATAATTAATGAAAAACTTGCTTTATATGCTAAAACTTTTAATTTACCATTAGTACTTGGTTCACAAAGTGCAGCATTAAAAAACAGTGAGTTAATTAGTACATATGATATCGTTAGAAAAATTAATCCTAAAGGATTTATAATAGGCAATGTATCAGCAAATGCAAATATTGATGATGCTTTAAGAGCAATTCAAATGATTAAAGCAGATGCTCTATCAATTCATGTCAATGTTATCCAAGAATTGGTGATGAGTGAGGGGGATAGAAAGTTTAAACATTGGAAGGAAAATATTAAAGATATTGTTGAAAAACTTAATAAACCAGTTTTGGTTAAAGAAGTTGGTTTTGGAATGAGTAAAAAAACCATTAATGAGCTAATAGAAATTGGAGTTAAATATCTTGATGTTAGTGGAATGGGTGGAACAAATTTTGCTCGAATTGAAAGAAAAAGAAATAATGATAATGACTTCACTTTTGAAAATGTTGGTATTTCAACTGTTAAGTCTCTTAAGAATGCTGAGAATTTAAAACTTGAAGTATATGCTTCAGGTGGAATAAGAAATGCACTCGATATCTTCAAAGCATTGTATTTAGGAGCAAAAGCAGTAGGATTAAGTAGGTTTTTCCTATTGCTAACTGAAAAAGATGATGAAGAAGCATTTAAGATAATTGAAACTTTAATTGAAAATTTAAAAAAATGTTTTGTAATCTTTGGATATAAAGATTTAAATGAGTTACACAACAGACGGGAGGATTAGATGGAAAAGTATATAAAAAAGTATTTAAAATATAGAAAAAAAATCATTGCTTTTCAGTATGTTGATTGGTTAATCAATTGGGATCAAAAAACCCAAGCACCACTTAAATCTGCAAATTTTAGAGCAGAACAAGTTGAAATTTTATCGGAAATGTATTTTGATTTAAGAAGAAATAAAGAATTTTTAGAAACTGTAGATTATCTTTATAAAAATAGCCATAAAATTGAAGATGAAATATTAAGAAAAGATGTAAAGAAGATTAATAGAGATTTGAGAGTCATTAGATTTGTGCCAATTGATGAATATATTGATTACCAAGTTGATTTAGCACAAAGTACAAAAATATGGCAAGAAGCAAGAGAAATGGATGATTTTAATCATTTTGTTCCGATTCTTCAAAAAATTGTTGATTATAATAAACGTCTAATTAAATATTTTGAAACTGATGATATAAAAGGATACGATGTATTACTAGATATATATGAACCAGGAACTAATATGGAGTTTTATGATAAATTTTATGAAGATTTAAAAAATGAATTAGTACCATTTGTGATGGAAGTAACCATTGGTAGAAAACCTCAGTTCAATAGAAAATTGACAACAAGAGAATACTTAATTTCAAAACAAAAAGAGTTTTCAAAATATTTAATAAAAACTTTTGGTTTTGATTTAAAACGTGGAGCAATAAGAGATACGATACACCCCTTTACATCTGGTATTTCAACAGATGACATAAGAATAGCAAGTGATTACTATTATGATAACTTCACTGCAAGTATTTTTAGTGTAATGCATCAAATAGGAAATGCTTTATATGATCAAAATAATGATCCTAAATTTAATGGAACATTTTTATTTGGAAGTCCATCATACGGTTTTTCTGAAGCACAAGCAAGAATGTATGAAAATATGATTGGTAGATCATATGCATTTTGGTCAAGACACTATAAAGAATTAGTAGCATTATTCCCTAAAGAGTTAAAAGGTATATCTGTTGTAGAATTTTATCGTTACATTAATGAAGTTAAGCGTTCTAAAATTCGTGCAGAAGCAGATGAATTAACATATCCATTACATATAATGGTAAGATATGAAATTGAAAAAGATATCTTTAATAATAATTTAAAAGTTAAAGATATTCCAAGAAGATGGCGTTCATTAATGGCGAAATATGTTGGAGTAAAACCAGCAACTGACTTAGATGGTGCACTTCAAGATATTCACTGGGCTTTAGGTAAATTTGGATATTTCCCAAGCTATGCTCTAGGTTCAGCATATGCTGCACAAATATATCAAGCAATGAATAAAGATATTAATATTGAAAGTGTTGTAGAAAACGAACATATAAATTTAATCAACGAATGGTTAAAAGAAAAAATTAATAAATATGGTGCATCTTTAACAACTGAGGAACTTTTAATTAATGCCACAGGAGAACCATTAAACCCAAAATATTATATTGAATATTTGAAAAATAAGTTTTCAAGATTGAAAAATGATTAAGACGAGTGATAAACTTGTCTTTTTTTTAGAGGCTATTTAAAAAATCATGGGGTTTTTAAAAAATGAGCTTTAAAATAACTTGGGGTATGACTCATAAAAATATTAAAGAAGGATTTCTATAATTCTAGATATCCTTCTTTTTTCTGACGCTAAAAAACAATTATTTTTTTGATATAGTTAATTCAACATCTTTGTTGATTGAATAAAGAACTCTGGATCTAAATCTATTGAAATTAGTATATCCATATGAGTTTCTTAGTATAGTTTTTATATCTCTATTTTTTCCTTCTAACTTTCCATTAGAATATCTAGATTTACCCTCTCTAATAAAAGAATTTAGTATTTCGTTTTTCCATCTTTTTAGTGTTTTACCATACTGTCGTATTTCGTAATTATTATGATTAGAAAAAATGTTAATCATTTCATTTAAGTTTTCATGAGCATCATCATAATTACTAGTTCTATTAAAGTCAGTATAAATATTACGAAGAGAATATATATCATTTAACTCTGTATTTGAAGATAGTAAATGATCTAAAAGTGTTTTCGAATAAACATTTATTTTATATTTATAAACATATAATAATTTGTTATTTAACTTACCAGGATTAAGTCTAATAAGCCAAGAGAACTTTTTTAATAAATAACCAAAATCATTTGAATAGTTCAAATTAGTATTTGGATTTTTTAAATATGAATTCATAACTGATATTCGTTTTTTATCTAATATTTTATTTATTAGACTTACAATATGAAATGAATCTGCAACAATTTTAGCTTTAGGCATAAATTTCTTAGCTATATTGCGATATGTAGACCATAAGTCTATAGTAATGAATTCGACATTATCTAACTCTTTAATACTCTTACGTTCAAAATAGGAGGATAAATAGTCCTTTTTTCTTGATTCTAAAACATCGATAATCTTATTAGTTTCAAAATCTAGAAGTACACATGCGTATGGATGTTTAGTATTTGATTTAATATGAACTTCATCAATACTAAGAACACGAGGTAAGTATCTGGGTTTAGGATTAATGTGATAATCAAATATATTAATTACAGATTGAGTAGAAACATTATATAAACATGCAGCGCTAGAAAATGTATGATTGAAATCTTTTAAGTAATCTAATATATTCATAACCGTTAAAGTACTTATTTGTTTATTAGTAGAAATAAAAGGATTCTTTTCATAGAATGATTTAGAACAGTTCTTACATACATATCTTTTTTGTTTATAAGAAATAAATGTATTTCTAGTAACAGATATTGAATGAATTATTTTCTTTTTAACATAGTCTTTTATAGTATAAAATTTTGAACTACAAAAGGGACATATTTCATCAGTTCTTTTAAGAGTAATTTCAATAATTAGTTCGTTACAACTAGTAATAGAATCGATATGAAGTATTTTGTCTTCAATACTTTCTAATTCGTATAATTTTATGATATGATTAAACAAAGGAACTCCTTTCAAGTATTTTAGCGTCAACTAATTTTAACATGAAAGAAGTTCCTTGTTTTTATGTAGTTAAAGACCCCTTGATATTTTAAAGCTACATGAAACCCCAAGTTATTTTAAACTACCTTAACCTCTTATGAATGGGTTAAATTCTTTTTCAAATCCAATTGTTGTTTGTCTTCCATGCCCTGAATAAACAGTTGTTTCATTTGGGAGGGTATAAAGCTTTTTAATACTTGAAATTAAAGTATCATAGTCACCTTCAGGTAAATCATATCTTCCAATTCCACGGAAAAATAAGACATCACCAGAAATTAAAGTTTTATTATTATAGAATGCAACACTTCCACTTGAATGTCCAGGAACCTTTATAACTTTATATTTTTCGCCTAAAAAATTAATTTCATTAAGCTTATTTAAATCATAATCAAAAAGTGGTTCGTAGTTATATCTATTATTTGGGCCAACTTTATACCAAATATCGTCAATAGAAGATGCGTATGTTTTTGCATTTGGATATAGAGATTGAAGTTTTTTTAACCCACCCCAATGATCAAAGTGTCCATGAGTTAAAACAATCATCTCAACATTGAGTTTTTTATTTCTTAAAAAATCAAAGAGATTATTATCTTCAAACCCTGGGTCAATAACAACAGCTTTTTCGCCATTATTTAAAATATAACAATTTGAAGACATTCCTTGTCCGTATAGAGTTAATGCATGTATATTCATATTTTTATCACCATTTATAATTATAGCATAAAAACTCTATCTTATTTATAATTCTTATTATAACCATTGACTAATAGATAATAAAATAATAAAATTATCATAGTAAGTTTATAAAGAAAAAATATAAATAAATTTATAAATTAAAAATACTGGAAAAGGATGACAATAAAATGTTCGTAATTGTTCGTACAATGAAAGTCGAAAAAGGATACATAGATAGTTTTAAAGAGCGTTTTTCAAAGACAAGTCCTTTGTTAAAATCGCCTGGATTTATAAAAAGAGAATTATTAGTTTCAACAAAAGATAAAGATTTTGATATTATTCAAATGATGATATATTTTAAAGATAAAAAGGCATTTTATGTTTGGGAAGGTAGTCCTGAGCATATAGCATTACATAGAAATAAAGATGATGAACATAATAAAAAACCTGAAGGAATAATCGAAGCTAAACGTGAAACATTTGAAGTGATTGCCACACAAGAGCATGAATAAAAAAAGATTTTTAATCATTGCTTTATTTTTTATTTTATTAATCATTTCACTTTTAATTGGAGTTAGTAATAGTGTAACGATTGGAGCATTACTGAAAGGTGATAAAAATGCTTGGTTTATTTTTTTAGAAAGTAGAGTCCCAAGAACACTAGTCATTGTTCTAACGGCATCATCACTTAGTATTGCGGGTTTAATTATGCAAGCAATAAGTAGAAATAAGTTTATCTCACCTTCAACAGCTGGTACTACAAATGCGGCTGTTTTAGGTGTGTTAATTGGTTTTTTATTCTTCGGAACACAAAGTCTATATATTAGATTTATATTTGCTTTTGTTTTTGCTTTATTATCATCAATTTTATTTATTACAGTTTTAAATAAAATAAAAGTTAAAAATGTTATCTATGTTCCCTTAATAGGAATGATGTATGGAACATTAATATCGTCAATAACTACACTTATTGCTCAAAGGTTTAATGCGTTACAAACAGTGTCAATGTTGAATTTAGGAAGTTTTTCACATATTACAAGATTGAATTCAACACTTTTAATTGTTTTAATTCCATCATTAGTTTTAGCAGTTATTTTTGCATCACAATTCAATATTGTTTCTTTAGGAGAAGATTTTTCTAAAAATCTAGGAGTTAATTACAAACGAATTATGTTCATTGGTTTGATTGTTATTTCAGTTATTTCTGCAAGTACATATATTGTTGTTGGACCATTACCTTTTTTAGGACTTATTATTCCTAATATTGTTACAGTTTATTATGGTGATAATTTAAAAAGAAATCTTTTTGATGTTGCAATTTTCGGAGCAACTTTTGTCTTATTAAATGATATTATAAGTAGATTATTAATTTTCCCATATGAAATATCAGTGGGATTTACTATGGGAATAAGCGGTGCAATTATTTTCCTAATCTTAATATTTAGGAAGGTGAAGCAAAAATGAGTAAAAAACAAAAGAAAATGTTTTTAGTAATAAGTATAATATTAATATTATTAAGTTTAACATATATATTTTTATGGGTTTTTACACAAAGTGATTTAATAAAAAAAGGTTATAACCCAAATATGTTATCTGTTTACTTAAAGATAATTAAGCGAAGATCAATTCAATTATTAGCGATAATTGTTAGTACAATTCTAATTTCTACATCATCATTAGTATTTCAAACATTAACAAAAAATCGAATATTAACTCCTAGTATTTTGGGATTTGATGCAATTTTTATTGTTACACAAACACTTTTAGTTTCCTTACTTGGAATTACAAGTATTTATATAAGTAATGTTTATACAAACTTTTTTATAAGTGTAGTTGCTATGATAGGTGTTACCCTTTTGATTTATAAATTAGTTTTAAGTAAAAACAAGAATAATGTTATACTATTACTGTTAGTAGGAATGGTTATTACATCTCTTGCAGGAAGTATTTCTAACTTTATTCAAGTCTTTATGAGTCCAGAAGAGTTTCAAACAGTTTCTTCACTAACAACAATTAGTTTAACAAACATTAATGAACAGCTAGTTTTTGTTGCTTTACCAATTCTATTACTACTTGTTTTTTTATTCTATAGAAAAAACAAGGTTTATGATGTAATGAGTTTAGGTGATGAACATGCAATTGGGCTTGGTGTTGAATATAATAGGGAAACAAAAATTAGTTTGATATATATTGCTATTGCCGTGGCTATTTCAACTGCATTGATTGGACAATTAATGTTTTTAGGATTAATTGCTGTAAACAGTGCAAGAGAGATATTTAAAACAAATAAGCATAGTATTTTAATTTTTGCATCAAGTGTTATTGGATTTATTGTTTTAATGCTTGGTCAAGTAGTTGTAGAATTATTTGGTAATAGAACTAGTGTCTCAGTTTTGATTAATTTAATTGGGGGTAGTTATATGATTTACTTAATAATTAAGGAGAATCGAATATGATCGAAATAAAGAAAATATCACAATCATATGGAAAAAAACAAATTCTTTATGATGTAGATTTGAAAATAAAAGATAATAAAATTACAGCATTAATAGGTGCAAATGGAGCTGGGAAATCTACATTACTTAGTGTTATTTCAAGGTTGTTAGCACCAATTAGTGGTGAAATATTTATTGATGATATAGATATTTCAACGATGAAATCAAATGAAATAGCCAAAAAACTTTCCGTTTTGAAGCAATCAAATCAAATAAATCTTAAACTTACGGTCAAAGATTTAATTTCATTTGGAAGATTTCCACATTCAAAAGGTAAAATTACCAAAGAAGATGAAAAAATAATTAATGATGCAATAGTATATATGAAGTTAGAAGATTATGTAAATAAATATATTGATGAACTCTCTGGTGGTCAAAGACAAAGGGTATATGTAGCAATGATACTTGCTCAAGATACTAAATATATCTTCTTAGACGAACCACTTAATAACCTCGATATGAGATATGCAGTAGAAATGATGACAATCCTACAAAATATGGTTAAAGATTTTGGTAAAACGATTGTTATTGTTATGCATGATATAAATTTTGCAGCAGCATTCTGTGATCATATTGTTGCTATGAAAGATGGTAGAATCATTAAAGAAGGTTCTCCGGATGAAATGATGGATAAAGAAATTTTAGATCATGTTTTTGATCATGATTTCTGTATCGCAGGTGTAAACGGAAAAAAAGTTTGCGTTTACTATAACCAAGTTAATAATCATGAGGTAGTTAGAACCGCTACACTTGATGAAAAAAAGTAGAAAGGAAGAGTTCAAAATGAAAAAAATATTATCATTATTTGCAGTAATGTTATTAGCAGTAACATTAGTTGCATGTACTTCAGATAAAAGAACAGGGGAACAAGTTGAAATTGAACAAGTTATCTCTGTCACAACAGGAAAAGATGAGAAAGGGGAACCTATCTTAAAAAAAGAAAAAGTAACACAAAAAATGTTTGTTAATCCAACAAGAGTTGTTACTTTCTCATATGGTGTTGCTGATATGCTTTATGAAGTTAATTTATTTGATGCAGGAATAAAAGAATTTGCTGTTGCTAAAGGTAGTTCATTACCATCAATAATTAAGCAATTTGAATCAGATATTTATCCTAATGCTGGAACATTGTTTGAAGAAAATAAAGATGTTTTAGATTTAATTAATCCAGAATTAATTATTTTAGATGGTAGAACATCAAAATTATATAGTCAATTAAAAGATGAATATCCAAATGCTGATATCTTAGATGCTTCAAACACAACTTATTCATTAGCTAAACAACAAGAAGTTGTTACAATATTAGGTAAGTTATTTCCAAGAGTTAAAACTACTTTAGATGCAAAAATGGATGCAATTAATCACTCATTTGATGGTATAGCTGAAATAGCTAAAAATCATAAAGCATTATTCTTAATGAGTAGTGGTAAAGATTTATCAGTTTCAGGAAAAAATGGACGTTATGGCGTATTACATAATGAATTTGGATTTATGGAAGCTGATGCAGATGGAAAAGTTGGTGAAGCACATGGAAATGCAATTTCATTAGAATATTTAAAAGCATTAGATGATAAAGGTGATTTGGAAGTAATCTTTGTTATGGATAGAGCTGCAGCTACTGGATCAGAAAGTGGATTACAAACACTCCTTAATGAACCACAATTCCAGGCTTTAACAGCTGTTAAAGAAGAAAATGTATTTACACTAAATGCTGATGCATGGTATTTAGTTACTGGTGGTTTTGTATCAACTGAGTTGATGGTAAAAGATGTTTTAAAATTTATTAATAAGTAATTATTATTTGAGAGTCTAGGTGTATACCTGGACTTTTTTCTAAATTAAGGGTTTGTATTGACAAAAGAGTTTAAAATTGCTAAAATATTTATGATTATTGGAGGGTTGCAAAATGAACGTATTTGACTATTTAACATTAATAATAGGGATAGCATTAATTGTAGTTGTTTTATTACAACAAGGCGATGATGATATTCAAGACGCTTTTAGTGGCGAAAAATCAGAATTATTTAAAAATCGTAAAGTTAGAGGATTTGATTTATTTATGTTAAGAGCAACAACTGTTTTATCAGTATTACTTGTTGTTTTTATACTTTTATCAAATGTTTGGCACGCAAACAATCTTTAATAAGTTAAAATAAGCGCAATGCGCTTTTTTTTAAGGAGATAAACAATGCAAAGATATATATTAGATGATACAACAAATAATTTTTATAAAACTGATATTCATCATATTAAAAAAGTGATGAGAATGCAAACTGGTGATAAAGTTATCGTTTGTCTTCATGAGAAATGTTCATTAGTTAAACTAAACATTGATGAAAATATTACATTTGATGTTATTGAAAACTATGATGAAAATAAAACATTAGACATAACTTTAGTTCAAGGTTTATTAAAGGGAACAAAAATTGAAACAACAATTAAGTATTCAACTATTTTTGGTGCTAAAAAAATAGTTTTAGTTCCGTTTGAAAGAAGTATTGCTAAAAATAAGAATACTGATAATAAAACAGATAGATACTTTCTAATTGCTAAAGAAGCAGCAGAACTTGCTCATCGTGAAAAGATACCTACTATTGAATTTCAAGATAGTTTAAAAACGATTAATTGGAAAGAATATGATTATGTAATTCTGGCTGATGAAGAAGAAAAGAAGACTTTATTAAAAGATTTAGAATTAAAAAATATTTTTGATAAAAAGATTGCTATCATTATTGGACCAGAAGGTGGAATAAGTGATAATGAAAGAAAATATTGTAAAAACAATAAATTCTTTTCGATTTCACTCGGAAAGTATATTTTTCCGGCTGAGATTGCCGCAATTAGCATTTTAAATAATTTTAATTCATGATTTTTTTGACAATTAAACAATTATAATATATAATTATAAAGGACACAAGATTAGTGTGATGAAAGGAGGGTCGACATGCCAAAGACAGTCGTTCGTGATACAGAAACAATTGAAGATGCACTACGCCGTTTTAAAAGAGACGTTTCAAGATCTGGGACCCTCGCAGAAGTGCGCAAACGCGCTTACTACGTTAAACCAAGCGTAGATAAAAAGTTGCGTCGCCGTGCAAATAAAACAGTTAATAAATAATCTTATTATTGAAAATTAGAAAAACACCGTATTTGGTGTTTTTTTGACTTTTAAATATTAATATTAAGTGGATAATTTAACTATGGTTTATGGTATAATTAATAGCAGTAGGAGTTGTTTAGATGAAATTAGACGTTAAGATTGAACATTATGATATATTATCTAAAGTTGTTGGTGCTCAAGATAAAAACTTGAATGTCTTTAAGCAATATTTTGGTATTAAAATAACAATAACTGAAGATACTATTATTACAGATGCAAATAATGATTTGAAACTTGTGTTAGAAAAAATTTTCTCGATTATTATTAGATTAGCAGAAAAACAAATAAGTTTTAATGAACGCGATATTATTTATATTATTAAGTTAACTGAGAAATCTGTTGATACTGAAGAAATAATTGATTTTTATATAAACCAAAAAAGAATTCTAACAACAGAACACGGTAAGCCGATATATGCAAAGACTTTTAATCAAAAAGATTATATAAAAGCAATGGAAAATTTTGACTTGGTTTTTGGAATTGGACCAGCAGGAACAGGAAAGACTTACTTAGCTGTTGCATATGCATCTGCATTACTAAAAGCAAATAAAATTAAAAAGATTATTTTAACTAGACCAGCAGTAGAAGCCGGTGAAGCGCTAGGATTTTTACCAGGAGATTTAAAAGAGAAAGTAGATCCATATTTAATACCTTTATATGATGCATTATATGAGTTTTTAGGTAGAGAAGTAGTTGATGGATTAATCACTAGAGGTGTAATTGAAATTGCCCCACTTGCATATATGCGAGGTAGAACGCTTGATAATGCATTCATCATTTTAGATGAAGCTCAAAATACAACAAGCACACAAATGAAAATGTTTTTAACACGCTTAGGATTTAATTCTAAGATGTTAGTTACTGGGGATCCATCACAAATCGACCTTAAAAATAATCAACGTTCAGGCTTAAGGGAAGTAATGGATAAACTTTCGAATATGGAAGATTTAAAATTTATAAAGTTTGAAAAAGTGGATGTTATTAGACATCCATTGGTACAGAAAATATTGGAGCGATATGATGATAATGGAAATTAATTTTTATAATCAAACAGAATTAGAAACTAAAGAGTATGAAGCAATAATTAAAAATGCTTTAAAAAATCAAAAAAATGAAAAATCAATGGAAATAGTTTTTGTCACACCTAATCAAATTCATGAAATGAATAAAACATATCGTGATGTTGATAGACCTACCGATGTTTTAAGTTTTCCAAATGATGATGATAAAGATACCTCAATTGGAGATATTTTTATTAATTTAGAACAAGCATTTAGTCAAGCATCAGAGTATGGACATAGGATTGAACGTGAAGTTGCATTTTTAGCTGTTCACGGATATCTTCATCTTTTAGGTTATGATCATTATACACCAGAAGAAGAAAAAGAAATGTTTGATTTACAAGAAAAAATTCTGCTTGAAGCGGGAATTGAAAGGAAGTAAAATATGGAAAAAAGTCTTTTAGAAGCAAGAAAAGCAATTAAACAATCATATTCACCATATTCAAAGTTTGCTGTTGGTGCAGCAATTTTAATGAAAGATGGCAAATATATACATGGTGCAAATATCGAAAATGCTTCATTTGGTTTAACTAACTGTGCAGAACGAAGTGCATTATATTCAGCATATAGCATGGGCTACCGTAAAGAAGATATCGTTTCAATAACAATTATTGCTGATGATAAAATTCCAGTTTCTCCTTGTGGAGCTTGTAGACAAGTTATGCACGAACTATTACCTAATGATGCAAAAATTATTTTAACAAACTTAAAAGGCGATATTAAGGAAACAACAAAAGACGAATTACTTCCTTATGCCTTTGTATTGGAAAACGAAAATGAATAATAATACAAAATCAGGTTTTGTCGCTATTGTTGGGCGACCTAATGTTGGAAAGTCAACATTACTTAATACGTTATTAAAAGAAAAAATAGCAATAACAAGTCCGAAACCTCAAACAACAAGACATCGTATTTCAGGAATTTTAACAAAAGATAATTACCAAATTGTTTTTGTTGATACTCCAGGTATGCATAAAGGTAAAGATTTACTTAATAAAAGAATCGATAAAGTTGCTGTTTCGACACTTAAAGATGTTGATAGTATTATCTTTGTTGTAGATAGAAAAAAAGGTTTAGCAGAGGAACATGTTATTAACTATTTTAAAGGTTTGAATATACCAGTTTATTTAGTTATTAATAAAATCGATTTAATGAAAAACAAATCTGAAATTGATGAGTTTATTATTAGTTATCTAGGAAGTTATGAATTTGCAGGAGTATATCCAATTTCTGCTGCAAATGATGAGAATATTGAATTTTTACTTAATGATGTCGTAAAAAGTTTAAGTGATGGGCCTTTCTATTATCCAGTTGAAATGAAAACAGATCAAACTAATGAAAAGATAATGTCTGAGTTTATCAGAGAAAAAATTCTTTATTATACCGAGGAAGAAGTACCACACGCTACTGCCGTAGTAATTGAAAGTATGGATTATAATGAAGAATATAAAACTGTTGATGTTAGAGCACTAATTATTGTTGAGAGAACTTCACAAAAAATCATTCTAATCGGTAAAAATGGCGAAAAAATTAAACAAATTGGAACAGAAGCAAGACTAGATATTAATAAAAAGTTTGGATTTAAAGCTCATTTGGAATTGTGGATTAAAGTGAAAAAAGATTGGCGTAACAGACCAAACGAATTATTAAGATACGGGTTTGATAATGAATAATCTTGAAGGGTTAGTTTTTAAAGTTCAAGCATACCAAGAAAGTAATAGACTTTTACAAGTCTTTACGAAACTTGGAAAAATATCATTAAAGGTCACTGGTGCTCAAAAGATGAATAATAATTCAAGAGTTCTAGCACAAAATTTAACTCAAATAAGTTTTGAGTATACAGATTTAAAATCTTTTTTAACATTAAAAAATGGAAAAATAATTAATGATTTTAAAGATATTAAAAATGATTATCAAAGAACAAAAGATGCCAGTTTAACAACAGAAATAATAGGCCGAGTATTAGTAGATGATTTCTACAATGAAAAAGTTTATGAAATGCTAATTGAAGCATTAGAGCATGAAAATATTAAAATATCTTCATTAAGTTTTGCTTTAAAAGTCTTATACTATTTAGGTTATGGTATGGATTTAAAAGGTAATGGAAATAAGATAAAAGGATTTAATATCAAAAGAGGCAGTGTCGTTTATATCGATGAGAACATTGAATTAGACCTTAATTATGAAGAAACTATTGAATTATTGAAACTCACATATACTAAAATATCAAATTTAGAAGATATTAAAGGAAATACCATTGATATAATTAAGAAATTTACTTATAATTATTATTTGGATAAGTTAGATATAAGGCTAAAAACATTGGAATAGAAGAAAAGAGGAAACGTAGTTATGATTACTTTTGAAGAATTAGTTAAATATGCAAAGGTAACTGGGTTTGTTTACCAAGGTAGTGAAATTTATGGAGGACTAGCTAATACATGGGATTATGGTCCAATAGGTTCACTTTTAAAACAAAATATAAAAAAAGCTTGGATCAATAAGTTTCAAAAAGAAACACCTAATAATGTTTTAGTTGATACATCAATATTATTGAATTCAAGAGTTTGGGAAGCAAGTGGACACGTAGGAGGATTTAGTGATCCTTTAACTGAATGTCGAGCATGTAATAATCGCTTTAGAGCAGATAAACTTATTGAAGAATTTGATGGTACTAATGCTGATGGATGGTCACATGAAAGAATGCATAGTTATTTAGTTGACAAGAAAGTTCCTTGTCCATCATGTGGAAAAGTTGAATGGGCTCCAATTAGATCATTTAATATGATGTTTCAAACTAACCAAGGTGTTGTTCAAGAAACTTCAAGTCAAATATATTTAAGACCAGAAACTGCACAAGGTATTTTTATTAATTTTAAAAATGTTCAAAGAACAGCAAGAAAAAAATTACCATTTGGTATTGCTCAAGTTGGTAAATCATTTAGAAATGAAATCACTCCAGGTAACTTTATTTTTAGAACGAGAGAGTTTGAACAAATGGAATTAGAGTTTTTTGTTAAACCTGGAACAGAGTTAGAATATTTTGCATACTGGAAAGAATATTGTATGAATTGGTTAAAGAATCTAGGTTTAAACGGTGAAAGATTACAGTTCGATGATCATAAACCAGAAGCACTAAGTCATTATTCAAATGCAACAACCGATATTCAGTTTAAATTCCCTTGGGGATTTGATGAACTATGGGGAATTGCCTCAAGAACAAATTTTGATTTAAATGCGCATCAAAAGCATTCAGGAGAAGATTTAACATACTTAGATCCTGAAACTAATGAACGCTATATTCCTTATGTAATAGAGCCATCAGTTGGTGTTGAACGTTTATTCTTAGCATTTCTTGCTAACGGTTATCAAATTGAAGAATTACCTGATGGAACAACACGTGAATTATTAAAGATTCATCCTGCTCTTGCACCTTACAAAGCGGCAATTCTACCACTTAATAAAAAACTCCAAGGTGACAAAGCGTGGGAAGTTTATAATTTACTTTCAAAATACTTTGATGTAGTATATGATGATACTCAAAATATTGGTAAAAGATATCGTAGACAGGACCAAATTGGTACATTACTAGCAATAACAATTGATCACCAAACAATGGACGATGATACAGTTACAGTTAGAAATCGTGATACGATGGAACAAATAAGATTACATGTTAGTGAACTAAAAAACTATATTGAAGAACAAACTGCATTTTAACTTTTTTAGAAAAGGAGGAGTATAATGATACCTGATGAAATCTTGCAAAGAATTGACGATGAGACTGATATAGTTGCTCTTGCAAGTGAATTTATCTCATTAGAAAAAAGAGGTAAGAATTATATGGGACTATGTCCCTTTCATGATGAAAATACTCCAAGTTTTTCTGTAACACCTGAAAAAAACATTGCTATGTGTATGGGATGTGGTGAAGGTGGAAGACCAATCAATTTTTATCGAAAAATTAAAAACATTGATTTTGGTCAAGCAGTAAAAGAGTTAGGTGAAAGATTAGGTATCGACGTAAAGATTGATACCAATGAATCGGTAAATACAAATCAACATTTATATGAAATTATGAATGAAGCTAGTAATTTTTATCAATATAATTTATTCAATAGTGTTTCAGGAGAAAGAGTTTTAGAATATCTTTCTAATCGTAAATTAAGTAATGAAACGATTAAGCATTTTGAATTAGGATTTTCACCAAAAGAAAAAGATTTATTATATCAATTCCTAAAATCAAAAGGGTATAGTGTTAGTGATATGATAAATCTAGGTTTAGTTAAACAATCGAATGATGGAACTTATTATGATTTATTTACAAATAGATTGATGTTTCCAATTACTAATAGTTTTGGAAAGACGATTGCATTTAGTGGACGAACATTAGATAAAAATGATAAAGTTAAATACGTTAATAGTCCTGAAACGGTTATTTTTAAAAAAGGTGAAACAGTCTATCATCTAGCAGAAGCTGGATTAGATATCCGTAAAAAAAAGTTTGTAATGTTATATGAAGGTTTCTTTGATGTAATTAGCCCTTATCAAGCAGGATTTACTAATGGTGTAGCAACTATGGGAACTGCTCTTACGATTAATCAAGCACGATTAATTAAAAAGACTGTTGATAAAGTGATTGTTGCATATGATGGTGACTCTGCAGGTCAAAAAGCAATTATTAGTGCTATTCCAGTTCTATTAAATGCTGGTTTAATAGTTGAAGTATTAAAGATCCCTGATAAAAAAGATCCAGATGACTATATTAAGGAATATGGTAGTGAAGCATATCAAAATTTACTTAGTAATAATGTTCAAGATCCATATCAGTATCAATATGAACTATATAGAGAAAATCTAGATTTAAACAACTCAAATGATATAAAAACGTTTCAAGCAAATGTTACAAGAATGCTTCAAAACGCTAGCCCTGCAATTGTTTCATTATATACTAAGCGAATTGCAGATGAATTACGAATAAATGAAAAAGATGTAAAAATAGTTAAAAAACCTAATTTACCAGTAATTGATATTCCAGAAGAAGCAAAAAAAAGAATAAAACTTCCAACAAAATATGAACAAGCTGAAAGAAGACTTTTATTCTTAATGATGAGATCGAAAGAATGGAATGACAGGATTAGTGATAGGTTAACAGTTCACGAATATTCAAGCCCGCTACTTGGAACATTTAGAACAAAACTAATTAGTTATCATAGTATTACTGATAGTTTCAGTCTTTCAGAATTTAAAGAATATTTAAATGAAGAAGAATTAGATTATTTTGATAATATAATGTGTAAAGATGATTTTTGGATAAACTCAGTAATATTTTCATCAGAAGAGATTGAGGATTATTTAGAATTACTAAAGAGTACCCCACTCTTAAGAAGACAAGTATATTTAAAAGAGAGAATGTTAGAAAAAAATCATAATGCTGAAGATATCAAGAGAGAAACAGAAGAATTGATAAAGATAAAAAAGGAATTAAGACGATTAAAGGAGGATATTAATGGAAATAGATAAAGCAATAAAAGAACTAGTTAAAAAAGCAGGTAAAGCTAAAAAACTAGAAGATGAAGCTATTCGCGAATATGCAGACGAAGATTTATCATATGAAGATCTTGTTGAAGCACTTGAAGAAGAAGGTGTTACAATACTTGTGAAGCATGTTAATGAAGCGGCTGAAGAGGAAGAAGAAATTGAACTTGATGATGATTTTCTTGATGAAGAACCAGATGATTTATCACTTGCTGATTTGGAAATCGAAGAAGATGAACTATTAGAAGTTGATGAAGTAGTAAGTACTGTTAGAACTGATGATCCGGTTAGAATGTATTTAAAAGAAATCGGACAAATTCCTTTAATTGATCAAGATGAAGAAATTAGATTAGCAAAAATTGTTATAACTGGAAAATATGCTGAAGATCAATTACAAGCATATCATGAAGGTGAATTAAATATACCTGAAGAAGAAATCAAACAGTTACAAGAATATGTTCTTGATGGACAAGATGCAAAAAACTCACTTATTGAAGCTAATTACCGATTAGTTGTTTCAATCGCTAAGAAATATACTAATAGAGGATTATTGTTCTTAGATTTAATTCAAGAAGGTAATATGGGGTTAATGCGTGCTGTTGATAAGTTTGATTATGAAAAAGGTTTTAAATTTTCTACATATGCGACATGGTGGATTAGACAAGCAATAACAAGAGCAGTAGCCGATCAAGCTAGAACAATTAGAATTCCTGTTCATATGGTTGAAACAATTAATAAGATGGCTAGAATTCAACGTCAGTTGATTCAAGAGTTAGGACGTGAACCTTCACCAGAAGAAATTGGTGAAAAAATGGAAATGTCTGCTGAAAAAGTTCAAAATATTCAAAGAATTTCTAAAGAACCAATTTCTCTAGAATCAACCGTTGGTGAAGAAGAAGATTCATCACTTGGAGATTTCATTAGTGATGGAGGAACACTAAACCCTCACGAATCAATGCTTCAAGATATGACAATTCAAGCCTTAGATGAAATACTATCAACATTAACTGATCGTGAAGAAAAAGTGCTTCGCTTAAGATACGGTTTACTAGATGGTAAAACTTATACTCTAGAAGAAGTTGGTAGAGAATTTGGTGTTACAAGAGAACGTATTAGACAAATTGAAGCAAAAGCAATGAGAAAATTAAAACATCCATCACGCCAACAAAAATTAAGAGATTTTTACTATGATAAAAAATAAAAGGATTGATGCCTTAGTTGATGAAACAAAAGGCATTAATACTTTATTAGATATTGGATGTGATCATGGTTTAGTAATAAAAAAAGCATTCGAAAATAAGAATATTAAAAAAGCAATAGCCTCAGATGTCAATGAAATGCCACTTGAGAGCGCTAAAAAAAATTTGAAAGGTTTCGATGTTGAGTTTATAGTTTCAAACGGATTTGAAAATATAAAAGACAAGTTTGATGGTGTAGTAATTGCTGGTATGGGAGCTATGCTTATTTCTAACATATTAGAAAAAGCACCTGAAGGTGATATTACTTACATTTTACAAGCAAATAGCAAGTTAGAAGTTTTAAGAGAGTATTTATCTAATAATAATTTCAAAATAATTGACGAAATAGTTGTTTTTGAGAAATTTTATTATATAATTATTAGAGCAGTAAGGGGAAATGAAAAACTGAATGAAAAAGAATTATATTTAGGACCTATTTTGATGAAGAAAACATCAAGTATCTCCTATTATCAGAATTTATTGGATAGGTATTATCGTTTGATTAATCTTGAGGGTACAAATAGTGATGTTATTTTACAAAGAGTAAAATGGCTAGAAAGCATAATAAATAAAAACAATAAAGGAGAATTGAAATGAAAAAATACCAAAACTTACAAACATTAGATATAAATTTACAAAAATTCAGAAAGAATGGTGCGTACAAACGTTACTCAAAAGAGTTAACAGATGCTGATTTAAACGTCTTATTTTGTATTAAATTCCATGATGATAGTAGAGAAAAAATTAAATTAACTGATATTGCTCTAAGATTAGGTTTAACATTACCTGCAGTAACTCATAAAGTAAATGATTTAGAAGAACGTGGTTTAATAATAAAGATTGCCTCAAATGTTGATAAGAGAATTATTAACTTAGAAATGACAACTGAAGCACATAAATATGTTGATCAAGTAATTGATAAATACTATTCACCACTAATCAAAATTAGTAATTATTTAGGTGAAGAAGATACAAAAGCATTAAATAGAATTATTAGAAAAATTAATTCATTAGGTAAATTAAAATAAAACACTGTTTAAAGTCATGATAGATAGAATAAATGATTCTATCTATCTGATTTTATTGTTTAATATAACTATAAGTTTAAGTTATTTTTGATAGATTTATTTCTGTTAAATTAATGAATGATAAAATAGGCGAAAATATTTAAAATAACGCATTTTACCCTTTACTTTTCATTAATAATACGCTATAATTATATACGTCCGAAAAATAAATATGTTCGCCTAGCTCAGCTGGATAGAGCAACGGCCTTCTAAGCCGTCGGTCAGGGGTTCGAATCCCTTGGCGAACGCCATCTTGAAATTAAATAATGCTACCTATAATAGGTGGCATTTTCTTTTATAGATAATCGACTACAAATTTGTAGTCTTTTTTTATAATTAAATTAGTTAAACGCTATCATTTTTTTAGAAAACATTTTCATAAAATAGTAAGCGTTATTATTGAGTATAAGACTTTATTTTAGTTTTTATAATGATATAATTTAAGTGTAAAAAGAAAGAGGAGGAATAAAAAATGTACAGACATATATCAGATAACAAAAATGAATACAATGTAAGAAGAGTAGATGAGTTGAATGAAGTTCTTTTAGAAAAAGAAAGAGAATTAAATGATACTAAAGGTTTCTTTAATGTACTTAAGTTGAAACTTGAAATCAAAAAGATTTACAAAGAAATCAGCAAGTATGGTAGTGAAGTAATGGAATACGAAAACAACAAATTTAATAAAAGCTTTAACTAAAAGGTGTGTTAATAGTTTTAATTAGCACACCTTTTAATTTACTTAAAACCAGAAAAAAACAAAAAATAATGTCTGTAAAAATAGTTAAACGCTATCATTTTTTTAAGAAAACATTTTCATAAAATAGTAAGCGTTATTATAAGTTAGATCACTTTTTTTTACAAATATTTTTGATATAATTTAGTTGTAAAAGAAAGAGAGGTAATTAGTTATGCATAAAAATATATCAATTAATAAATATGAATACAGTTTAAGAAGAGTAGATGAATTAAATGAAGTTCTTTTAGAAAAAGAAAGAGAATTAAAGAATACTCAAGGGTTTATAAATAGATTTAAGTTAAATCTTGAAGTTAAGAGATTATACAAACAAATAAGTGAGTATGGTAGTGAAGTATTAGAATACGAATATAATAAAGCAAATAAAATATTTAATTAAAAGGTGTGTTAATTTATTACTAATTAGCACACCTTTTATTTTTATATGAAAGATCTTAATTGGTTTTCAAGAATTAACTACCTATTCAGGTGAATTAGTAAAGGATTCTAGAATGATAGAGTATAAATAAATTTAAATATCACTTTAATTGACATGTTGTTTAAAAAATGGTAATTTTAAACTATGAAAGTTGGTGATTGTATGAGTAAAAAGGAACTTTTAGAAGTATTAAAAAAGAGATTTTCAGAAAATAAGAATAGACATTCAAACATTGAATTTAATGATGTCTTAAAAAAATTAGAAAGTGCCTCAGAAAGCATAATAAATTCACTTATAATGATGGAAGAAACTGGTGGTATGCCAGATGTTGTTTTTTATGATAAAGATAAAAATGAGTATCATTTTATGGACTGTTCTAGTGAATCACCAATTGGTCGAAGAAGCTTTTGTTACGACAATGAAGCTCTTGAATCAAGGAAAGTAAATAAACCAGTAAATAGTGCTGTTGAAATGGCTAAAAAAATGGGTGTATCATTATTAAATGAAAAAGAGTATCGTTATTTACAAACATTAGGTGATTTTGATTTGAAAACATCTAGCTGGATTAAAACTCCTGAAAATATCAGAAAATTAGGTGGAGCACTATTTTGTGATAAGCGTTATGATACTGTTTTTCTGTATCATAATGGAGCAGAAAGTTACTATGGTGCAAGAGGATTTAGGACATTATTAATAATTTGATTTAAAAAGTACTTTTAAAGTGCTTTTTTTGTGCAAAAAAACAATAAATTAAGTATAATTTTAATACTCATGAAAGGATGATATAAATGTTTAATAACTATAAAATAGATAGTTGGCAAAAGTTAGTATTGTATATAGTTACAATATTAGTTATAGGATTTTTATTCTATACAGGTAGTAAAAAATGGAAATTTAGTATTAGAGTCTTAATTGGTATGGGGTTAGGTATTCTAGTTGGTTTAACCTTGGGACAAACAACAAGCCCATATACATCAAATGGATCAACAAGTGACCTAACAATAATTAGGGTTATAAAACCAATAGGAGACTTATATCTTAAGTTAATTCAAATGGTTATTATGCCACTTGTTCTAACAGCGATTATTAAGAGTTTTACAACACTTGAAAGTACTGATAAACTAAAAAAAATCGGTGTAAAAACATTGTTTTGGTTATTGCTAACAACAGCGATAGCAACTATAATAGGATTTGCATTTGCTAGTATATTTAGTCTTGGAAAAGGATATGAAGTAGGAACAAGAACTCCTCCAACAATAGTCCCAATTGAAAATGTTATTTTAAATTTCTTCCCAAATAATATTTTTACAGCACTTAGTGGTAATGTAGCAATTCCTGTGGTTATTTTCGCTTTATTTGTTTCAATAGCAATTATAATTGAAAAGAAGAGACATCCAGAACGTGTAAAGCCTTTTGTAGAATTTAACAATTCATTAAATGCAATAATGGTTAGAGTCACAAAGATTGTTTTAAAAATGACACCATATGCTGTCTTTACTTTTATGGCATATGCAGTTGGTAGAAATAATTTTGAAACATTAAAGATGCTTGGAAAATATATACTAATAATTTATTTAGCAATGTTTGTTCATTTTGTTATTGTTCAAATGGGCTTATTAGCTGCACATGGCATTTCTCCATTTAAGTTCATAAGAAAATATTGGAGTGCAATGACTGTTGCATTCTTAACACAAAGTAGTTATGGGACAATGCCAGTATCAATTAAAGCATTGACTGAAGATGTTGGTGTATCAGATCGTGTTGCAAACTTTGTTGCCCCAATTGGAGCTAATGTCGGTATGAATGCTTGTGGGGGAATCTTCCCAGCAATGGTAGCAGTAATTACAGCAAATGTTTTTGGTATTGATTTTGATATAGTAAAAGTGTTATTATTAGTATTAATAACAACGATATCATCAATTGGTATTGCAGGTGTTCCAGGAATTGCAACTATTGCAGCAACAGTAACACTTTCAGCACTTGGATTACCAATAGAAGGTATTGCTATTGTTTTTGCAGTTGATGCGTTAGTTGACATGGGAAGAACAATGATTAATGTAACTGGTGCTGGGGTTACAGCAGTTTTAGTTGCAAAATCAGAAAATGAGTTAGACATGGAGAAACTAAACAGCAAGTAATGAAGAGAGAGAAAAAAATGGAGCAAAATAGTAGTTTTAAGCAGGTATTGAAATTTACCTTATTTTCGATATCAGCAGGTATTATTCAAATTGCAAGTTTTGCAATTCTGAATGAATTGATACCAATATTTAATGGTGATTATGGGATTAACTATATTATTTCATTATTATTATCAATAATATGGAATTTCACATTTAATCGAAAGTTTACTTTTAAAGCAACTAATGACGTGAAAAAAGCAATGCTTTTGGTTTTATTATTCTATATAGTTTTTACACCAATATCTGCTATTATGGGTAATTATTTTGAGAAAAATGGTGCTAACGAGTATATTGTTTTAGCACTTGCAATGATAACAAATTTTGTTTTAGAATTTTTATATACAAAGTTTGTTGTATACAGAGATGAAAACGAGCCAAAATAAGGTTCGTTTTTTTCTTAAAAAGACATAAGAGCCTCTTTTTTTGATATAATAGATAGTGTTGGGGGACTGAAAATGAAAATTGTTTTTGTAGCAGATAATAGTAAAAGTATTGCTCAAGCTGAAAAGTTTAAAAAAGAACTTGAAAAAAAGGGACATGAAGTAAAAATGATTATCCCCTTGATCAATCATAGCGAGTTATACTATAAAATTGAATATAATAAAAAAGAAAAATTAATACTCAATGATAAAATAAAAGATGACTATCGAAATTTTATTAAAGATATTGATATTATGCATGTGTTTATGCCGTTAAAGGATAGTGAACACTTTTTTAAACTTGCGAAGGATAATAATAAACCAATAACTACGACATTGTTACTAGAAAATGATGATGAGATGTCAGTTTCAAGAAGATATGTTTATATGAGATATTTAAAGAATATTTTCAAAAAAACTAAGCATGTTCATTGCCCTACATTTCATGTAGCAAAGGAATTAAAAAAATATAATTATCCAAATCAACTGCATGTTTTATATGCAAAAGTAAATAAAACATTTTATAACGAAAAACTAAGCGTTAAATCAAATGATTTTAGAATTTTGATGGTGGGTAATTTTAATCATCGAAATGAACAAGAATTTATTATTAAAGCATTAAAGAAATATGAAAATAAAAATTCTGTTGTAGTTAATTTTTATGGAATCGGTAAGTACTTAGATAAAGTTATTGAATTAGCAAATAAGTATAATGTAAGAATCAATCTCTTAGATGATTTAGATGAACTTAAGATTGCAATTAATAATACAGATTTGTTTATTTACTCTTCAAAAATTGAACTTGAAGAAGTTAAAGGGATTGATATACTTGCATCAGGTAATATTCCTTTAGTTATAAGTAATAAAAAAAGTTTAACTAAAGAGTTTTCACTAGATGAAAGAAGTAATTTGTCAATTAAAACTAAAAAAGAATTAATTAAAAAGATTGATTATTGGTTTACTAATAAAACAGAACGAATTAGAATGAAAAGAGTTTATCGTAATTCAAGTAAGAGATTTAAAATGGATAATGTTATTCGATCTTTTGAAAGTATGCTAAAACTAGCGATTTTTGAGAATAAAAATGAGAGGTTAGTAAATACTAAAAGAGGAAGAAAAATAATTAAAAAAGTAAAAAAATCTCGACTAACTAGAATTATTTCGAATATATTCTTCTACGCATTTGCTGTACCAATATTATCGTTATATAATCTATTCTTTTTAAAAGTCAAAATTGAAGGAAGAAGAAATTTAGAAGATTTAAACAATGGTGCTATTTTAGTTTCAAATCATGTTCATATGCTTGATTCTGTAATGGTTGGATTAGCAGCTTTTCCACGGAGAGTAGCATATACAGGAATGAAGGCCAATTTTAAAAGGTTTATTATTGGAAGTCTAGTTAGTATGTTTGGTACAATTCCGATACCAGATTCATCATTTGAAAATAAGGTTTTTTTTATTGAAATGACTAAACTTGTTAATAAAGGAAAATGGATTCATTTTTATCCGGAAGGTGAATTAGTTCCTTATGATAACGAACTAAGAGAATTTAAAAAAGGAGCTTTTAAATTAGCAGTAAATGCTTCATCACCAATTCTTCCAATCTTAATTGACTTTCAATATGTTGGAAAGAAAAAGAAGCGAAAAATATATTTAAGAATTGGAAAACCAATTTATCCTGATTTAACAATTAGTAGCAATGATGCTATTAAAGAACTACAAGAACAAACTAAAAATGTAATGGAAAGTTTATATCAAAAATAAATATGCATTAAGTTTGAAATATTAGATTATCCTATGTATAATTAGCAGTATAAATAAGAAACAGGAAGGTGATTTATAGTGTCATTAATTGGGAAAAAAGTTAGTCCATTTAGTGTGCAAGCATATCATGATAATGCGTTTATTGAGATTGCTAATAAAGACTTAGAAGGGAAATGGAATGCAATTGTCTTCTATCCAGCTGATTTTAGTTTTGTATGTCCTACAGAATTAGAAGATCTTGCAAATCATTATGATGAATTTAAAAAATTAGGATGTGAAGTATATTCAGTTTCAACTGATACACACTTTGTACATAAAGCATGGCATGATGCATCAAGTAAAATCAAAAAAATCAAGTTTCCAATGCTTGCAGATCCAGCAGGAAAACTAGCAAAAGATTTTGAAGTACTAGTTGAAGAAAACTGGCAAGCATTAAGAGGAAGTTTTATTGTAAACCCTGAAGGTGTAATTGTTGCTTATGAAGTAAATGATATGGGGATTGGTAGAAGTGCAAGTGATTTAGTTAGAAAACTACAAGCTGCACAATTCGTTGCGAAACATGGTGATGAAGTTTGTCCAGCAAATTGGAATCCAGGAGAAGAAACATTAAAACCTGGAATTGATTTAGTAGGGAAATTATAATTATTTTAAGGTGGCAGTATTGCTACCTTTTTCTTTTTCAATAGTTAATATGGTATACTAGATATAGTAGTTCAAAAATGATATAGGTAGTTTTGTACTAAATTTGATAATCATGAGAGGAATGATAGAATGATTAGAAAAATGACTGAAAATGACTATGAAATATTTTTGGAATTGACAAAAGAATTTTATATTTTTCCAGTAGTTGAGAATCCGATTAATGATGAAGAAATAGAAAGCACTTTTAAGCATATTATTGAGGATAGTCCATATATTGATGGATATTTAATTTTTAATAAAAAAGATGTGATTGGTTTTTTTATTATTGCTTTTGGATTTGCAACAGAATATGGTGGAACAATTCTTTTTTTTGAGGATTTATATATTAGAGATAAATATCAAGGAAATGGAATTGGAAGAAAAATCTTTAAATTTGTTGAAGAAAAATATCGAGATGAAGTGTATGCAATTAAATTAGAAGTAGGAAGATCAAATTATCGTGCAAAAACTTTATATCAAAAACTTGGCTACAAAGAAAGTAAATATGTCACAATGATTAAAAAGATATAAAAAAATATAGAAATATAGTATAATATTTTTGATTTGAAATTCAAACATACGGGGAGTATCTATATGATTTTAAATGTTTTAGCACTTACATTACTTATTCTACTTACAATAATTTCGTTTTATATGATAAAAAAAGATTATCTTAGCAATGAGAAAATTTTAAAAGGAATTGCCTTGTTTTTATTAATTTATAAATCAATTGATGTATTAAGTGGAATGGTTGTCGGTAAATATACTAAGTATCCTGTTGAATTTTCAGCAGTATTTTATTTCTTTTTCCCAATAGTAATTTTAACAAATAAAAAAGAGTTATTAGGCGCTGCAACAACAGGAGCATTTATATCTGGTTTAGGGTATTTGGTAACACTTGTTTTTAATATTAATAATATGGTGAATACTCACAAAGCATTAAATATAATGCCTGGCTTTATCTTAGGAATGTTAAGCCATAGTATTTTATATTTTTTATCTGTGCTTTATATGACAAAGTATAAGTTTAATTATAGGGACGAAGTTTTAAAGATAAATATTATAACTTTTATTATTGCAATCCATGCACTTTTTATGGCTAATTTTATTGATTATGAAGGAACTTATAGATTTATATATTTATTACTAAGTGCCGATGCAATACCATTTTTTCAAAGTAGCATAGTATTAATGATCATATATTATCCGTTTGTTTTAATCATTTATAATCTTGCAATTATTTTCTTTTATAGAGTTAATAAATTTTTATACAATAGCTATAATCAAAAAAAAATATATGGAGCTGAAGAACATTATGTATGATGTTCTTTTTTTTTATTTATGTATTGTGTAATGCACAATAGTAGTGTATAATTTAACGTATTATAATAAAAAAAGAAGTTTTATTCTTGCAAATAATAACTAACGATATTATAATACTAACATTGTTAGATAATTTGAGGTGTAATTATGAAATATGATGATTTAGCAAAAGATTTTATAGATGAAATGCATAACCTAGGACAAATGAAAGCTAATCGTAAGATTAACTCCACATTTGCTGGTGAAAGATTTATTATGCAATTATTGACTATGAAAAAAGAAGATATTACTCCTGGAGATATTAGTAATGAGATGAATATTTCTACAGCAAGAGTTGCTGCAATACTTAATTCACTAGAATCAAAAGGATATATTAGAAGAGAAGTTAATCAGGTTGATAGACGGAAAATAATTGTTAAATTAACAGATAAAGGTGAAAAATACGCTAAAAAAATTATTAATACAATCGTTAGTGATGTTGCAGGATTGTTATCAAAATTAGGGCAAGAAGATGCAACAGAACTTATTAGACTTACAAGAAAGATTTCTTCAATTATGGAAGAAAAAGAGGTGAAAATAAATGCTTAGATTATTAAAGTATTTAAAAATTGAACAATGGATAATGATACTTGCAAGTGTCGGTTTAATTGTATTACAAGTTTGGCTTGATTTAAAATTACCTGAATATATGGAGCAAGTTACTAAACAGTTACAAACTCCAAACCCAGTCTTAAAAGAGATATGGATTAATGGTGGGTATATGTTATTATGTGCACTTGGAAGCCTATTAGCCGCATTTATTGTAGGTTTTATGATGGCAAGAATTGCAGCAACTTTCTCACAAACATTAAGAATATCAATGTTTAAAAAAATTGACTCATTTACTAAAAATGATATTAACAATTTTTCTACTGCTAGTTTAATAACTAGAACGACAAATGATGTTAGTCAAGTTCAAATGTTTATTACTATGGGAATGCAGTTACTAATTAAGGCACCAATTTTAGCGATATGGGCTATAACAAAAATCACTGTTAAAGGAACTGAATGGTCGATTGCTACAGGAACAGTTATTGGATTGCTACTAATATTAGTCTTAGTTGTTATGTTCTTTGTGGTACCTAAATTTAAAAAAGTTCAAAAAATGGTGGATCAATTAACTGTAGTTACAAGAGAAAACCTACAAGGTGTACGTGTGATTAGAGCATATAATGCTGAGGAATATCAAGAAGAAAAGTTTAGAAAGGCAAATGATGAATTAACTAACATCAATCTATTTACAAGTAGAAGTATGTCTATGTTAAATCCGCTTATCAATATGTTAATGAGTTTCTTATCATTATCAATCTATGTTATAGGAGCTTATTTAATTGATAAAAATCATGGTAATTTATTACTACAAACAGAATTATTTGGATCTATGATTGTATTCATTCAATATGCAATGCAAGTTGTTATGGCATTTATGATGTTAGTAATGATATTTATTATTTTACCAAGAACACTTGTTTCAGGAAAAAGAATCAATGAAGTATTACTTACTAAACCATCAATTAAAGATGGAGCGGGAGTTTCAGATGATAATGGTGTTAAAGGAACTGTAGAGTTTAAAAATGTAAGTTTTAAATATCCTGGTGCTGAAGAATATGTTATTAAAGATGTTAGTTTTAAAGTTAATCAAGGAGAAACGATTGCTTTTATCGGATCAACTGGTAGTGGAAAATCAACATTAATTAATCTTATACCAAGATTTTATGATGCAACTGAAGGTGAAATTTTAATTGATGATGTAGATATCAAAAAATACCGTTTAGGTGAATTACACGATAAAATCGGATATGTACCTCAAAAAGCTGTTTTATTTAAAGGAACAATTAAATTTAATGTTGCATATGGAGAAAGTTCATATAAAGATATAACAGATGATGATGTTTGGAAAGCATTAGAGATTGCTCAAGGAAAAGATTTTGTTGAAGAATTACCTGAAAAACTAGATGCTCCTGTTGCACAAGGAGGAACAAATTTATCTGGTGGTCAAAAACAAAGACTTGCAATCGCAAGAGCAATCGCAAGAGAGCCGGAAATCTTAATTTTCGATGATTCATTTAGCGCACTTGACTATAAAACAGATAGAAAATTACGTACAACTTTGAGAAAAGAAACAAAAGGTGTTACAAGTATGATTGTTGCTCAAAGAATAGGAACAATTATGGATGCAAATAAAATTGTTGTTTTAAATGAAGGTAAGGTTGCTGGCATTGGAACGCATCATGAACTTTTAAAAACAAGTTCTGTATATAAAGAAATTGCCTTATCGCAATTAAGTGAGGAGGAATTGGCATGAAAAGAAATCAAAAGATGAAAAAAGAAAAGCCAACTAATCTTAAAGATTCATGGGTAAAATTATTAAAGTTTTCTAGAAAATATAATCTGTTTATAATAATAGCAATTTTAGCTGTTATTGGTGCAACAGTTATTCAAGTTGCTAGTCCAAAAATATTACAACAACTTGTTACCGAGATAGCTGTTATAGCGAAACTTGATACTACAACGGGTCTACCATTATTTACAAGAATAGATATGGACCGAGTTAAGCAGATAACAATCACTTTGGTTACTTTATTTGTAATCGCTATGTTATTAAATGCTACACAAAGTTTTATTATGTCAACTGTCACTAGAAGAGTTGAAAATGATATGAGAAAAAAATTAGCTGAAAAGATTAATAAGATTCCATTGAAATATTTTGACTCAACAAATAGCGGTGATACAATAAGTAGAGTTATTAATGACGTTGATACAATTGGTCAAACAATGAATCAAAGTATTTCAAGTACTATTTCGGCAATTATATTATTCTTAGGATCAATATTAATGATGTTTATTACTAATTGGATTTTAGCTTTTGCTGCAATTGGTTCTAGTATAATAGGATTCTTATTAGTAGGATTTATTATGTCAAAGTCACAAAAACATTTTATTGCACAACAAATGCAAATTGGGGAATTAAATGGTTTTGTTGAAGAAATATACACTAATCACAGTGTAGTAAAATCATATAATGCAAGTAAAAAATCAATAAAGGACTTTAGAGTGATTAATGACAAACTTTATAATAGTGCATGGAAGTCACAATTCTTTTCTGGATTAATGATGCCTTTATTCTCATTTATTGGTAATTTAGGTTATGTTGCAGTTTCAATTATTGGTGCTGTACTTGTAGCTAATACAATTATTGAATTTTCAGTTATTATTGCATTTATGTCATATGTTGGATTCTTTACTAACTCATTAGGATCAATGGCACAAGGTATTAATAGTTTCCAACTAACCGCTGCTGCAAGTGAGAGAGTATTCCAATTTCTAGAACAAGAAGAACTTGAAAATGAAGATTATAAACAAGAAAAAATTAGTGATACAAAAGGAATAGTCGAATTTAAAAATGTTAAATTCGGATATAATCCTGAAAAAGTAATTATTAATGATTTCAGTGCGAAAATTAATGCTGGTGAAAAAGTTGCTATTGTTGGACCTACAGGAGCAGGAAAAACAACTATTGTTAATCTATTAATGAGATTCTATGAAATAAATGAAGGAAGTATCAAAATAGATGGCATTAATACAAATGATGTTACTAGAGAAAATGTTCATGACCAATTTTGTATGGTTTTACAAGATACTTGGATTTTTGAAGGAACAGTTTATGATAATATAATTTATAGTCAAGAAAATGTGACTAAAGAAGATGTTGTTAAAGCTTGTAAAACTTTAGGACTTGATCATTTTATTAGAACTTTATCAGATGGATATGAAACTATTTTAACTGATAAATCAAGTTTATCTGAAGGACAAAAACAATTAATAACAATCGCACGTGCAATGATTAAAAACTCGCCATTATTAATTCTTGATGAAGCAACATCAAGTGTTGATACTAGAACTGAAGCATTAATTCAAAAAGCAATGGATGAATTGATGAAAGGTAGAACAAGTTTTGTAATTGCACATAGATTATCAACAATTAAAAATGCTGATTTAATTCTTGTTATGAAAAATGGCGATATTATTGAATCTGGAAATCACGATAAACTTCTAAGTGAAAATGGATTCTATGCTGAATTATATAATAGTCAATTTCAATTAGACTAAAATAAAAAAAACTTTAAATAAGTGAAATATTTTTATTTTAAAAAAGAAAGATTAAGAATAATTGAAAAATAAATATTATTTTGATGTTCAAACTAAAATTGAACATCTTTTTTTATTATTAGATAGTGATTTTTCTAAAAAATGGAAAAAAATGGTATAATATGTGTAATTGATGAAGAGCAAAAATGAAGAATGTTCTTACAATAGTGAAAGGATTGACAAAAGTGAAAGAAGTTAAGTTAAAAGAAATCCAAACCATTATGAAGGAATTTGAAGAATCAAACTTAATGACTTTAGAGCTTGAGATGGGCGAGTTTAAAATAAAACTTTCAAAAAATAAGATTGATGAAAGTATATTTCAGACTATTAAAGAAGTTAAAAATGAAATTGAACCACAAATTAATTTACCTGAATTAGTAATAAAATCTCCATTAGTTGGAACGTTTTATGAATCTGCAACTCCAGAATCTAAACCTTATTTAGAAGTTGGAAGTAGAGTTAATAAAGGTGATACAGTTTGTATAATTGAAGCAATGAAAATTATGAACGAGATTAAATCTGATATAACAGGAACTGTTGAAGAAGTTTTCTTTAAAAATGGTGATGTTGTTGGATATAATGATGTTTTGTTTAAGGTAGTTAGCGATGCAAATACAAAATAAAATATTAGTTGCCAATCGAGGAGAAATTGCTGTAAGAATTATTAGAGCTGCAAAAGAAATGGGAATTGCTACTGTTGCAGTTTATTCAACCGCTGACAAAGATAGTTTACATGTTGATTTAGCAGATGAAGCAGTTTGTATTGGTAGTGAAAGATCAAAAGATAGTTACTTGAATATGAATAGAATATTAAGTGCTGCCATATCAACTGGGTGTACGGCAATTCATCCTGGATATGGTTTTTTATCAGAAAATCCAAAGTTTGTGAAATTAGTTGAGGAATGTAATATAAAGTTTATTGGACCTAAATCAGAAGTAATGGAAAAAATGGGAAAAAAAGCAGAGGCAAGAAAAATTGCTAAAAAGAACTTAGTGCCAATAATTGAAGGTAGTAATGATATTATTAAAGATGTTCAAGAAGGTATGGCAGTTGCTAAAAGAATTGGATATCCGGTTATGTTCAAAGCTACATCTGGTGGTGGTGGAAGAGGAATAAATGTTGTTTATTCTGATCAAGATTTTTTAAAAGTTTTTGAAAAAACATCATTAGAAGCAGAAACAAGTTTTGGGGATAAAGCTTTATACATTGAAAAATATATCGATAATCCAAGACATGTTGAAGTGCAAATATTAGCAGATGATTATGGTAATGTAGTTCATTTGTTTGAAAGAGATTGTTCGTTACAAAGAAGAAATCAAAAGATGATTGAAGAAGCACCATCAAATGCTGTTAATGAATTATTAAGAAGAAAGTTAGGAATGGCGGCTATTAAGATAGCTAAAGCTGTTGGTTATACGAGTGCTGGAACAATTGAGTTTTTGGTTGATAATAAAGGAAAATACTATTTCATTGAAATGAATGCTAGAATTCAAGTTGAACACCCGGTTACTGAAATGATAACAGGTGTTGATATTGTTAAAGAGCAAATTAGGGTTGCATTTGGCCAAGCATTATCAATTAAACAAAGAGATATCAAAATATTGGGACATGCTATTGAATGTCGAATAACAGCTGAAGATCCGGTTAATAACTTTATGCCAACACCAGGAAGAATTAAAAGAATTTTAGTGCCAGGTGGTATGGGTGTAAGATTTGATAGTTTTATATATCCGGATTATGATGTTCAACCTTTTTATGATTCAATGATTGGTAAAGTAATAGTTGTTGCTCCAACACGAATTGAAGCAATTAGAAAGATGCGTGTTGCTTTGGAACAACTAGTTATTGAAGGAATTAAGACAAACCTAGAATACGTTTATTTAATTACACATCATCCAGATTTTATAAGAGGAAATTACGATACAGGATTTGTTGCTAAATTCCATTCCCTATTCTTGGAGGAGTATCATGAAACAATTGTTAAATGAGCGAAAAAAACGATTAATTGAATTTAGAAAAATTGTTAGAAAAAAAGAATATGAATTTAAACCAATTAATATTCCAGAACATATATTTAGTCAATGTGAGCAATGTTTAAGTGCTTTATATACTAAAGATTTGGAAGAGAGTATGTATGTTTGTCCATATTGTGGACATCACTTTAGAATTGGTGCACAAAAAAGATTAGAAGTTACAGTTGATAAGAATACATTTAAACCAATGTTTGATGATTTAGAATCCGTCAACTTTTTAAATATACCCGGATATGATAATAAATTAAAAGCTGGTAAAGAACTAACTGGTAATAATGAAGCTTTTTTATGTGGGGAAGCAAATATTAATAATGAACGAGTTGCAATTGGTGTTTTAGATAGTAATTTCATTATGGGAAGTATGGGAAGTGTTGTTGGAGAAAAAATAACACGACTTATTGAATTTGCTGGAAGTGAAGAGATTCCGTTAGTGATTTTCTCTGCATCAGGCGGAGCAAGAATGCAAGAAGGGATTATCTCTTTAATGCAAATGGCTAAAACATCAGCAGCACTTAGTTACTTTAAAGGATTATATATAAGTATAATGACTAACCCAACAACTGGTGGAGTTGCTGCATCTTTTGCGGCACTTGGCGATATAAATATTGCAGAAACAACTTCATTGATTGGATTTGCAGGAGCAAGAGTAATTAAACAAACAATTCAACAAGACCTTCCACAAGGATTTCAAACTGAGAAATTTCAAATGGAAAAAGGACAAATTGATTTAATAGTCCAAAGAAAAGATATGAAAAATACGATATCAAGATTAATATCATTTCATAAGGTGAAATAAAATGAATAATGCATGGGAAAAAGTTCAACTAGCAAGACACGCAAATCGAATAACAACTAAAACATTAATTAAGGAAGTTTTTCCTGATTTTTTAGAATTACACGGAGATAGATTAATTGGTGATGATAAAGCAATAATTGCTGGACTTGGAAGTTTTAATGGAATTTCATTAACAATTATTGGTAATGAAAAAGGTGTCGATACAAAAGATAAAATAAATAGAAACTTTGGAATGGCACATCCAGAAGGCTATCATAAAGCATTAAGATTAATGAAGCAAGCTGAAAAATTCAATCGACCAATTTTAACAATTATTGATACTCCAGGTGCTTATCCTGGTGTTGGTGCAGAAGAACGTGGACAAGCAAACGCGATTGCTGTTAATCTAAAAGAGATGATGCAAATAAAAGTTCCAATCATTACTGTTGTTTTAGGTGAAGGTGGTTCTGGTGGGGCGTTAGCTATTGGTGTATCAGATTATATTGGAATGTTTGAAAATAGTATTTACTCAGTTTTATCACCTGAAGGATTTGCAAGTATTTCATTTAAAGATAGTAAAAAAGCGCCAGAAGTTTCAGAGATGATGAAATTAGCAGCTAGTGATTTATTAGAGCTTAGAGTAATTGATGAAATAATCCCTGAAGTAGAACCACTTAGCATTAATCCAAAACTTGGAATTGAAGCATTCAAAAAGTTTTTAAGTAACTCGCTTAATAAATATCAAAATATTGAAATTAATGAATTATTACATAAACGATATCAAAAATTTAGAAACATCGGTGTTTATAAAGTTATAAGTACAGAAATGGAGAATAATAATGAAGAACATTAGTGAATTATTAGGAGTTAAGTATCCTGTCATTCAAGGTGGAATGGCTAACATAGCAACAGCAGAACTTGCATCAGCAGTTTCAAATGCAGGAGGATTAGGACTAATTGGATCAGGTGGAAATGATGTTAATTGGGTTAGAGAAGAAATTCGAAAATGTAAAAAATTAACTGATAAGCCATTTGGTGTAAATATTATGCTTATGAGTCCACATGCAAAGGATATTGCGGCAATGGTCATAGAAGAAAAAGTTAAAGTTGTAACAACAGGAGCAGGAAATCCTGGGCCTTATATTAAAGATTGGAAAGATGCTGGTATTATTGTTATTCCGGTTATTCCAGCAGCAAGGCTTGCTCAAAGAATGGAAAAAGCTGGTGCTGATGCTGTCGTAGCTGAAGGAATGGAAGCTGGAGGCCATATTGGAAAATTAACAACAATGGCGATGATTCCTCAAGTTGTAGATGCAGTTAATATTCCAGTAATAGCAGCAGGTGGAATTGCTGATAAACGTGGTGTTTTAGCAGCTTTTGCATTAGGTGCAAAAGGAGTCCAAATTGGAACAGTGTTATTAGCGACTAAAGAATGTCCAGTTCATGATAATTTTAAAAAAATGGTTATAGACGCAACCGATACTAGCACAGTTATTACAGGATCTGATAAAGCACCAGTTCGTGTAATTAAAAATAAAATGGCAGTTGATTATATAGCACTTGCTAAAACAGATGTTTCACTTGAAGAATTAGAGAAAATGACGCTAGGTTCATTAAGAAAAGCGGTATTTGATGGAAATGTTGAAGAAGGGTCTTTTATGGCTGGTCAAATATCAGGATTAGTAAAAGAAGAAAAAACTGTTAAAGAAGTTCTAGAAGATCTTTTTGATGGAGTTAATGAATATAAAGAAAGTTTAGAAGTATTATGAAAAGAGCAGTACTTTTTGTAGGTCAAGGAAGTCAATATACTAATATGGGAATTGATTTTCTTAACAATGATAAAGCAGAAAATTTAATAAACAAAGCAACAAAAATCTTAGGATATGATATTAGAAAAATTCTCGAAAATGAAAATGGAGAGCTAAACAATACATTGTATACTCAACCAATAGTTGCTTTAATAACAATTATTATGTATGAAAGATTTTTAGAGTATGGTATTGATATTAACGGATTTCTTGGATTTAGTCTTGGAGAATATGTTGCATTATACGCATCAGGAATATATGATTTTGAATCAATTATAAGAATAATTGATAAAAGAGCAAAACTAATGAATGAAGCATCAACTAAAAATCAAGGTGGAATGGCTGCTGTATTAAATGCAAATCTATCTGATATAGAAAGAATATGTAATGAAGTATCGAAAGAAAATTATGTGACAATTGCTAACTATAATTCTAAAAATCAAATTGTTATATCAGGAACAAGTTTAGGAATTGAACAAGCTTCAAAAGTACTAAAAGAATTAGGTGTTAAAAGAGTTCTACCATTAAATGTTAGTGGAGCATTTCATTCTAATTTAATGAGTGAAGCAGGTATTTTATTAAAAACATATTTGAAAAGTTTTAAAACAAATGAGAATGAAAAAGAATGTTTTATGAATGTAACAGGTAAGCCATTAATATATGATGAATTATTAGATAACATGGAACAACAAATAAAGTCACCCGTAAAATTTTATCAAAGTATTGAAGAAATGATAAATAATGGATATCAAGAGTTTATTGAAATTGGACCTGGAAATGTATTAACACAATTAATAAAGAAAAATTATCCGGAAGTAAAAACGTTTAATATTAATAAATTGACTGATTTAGAAATATTGGAAGGAGATGGATTTAATGGAAAATAATAAAAAATACGCATTAGTTACTGGAGGATCAGCAGGAATAGGTAAGGAAATTGCTCTTGAACTTGCAAGAAGTGGTATTAATGTAGCAATTAATTATCGAAAAAGACAAGAAGAAGCATCAAAAATTGTTGAAGAAATGAAGAGTTTAGGTGTTGAAGCTATTGCTATTCAAGCTGATGTTAGTAAATATGAAGAAGTAGAAAACCTACTTAAAAAAGTGAATGAAGTTTTTCCGGTTTTAAATATAGTTATTAATAATGCAGGTATAACTAGTGATGCCTTAATTTTAAGAATGAAAGAAGAACAATTTGATAGTGTTATTGATGTAAATTTAAAAGGTGTTTGGAATGTTTGTAAAGTAGCAAGTAAATACTTATTAAAATCTCCAAATGCGAGAATTGTTAATATTTCGAGTGTTGCGGGAATAAGAGGAAATATCGGACAAACGAATTATAGTGCTGCAAAAGCAGGAGTTATTGGATTAAGTAAATCACTAGCAAAAGAACTTGCATCTAGAAATGTCACTGTAAATGTGGTTGCACCTGGATTCATTGATACAGAAATGACTGAAAAATTATCTGATGCAATTATTGATGAAGCAGTAAAGCATATTCCTTTATCAAGAATTGGCGTAGTATCTGATGTTGCAAAAGCAGTTAAGTTCTTAGTTAGTGATGACGCAAGTTATATAACAGGACAAGTAATAGCTATTGATGGAGGTTTATCAATCTAATGAAAAGAAGAGTTGTAATTACAGGACAAGGTGCTGTAACACCAGTTGGAAATAATGTTAATGAAATGTTTGAAAATATGATTAAAGGTAAAAATGGTATTGATTATATTAAATCTTTTGACACAACAGATTTTAAAGTTAAAATTGCAGGTGAAATAAAAGATTTAGATTTTTCAGAACATTTTGATCATCAAGAAATAAGAAAGAATGACAGAGTAATTTTACTTGCTTTACTTGCTGCAAAAGAAGCATTTGAAGGTTCAAAAGTTTCTGAAAGTGAGTATGATCCATATCGTTTTGGTGTATATGTAACAAGTGGAATTGGTGGAATTAATACTTTATTTGAACAAGCACAAATAGGCTTAGTAAAAGGATTTAGTAGAATATCACCATACTTTACAACAAATACAATAATTAACATGCCAGGTGCAGTTATTTCAATAAAATACGGTCTTAAAGGACCTGTTGTTCCGATTGTAACAGCTTGTTCAGCTTCTAATAATGCTATTGGAGAAGCATATCGTAGTATTAAAGATGGTTATCTTGATCTTGCACTTGCAGGTGGAGTAGAATCATCATTAAATAAATTAGGTTTAAGCTCTTTTGCTTCACTACGTGCACTTAGTTCATCAGAAGATATAAACAGATCTTCAATTCCATTTGATAAAGAACGAAGTGGATTTGTTATGAGTGAAGGTGTTGGAATTGTTTTACTAGAAGAATATGAACATGCTAAAAAACGTGGTGCTAATATTCTTGCTGAAGTTGTTGGATATGGAACAACAAGTGATGCTTACCATATTACTGCTCCAGATAGTGAAGCAGAAGGAATATCAAGAGCAATTCTTGATGCTCTTAAAGATGCAAATATTGAACCAAAAGATATTGGGTATGTAAATGCACATGGTACATCTACAAAGTTAAATGATCAAACTGAAACATTAGCGATAAAGAAGACTTTTAAAGATTATGCCAATAAAGTTAGTATAAGTTCGACAAAATCAATGACAGGACATATGTTAGGAGCTACAGGTGGTGTTGAATCAATTGTTTGTATAGAGGCACTTAGAAAAGGTCTAATACCTCCAACAATTAACTACCAAGTGGTTGATGAAGAATGTGATTTAAACTATACACCAAATAAATTTGTAAAAAAAGATATTAAATACGCATTAAATATGAATTTAGGATTTGGTGGACATAACGGAGTTTTAATTTTCAAAAAAATGGAGGATTAATTTATGAATGATATTGAAAAAGTAAAAAGTATTATCCCACATAGAGAACCATTTTTATTTATTGACGAAATTGTTTCAGTTGAATCAGGTAAAACATGTACTGCTATAAAGTATGTTAAGGAAGATGAAGAGTTTTTTAAAGGCCATTTTCCAGGTAATCCTGTTATGCCGGGAGTATTAATTCTTGAAGCAATGGCACAGTCAGGTGCAATATCACTTATGTCATTAGAGGACTATAAAGATAAATTAATTCTATTTGCTGGTGCTGATAAAGTAAAATTTAGAAAAAGCGTACTTCCGGGAGATAAATTAACTTTAGTTTCAGAAGTTATTAAATTGAAAAGAAACTTTGGTTCTGCACGAACAAAAGCTTATGTTGAAGGAGAACTTGTTAGTGAAGCAATTATCAGATTTATCGTTGGATAGTCTAAAACTAATCTATTTTGATGAAATTGATTCAACTAATGACTATTTAAAGAGAAACTATGATAATCTTCCTAATTTTACAGTAGTAACGAGTAAATATCAAACAAATGGTAGAGGCCAATTTGAAAGAAAATGGTTATCAAACAGTGATGAAAACTTACTTTTTTCAATCCTTTTAAAAGATATAGATATCAGTTTAATTGATGATATTAGATTAGTAGTAATAAACTCATTATTGGATTTATTAATTAAAAATAATATAAAATCAAGATTCAAAGAACCAAATGATATTTACTATGAAAATAAAAAATTATGTGGTATTTTAATAGAAACACTAACAATAACACATAAGTATGAGTATGTAATAATAGGAATAGGGCTAAACGTTAATCAAATAATATTTAATGATGATTTAGAAGCTATTTCAATGTTTGGTATTAGTAATAAAAAATATCAAGTTAACAGCCTATTAAAAGAATATTTAACGATATTCAAACGTTTTTTAAGTACGACAAAATAAATAGTAGATTACTTTCTATTATTTATTTTTGTCTATTTACAACCAAAAACTAAAATGTTATAATGATTAAGCATAATAAAAACCCCGCGTGATGAAACTGGTAGACGTGCTGGACTCAAAATCCTGTGGAGAAATCCGTGTTGGTTCGAATCCGACCGCGGGGACCAAGTTGATAGAATAGGTTTGATACAAATGTATCAGGCCTTTTTTTGTTTGGCAGATAGGAAGGTTTGTCCTTTCAGCCAGAAATAATTTAAAATTATATTCTTGAGAATTAGATGAATAAACGTTTTAAATAGACAGAAACGAAAAAAATATAACTACAATTTAACGATTACCTTACAATTTAACGATTACCTTACAATTTAACGATTACACAACGATTTACACGATTACTTAAAACAGATAATTATAACATTTATGACAGGTAATAAAAAATTACAGGTAACAAAACATGTACTTTAATAATGTCATTGTAAAAAGCGTCATAAAATGTTATAATTAAAACGTTAATTTTGATAATATAAAGTAAAAAATGATGTTTCATTTATGAGTGGATTAATATCTTTTTTGATGGTAATATCACAGCAGGAGGAATAAAAAGATGAAAGAATTTGATAAAGTAAAAGATAAATTAAATATGGATATTCCTGATAAGTTATTAATTTCATTAGTATTTGAAATGACTAGAAAAAAAGACAAAGAGTTTGTAGTTGAATTACAAAGAATACAAAAAGAAAACGATATTGTTTTCAATACAGTTATGAGAAATAAATTTAGGAAGTACTATTATTTTAGAGATGAATTATTGGATACAGAAGAGTTTTCAGAATATAAAATTAGAACTTTTACATACAATGAAGAGGAATTAAAAGAAGTCTTTAATGATTTTTACTCTAGACTAGAAACATATGATCCTGATAAAATTATTAAATCATTAAAAACAAATATTATGGATTTAGAAAAAGGCAATAAAATCGGCAGACACGCTGATAAATGGTTAGATTACTATAAAGAAAAATATTCTAATGTAGATTATTCGTTAATGATTTACAAAGTTGATCAAGCTGAGTTTGAAAGAAATGATTATAATCCTAATTTTATAAATGAATTTATATTTAATACATATGATAAATTAATTAACTACAGGCACTTGGCTATAGTTTTTGCTGATAATATTAAAGATAAAAATGATTTTGATAAGACTTGGCAATTGATTTATAAGGCTGGTATTTATGCTGAAAATTTTGTACAACATACAGAAAAATTCCATGCTTTTAAAAGTGAAAATCAAACAAAAATTTTAGCTAATTTTCTAGATGAGAAAAATATTAAAAATGCTCAAACTTTGGCTTTAAGTTTTTATGATGGAATGTCATATGGCTACAAATTTGAAGATTTATATATAAGTGAAAATCAAACAACTAAAATCTTAATCCTTAAAAAAATTGAATTAGATAATTCTAATGTACCTTGCCCTTCATGTTTTACTACAGAACAAAGAGGTAATTCTTATCCTGAGGTATTTATAAAAAGTTGGGAGTGTGCAAACCCATCCTGCCCAGATAGAAGTAAGTCTGGAAGGGGTAAACGATTTGATGAATATGGTACTTATCGATATTTTAAACTAGCAAAGAATTCAGAGTCTAATCAAATAGATGATGATTTATATTACAGTTGGCGAAGAGATATATTTGATAATGATGCTGATTGGAAAAAATATTTAATTAAAAACTATTCATATAATGATGAAAATATACTAGTTAAAAATGTTAACAATATAAACTCTTATGGTAGAAACATTACGAATGAGATTACAAATGAAACAAAAACGGCTTTAAATATTGTGAAAGAATTTGAAAAGTTGCCAATATTTAATTTATTTAAGGGTATCTTTGATGGTAAAGAAGAAAATACTAAACGAAATATAGTTTTGGAAAAAGATATAGAAGTAATTAATGATAACTCTACCAGTTTTTTAAATAAACTAAAACCTGCTCAAGTTGGTTCAGCCATTACGTCCCCACCATATTATAATGCAAGAGAATACTCACAATGGGGAAACATGATACTTTATTTTGTTGATATGCTTTTAAATGCTGATGCAGTATACAATTCCTTAAAAGAGGATTCATATTATTTATATAATATAGGTGACATCGTTGCTGAAGATAATGTTTATGTTGTATCCCTTATGTCAAAGAAAAGAATTCAGTTAGGATTTCTATCTTCAATGATATTTGAAATTGCAGGTTTTAATCTTATTGGTAATATCATTTGGGATAAAGGTCAAGTACAATCTAAAAGAAATTCAACTGTAAATTTATTTTCGGGTTATGTAAAATGTATCAACTGCTATGAGCATGTCCTAGTTTTCTTAAAAGGAACATCAAAAAAGAACCCTAGTAAAGTAGTAAAAATCAATCCAGTAATTAAAATAAATTCAAAGGGCGAAAATACATATAAACATACTGCTCCTTATCCACTAGAATTGGTAGATTTATTAAAGGATTTTACTTTAAAAGATGATTATATTCTCGACCCATACTTAGGTAGTGGTACATCACTTAAATGGGCACTACAAAATGGTTATAAGGGTTTGGGAATTGAACTGAATAAAGAATATTATGAATTATCCTTAGAAAAGATATTCAAGAAATAATAATTAAAAGAAAGTAAATTAACTAGATATTACCATTATCAACTAATAAGTTTTCATTGTAAAACTATCTCAAAACTGTTATAATCTTATTAAGATTATAACTTTTTTTGTTATAAAAAACAAAGAGAATAGAGGGGTTTATATGACACGTAGTCAAACAAGGTTAGAGGTGTTTAACTTTCTTGGTTCATTCCATGAAGATATAAGAACAAAATTTACAAATATTAGTGGTAAAACAGGAAGTTATAGTGTGCCACTTGAGATTTTTCAAAGACGTACTCACAGAAAAAACAGATCTTTAATCACCTGGTCGTCAGTGAGGGATAATAATTTGACAATTGAACAACTGGATTCATTTAGTGGTGGAGTTACAGTTGAATTAGTAAATGAGGACTATTTTAATGAAGAAAACAGAGACAATCCAACATTTATTGAACTCATTAATAGAATTGGTAGTGATGAAAATGTTTCTGCTATACTTACTTTTAGAAGTGAAACAGGCACATCGTCATCATTTCATCAGAGAGAATATTTTAATAAATTATTACAAAACACAGAAGTTTATTATAAAGGAAATGTAGTAGTAATTAACGAAAATAATTATTCTGATTTTTACTTGAAACAAGATATATCTGGTGGTATTGGAAATGAAAAATGGAGTGGTTTTTTATTTGTATCGATTCGAGGTGGTCAACAAAATAGTAAAGAAAGTCACAGCGGTAACATTACATTATTTAATCCAGCTGTTGAATATTTGAATGCTGATGTTGCATTAGATCTTGATTTAACAATGGCGTATTTTGCAATGCATAGTATTAAATATGAAACATTAGAAGAAAATAATAAAAATAAATTTAACAAAATTATGCTGAATTTAAGAAAGCATCTAAGAGAAGCAAAATATGAATCAGAAGTATATACGGGTAATTTATTAGACTATTGTGACAATCATCCAAGTGTTATTATTGGTAAAAGAATTGGTGATAATATACTCTATGATCCTATTCAAGTTGAAGCTATTGATATTATGGATTTTAGTATAAAAAATAAGAATCATCCTAATAACCTTGACTTTACACATGATGAATCTGTTAATAGAAATAGATTTGTTTGGGATTCAATTAAAAAGTGTGTGCTTCCTCCTTCGAGACCAACAAACGTTTTTTGGTCTAAGCATTTATCCAACATGATGCAACAGGATTTTACTTTAGAGGAGTTTTTTAAGCACGAGGAAGTTATAGTTGAACGAAGACGAAGATTACTATAAAGACAAAATTGTTTCAAAAATATAAGCGACCCAGCTCTGAAATTGAGTTGAGTCGCTTTTTTTATTCATTAATAAATAATTCTGGAACGTTAAATAATATATCTGCGATTTCATCCTCCACAGATCTCTTTCCACAATTAAGAAGTGATTTCTTCAATTTATAACCCTGTTGAGTGTAAATAACATATTCTTGATGTCTACGAATGTAATCCGCTGTTTCTCTCGTTAGTCCGTTTCTTTGGAAAAATATAGTAAGTTGGTTAGTTGAACCAAACTCGACATATTCATACCAGTCATTATCGAAGGGTTCATTATTAGTTTTTAATTTTTTATACTCGGTTGAAAATCTAAGAAAATAATTAGCAAGACTAAATAGAATAACATTTTCTATAATTTGGAGAGTATCACCAATTATTAAGTTTTTATGCTCTTGTGAACCATTATAAGGTATAAGTTCATAGTTTTTATTTACAAAGCCATTATTTTCAGCTGCGTGATCAATTGTTTCTTTTAATAAAAAACTTAAACCATATTCATTCATCCATCGAGAAAGTATAACTGCATAATATTTTATTCTGTCTCCAAGCCCCAGTGTTGTTTTTTCATAGACATCCCATTTAAAGATCTTTCTTAATTCCGACAAAAAATTAACTAAATCATCGTATTGAACACGGCCATCTAATAACTCAGGATACTTCAGTCCATTGTTAATAGCCGATATTAAATTTTCTGTTTGATCTAAGGATACATTAATATCATCATCAGGTTTTGGTTTAGTGGAATTATTTATTCCAAACAATAATTTTATAGTATCAATTTTTTGCTCATCAAGTAAATGACTAAATTGTTTTCTCACAACACTGTTCCTATTTTTAGTAATATCATTTAATAAAATGAGACCAGTTTTTCTCATTAAATCATATTCATTAGGCTTTTGTTCTGGGAGAGGATTCAGTTGTGAACTCCCATTTAAAAACTGATTTATAATGTATTCTTTAGTTTCATTATTTAATTGTGTTTTTAGGGATATTTCTTGATTTTCCACATCATTTAGAAGAAGGTTATTCATTGTTTTTTCAGCCATATTAGAGTCGCGAATAATAAATACATTACCATAAAGATTGTATTCAATTCTTCCAACACGTCCCAATAAGTTTTTGAATTCTACTTGGTTCATGTTTCCCTTTCGACCTATTCTCACACTTATTACTATAAGATTATCGGCAGGAAGATTTACTCCTTCAATAAGAGTAGAAGTGCAGAAAATTGTTTTGATATCTCTATTCCTATAAAGATCTTCAATTTTGGACCTTATATATAGAGGTAAATATCCAACATGATAAGAGACGCCTTTTCTTATGATATCTGCTAAATAATAATCTGAATGAATTTCATCCTCGATCTCTTTTGCTAGATCGTTTAGTATTTTGTTATCTAAATACGGGAGCGATTTAGCGAAATCTCTGGCCATTTCTACAGTTCTATCTCTTCCAGAACAGTAAACAATGTTAGATTTATTTAGGTCTTTTTGTATAATCTTTTGAATTAAAACAAGAGTTGTATCTGCTTCATTTAACGAATAGATAGTTTTGAAAGGGTCCTTTTTATTAGTGCGCTCATTAAAGACTTTAAATTCTTTAGATACTGTATCTAAAACATACTTCATTTGGCTAACTGGAGTAAAAGTTGTTCTTAAATATGTAGGATTATTAATTTGTTCGCTCGGGAGTGCATCAAGATATATTTCTGGATTTGGTATATTTGGTGATGCTAAAATAACGCGAGGTTTTCTTGGTCTCTCTATTAACATATCGGTAACTTTAAAGTAAAAAGTGGCTCTACCATCCGCTTCTGACAGTTTATGTGCTTCATCAATAAAAAGATAATCCACTGACATTTCAGGATAAGATATTAAAGTATACAACAGCCTTTCTGGTGTCATAACCATAATATAGTTTAAGTTTTCTTGTTTAAAAAATAGTGAGTTTCCTGATGTAACCACTTTGTAATTTTTATTACTAAGCTCATCTTGTAAATCAATTTTAATAATGTTTGAAGATATTTCGCTAATTAACGCCTTAGTGGGAACTAAAATTGCAAAATTACCTTTAAAATCATTCATTATTTTGTCTTTAATAAAGGTTCTCATTACAAGTGATTTGCCCATTGAAGTTGGACCAGAATAAGAAAAAGATTTGTCACTCAAATGATCGTATATCTCTTTTTGAGGATGAAAAAAATACATATTTTCCTGATGTGGTATTTTAAGATAATCAAGATCAAAACTCTGGTAAAGTTCATCCAAAAATGAAGTGTTTTTATATTTAGTTTTAATAAGTTGTAATCCACGGTAATTACCAATGTTTGCCAAAACAGAAGTAGCATATGCTTTTATTACTGCATCATCAGAGTATGTTGCGTTTAATAAAGCAATTATTTCTTGAGCCCAAGCACGATGTTTTTCAGAGTTGGGTTGTCCATATGATTTAGAGAGTATGTCAGCAAAACGCAAAGCATGCTCTTTTTTTATAGGTTTTTTTCTTTGTGGTGAACCCATTAAATCCATTGAGTAATTAAATAAGATGATTTCATAGAGCTCGTTTAAATACTCATTTTCTTCAAGTTTATAATATATATGTTCACCAAGAGTTGCATAACGAGGTTTCATTACTTACTCACCTCCAATGCATTTTTCATTATAGTTTCTTTGTCAATTATGGCATCATTTAGTGGAAGCACATAAACATAAAATGAATAGTTCAATAACTTTAAAGCTGTGATTCTTTTTTCTAAGTATGTAGAAATATTGGTTATATCTATATCCATTTGCGCTTCTAGATTTGCAGAGTAAATAGTATTATCAGGTTCATAAGGAGTTTTCACTGTATATCCTAAAAATAAGCCAAAAGCATTATCAGGTTTTGTTAATCCTGATCCCTTTTCAGGGATAATCATACTCTCTAAAGCTTTATTGGTTTCAACATCAAATTCATTGTTTAAGATTGTGTTTTCTAAAAATTCATACTCACTACTTGAAGCAGATTGTATAGATAATACTTGATTTAAAGCGTTATCCACTGCGTCTTCTAAATTTTCTATTGTATCAGTAGCTCCAAAAATAAGTTGATTAAAAAACATTCCACCATTTTTAAAAGTATTTATATGGATTCCTGATGAAAGGCTATCATACATGCCACTTTTGTTTTGTAATTCCATCTTTGAAAAAATTTTAGGTGCACCTAAAATGCATTCAAGAAATGAATATAGCATGATTTCATTAAAGTGATTTGTAGTTGGTGTTTTTCTAACTCTATCGTGATAAGCCCTTAATGTTTTTATTGCTAAGTGCATTGAATTTTTCTCTAAATTATAGCGATTTCGAGATCCTCGTGAATAAATATATCTTCCAATGTTATCAGCAATAAAACCGTGTAATTTATTATAGTCAATTTTGCTGTTCGTTACATCTAATCTATAAATTTTTAAATCGTTAGGATTTGGTATGGCAAGTTTAAGATATTTAACTTCTTTAAAAACCGTGCTGAATGGTTGTGGATCTAATGATAATTTAACTTTTGAACTAACGTGAGTTACAGCGGTCTCTAGTTGAACATCATTAATTCTACCAGTCTGTTTTTTGGTATAATCTTTAATTTCAGCAATATTAGCCTTATATGGAATGTTCTCAACTTCTGTGGTGCAATAATAATATACATTTGTTAAAAACTCTGAAAATGGAAATATTTGTTTAGTGATTATGTCTTGTTTAGTATATCCATCAGTTTCAAAACCTATATTATCAGTTTCTTTAATAGCTGTATCCTCTTTTAGAACATCCTGGATACATATAATAATTAGTTTTTGACTATCTTCGTTAAAATAAGGTTTAATATTATTTTCAAATTTATCTTTTAGTCTATCTTTATCACAAGTTAAAATATCATCATAATGTGTAAGATTGTTTTTGCCAGATAATAAAGCACTTTGAGCCTTAGAGTCAATATAACTAGGATCAGATTTTACAGTAGATAATAGATCATTTAAAAATAAGTATTGCTTTGAAGTGGGTATTCTAGCATCACATAATATACGAAGAAGAGTACCGAGACATAATTTTTTCAAATATAATCACCTCTTTTCAGATAAAATTAATCATTGATAAAATCAACGATATCGCCAATATTACAATTTAGCGCTTTGCAAATACGACCCAATGTTTCAAGACTGACCGACTTCCCTTTACTCATGTTAGACATAGTAGTGGCATTGATCTTTGCTTTGTCCATTAGATCTTTTTTTATCATCTTATGGTCTATTAAAAGTTTCCATAATTTGTTATATGAGAATGTCATCTATAATTCCTCCTCATTTTCATGTTTATTTTATTAAATTATATCATGTAAGCGGTTTTTTCACAATCTAATCAACTAACTAAAACAGCAATAATATTACAAAAAAACATATATTTAATTTTGTTTATAGGTAATGTTAATACTATTTTTTGCACTTTTAAAAAACTGATTTAATTCTGCCGTCTCGGTGCCGACTATTGCCGGCTGCTGGACGTTTTTTATCAAGTATTTAAGATGTAGAATAGTGATGAAAGAAGCTAATAGTATTATCGTTCTTTCAAACATTCATTTACTTCCGTTGCTGCAGCAAACGGTCCTTAATTTCAATGAATGAAATTTAATCAAGATCAACTCTTATAAGGAAAGAGTGGATACAAACATTTGAAATGGAGAAATCCGAAATTTCAAGGTTTTTGTAATCCGTTTTTTCTACATGCCTTGATCTATTAAGAAGCCTTCATTTCAGGATTAACACTGAAGCGGAGGTTTTTTTAATGAATAAAACAAAAAAAGAAAAAGATATGTATCCAAATATTTATGGATATGGAGATTTAGAAGTATTAAAAAAAGAAATTGATAAAGGAATATTTGACGAACAAGGTATCAGATTAACAAATTGGATACATTTTATAGACATTGATGGACATAGAAGATTTGTTCCATGTACTGAGGAGTATTTTCATAAACATCGAAATCTAAATAGGAATGAGCAAAGAAGAGAAAACAGAGCAAGAGAAAAGTGTCCTGTTTCAATGGATGACCTAAAAGATAAATATAATTATGAATTTCCAGATCCTTCTTATGCAGAAAATATAGAAAAACAACAAGAAGAGGATCTTGTGGATTACTTATGGGAATTAATATCTGAGTTTAAAGAGATAGAACAAACAATTATTAGACTTCATTTTGAAGGATATACAGATGCACAAATTGGTGTAGCAATTAATAGGGCAACTTCATCAGTTCAAGAGAGAAGAGTTAGGTTAATTGAAAAATTAAAAGAAAAAGCAACAAAGTTTAGATAAAATCCGGTTTTTTATAACTCTACCGGCCATTAACCTTTGAGGGGAAATAATCCCCATTAGAAAGCGAGGATAGAAGAATGGAAAAAGATCCAAAAGACAAGGATAAAAGTCTCACTAATAAAGATCTTGTAGAAACATTACTACTTATTAGTGAAACCAGTAAAGTTTTGGCTCAGGAGATTATGTTAACTCCAAAAGACAAGCCAGATAAAGGAGGTGATGAAAGTGGGAAATAGTTCAACGACTCATAGTAAAAAATATAGTCCAAGTAAAAGTAATATTTGGCTAAATTGTCCACTCAGCACTCTATTGAATGATGGTAGTGGTGAAGAGATAAGCCCACAAGCAGAATTTGGAACTCAGTGTCATGAATTAAGTTCAGCATTAATTAATAAATCTTTAAAGCTTATTGATTATGAAAATGAAAGTAAGCCGGTAGAAGAGTTAATTAAAGAGCTTGATATGTATTCACCTGAGATGCAGGAGATTGCTGATGGTTATGCAGATTTTGTTGTTAATACATTTGAGTTTGAAAAAACAAGATCTGGTGAGAAACCATTAATTATTATTGAGCAGCTTTTAAAGATGGACTTTGATGAAGATGCTAAAGGGACATTAGATTGTGGAATCATCTCATCTATGAATGGTGGAACCCTCACTGTAATTGATTTAAAAACTGGAAGGATACCAGTTTATACATTTGATGATGAAACTAAAATGTTTAATTCACAATTAGGAATTTATGCACTTTATTTCTATAAAGCATACAAAGATTTATATCCAATCAAAAAGGTAAGATTAATAGTTTATCAACCGGTAATTTCAAATACAAATGAATATGAAATGGATATAGACGATTTACTAGTGTTTGAAGCGATGGTTCTACGCCCTGCAGTTATTAGAACTAAAGAAGAAAATCCGGAAGCTAATCCAGGCAAACATTGTAGATATTGTTCAGCAAATGCTGTATGCAGTAAAAGAGCTGAAGTAAATCTTGAGATTACACAAGAAATGAACAAAGCATTTAATTTATTAACGGATAAAGAAATTGAGGAAATCCTACCAAAACTTGATGAATTCATAAAGTATGCAGAAGACTTAAAAAAACATGTACTTAAGAAAGCGATAGATGGACACAAGTGGAACGGATTTAAATTAGTTTATGGTAAGGGCAGTAGAAAGATCGTTAATGAAGATGCGGTAATTAAAATTTGCAAAAGTTTAGAAATTGATCCATATGTTGAAAGCAAAGTGGCAGGGATAACCGAATTAACTAAACGATTAGGAAAAGAAAGATTTAATAGTTTAATTGCACCTCACTTAGAAATGCAGACGGGCTCGTTAAGTTTAGTCCCAGATGAAGATCCTCGAAAAGAGGCAGAGATTATAAAAGAAGGAGACAAATAGGAATGTTGAAAATTATTGAAGGAAAAGAAAAAAGACCACTAAAAGTAGTGATTTATGGTCCAGAAGGCATAGGTAAATCTACCTTTGCCAGCAAGTTCCCTGACCCACTATTTATAGATACCGAGGGTGGTACAAGCAATTTAGATGTTAGAAGAATCAAATGTAATAAGTCATGGGATGAATTATTACTAATAGTCAAAGAGGTTATTAAGAATCCTACAATTTGTAAAACGTTAGTTTTAGATACTGCAGATTGGTCAGAAACTTTATGTATTAATGCAGTAACTGAAAAGTATAGAAAAAATAACATTGAGGATTTTGGTTACGGTAAGGGCTATGTCTATCTACTTGATGAATATACAAAACTATTAACCTTGTTCGACCAAGTAATAGAAGCGGGTATTAATGTTGTTATTACTGCCCATGCAAAGCCTCGCAAGTTTGAGCTTCCAGAAGAGCAAGGTGCATTCGATAGATATGAAATGAAACTAACGAAACAGGTAGCGCCAGTAATTAAGGAATGGTCAGACGCGCTATTCTTTACCAACTACAAGATTTATGTAGTTACAACAGAAAGTAATCGTAGGAAAGCACAAGGCGGAAAAAGAGTTTTATATACAACTCATAACCCAACATACGATGCAAAGAACCGCTTTGATTTACGAGAAGAGTTAGAACTTGATTTTAAATCAATTGCTCATTTATTTGAAGGCTTAGAACAACCTGTAAAGGAACCAGAACTAAGCTTAACTGTTCAAAGACTAAACAAGATGATTGTTGATGCTGGGATTAGTGAACTTGAATTACAAGAAGTAGTAGCAGAAAAAGGACACTATGAATTAAGTGTGCTGGTTCAAAATTATTCAGATGAATTTATTACAAGATGGATTATTCCAAATTGGGAACGTGTATTAGAAACAATTAAAAATAAAAAAGGAGAACAATAAAAATGCAAGAAAATAATAAAGATATGTTAATGGATTGGAATGATTCAATTGAAAGTGATGGTCAGGAGTTTATATTACTTCCTGATGGTGAGTACAACTTTACAGTTACAAATTTTGAAAGAGGTAGATTTCCTGGTGGAGCAAAAGTTCCGCCTTGTAATAAAGCAACCATTACTGTTCAAGTAGATTCAAAAGAAGGGGTTGCAACAGTGAAATTCGACCTACTTTTATATAAATCTTTAGAGTGGAAATTATCAGCATTCTTTAGATCAATCGGACAAAAGAAACATGGTGAGAAACTATCTATGGATTGGAATAAAGTAGTAGGTTCAAAAGGTCGTGGTTACTTCAAACAAAAAACATATACAAATCAAAGTGGTGAAGATAGAACTTATAACGACTTAGACAGATTCATTGACTATGATCAAGCGAATTTTATAGATGATCTTCCATTTTAAGGAGGGCTACTATGATTTTAAGACCATACCAAAATGAGGCTGTAAAAGCTATTCGTAATGAATGGAAGAATGGCAATGCAAAGACATTGTTGGTGTTGCCAACGGGAACAGGCAAAACAGTCGTATTTTCAAAAGTTATTGAAGAAGAAACTAAAGATGGCGACAAAGCTTTAGTTATTGCACATCGTGGTGAACTATTAGATCAAGCAGCAGATAAATTAAAAGTAACTAGCGGTTTAGATTCAGCCTTGGAAAAGGCTGAGTCAACTGCGGTTGGTTCGTCAAAAAAAGTTACTGTTGCATCCATTCAAACACTCTCACAAGAAAAACGGTTAACAGCTTATCCAAGAGATTATTTTAAGACAATAGTTGTGGATGAAACACATCATGCAATGAGTGATACTTATCAAAGAGTTTTAAAGCATTTTGATGGTGCAAATATACTAGGTGTTACTGCAACACCTGATCGTGCAGATCAGAGAAGCCTGGGTAAGTTTTTTGACTCAAAAGCATATGAATATTCAATGCATCAAGCAATTAAAGAAGGATACTTAAGTCCGGTTAGAGCTCAGATGATTCCACTTGAATTAGACATTCATGAAGTAGGTATTTCAAATGGTGATTATGCAGTAGGTCAAGTTGGATCTGCACTTGATCCATATTTAAATCAGATAGCACTTGAGATACTTAAATATGCAAAAGGTAGAAAGACAGTCGTATTTTTACCGCTGATTAAAACATCGCAGAAGTTCTGTGAATTACTAAATCTTCACGGCCTAAGAGCTGCAGAAATTAATGGTGAAAGTAAAGATAGAGAACAAATACTGGCAGATTTTGAAGCTGGTGAATATGATGTGCTTTGTAATTCTATGTTACTTACTGAAGGTTGGGATTCTCCCAGTGTAGATTGTATTGTTGTTTTGCGTCCTACAAAGATTAGAAGTTTATATCAGCAAATGGTAGGTCGTGGGATGCGTATTCATCCAGGTAAAGAAAACTTACTATTATTAGATTTTTTATGGATGACAGAACGTCATGATTTATGTAGGCCGTCAGCACTTATTTCAAAAGATGCAGAATTAGCAAAACGCATAGATGAAAAAATGATGAACAAAGAAAGTGGTATTGATTTATTAGATGCTGAAACAGAAGCACAAAGTGATGTTGTCAAAGAACGCGAGGATGCTTTAAAAAGAGAACTGGATGCAATGCGTAAAAGAAAACGCGGACTGGTTGATCCTATTCAATATGCATTTTCTATCGCTGCTGAAGACCTAGCAAACTATGAACCAACATTTGCGTGGGAGATGGGACCTGCTTCAGAAAAACAACTTGAGTATTTAGAAAAACAAGGTATTCACTCAGCTGCAGTAACAAGCTCTGGAATGGCAAGCACGCTAATTGATAAGTTAATAAACAGAAAAGCTGAAGGATTAGCAACACCAAAACAAATACGATTATTAGAAAGATATGGATTTATCCATGTTGGTATGTGGCCTTTTGAAGCTGCAAGTAAGATGATTACTCGCATTGCAGATAATGGTTGGTTAGTACCAAGAGAGATTAATACAAATACTTATCAACCTTAGGAGGAACAAACATGGATTTATTAGCGACACTTAAAAATATAGATGTATCAAAGGTTTCATATCATGATTGGATAAGTGTCGGTATGGCACTTAAAGCTGAAGGTTATGATGTATCGGTATGGGATGAGTGGAGTAAAAATGACACCAGATATAAACCTGGTGAGTGTGATAGGAAATGGGGGAGCTTTGGTGGTTCCTCCGAACCTGTTGCAGGTGGTACGATTGTTAAACTTGCAAAAGATTATGGTTGGATACATCCGGTTGATCTTAAGGATGGATTCTTAGAATGGGATGACATTATTGAATATGATGGCGCTGGTGCAATCTATGAACCTTCGGTAGAAATGAAGCCAACAGAACAACTCATTAAATATCTTGAGACACTATTTAAAGATGATGAATTTGTAGGCTATGTAACAAGTGATGTTTGGCAAGACTCGACAGGTAAGTGGATGCCAAGCAAAGGACAATTTGATAGGACTGCAAAAGAACTTATAACACAACTTAAAAAGAATCCAGAGGATATGGGTGCTGTACTTGGAGATGTTAAAGAAGATTGTGGTGGTTGGATTAGATTTAATCCAGTTGACGGTGGTGGTGTAAAAAATGATAACATAACTAGATTTACTTATGCTCTAGTTGAATCAGACGATATACCAATTTCTGAACAAGATGCAATATATAGAAAATTAGAACTACCGATTGCTTGCTTAGTTCATAGTGGTAGTAGAAGTTTACATGCAATAGTAAAAGTTGATGCTAAAGATGCAGATGAATATAGAAAACGTGTTGATTACTTATATGATTTCTTAGATAAAAGTGGACTTAAAGTTGATAGAGCAAACCGTAATCCTTCAAGATTATCAAGAATTCCAGGTGTACAAAGAAAAGGTGTTATTCAAACTTTAGTAGATACAAATATAGGTAGACGAAATTGGAATGAGTGGCTAGATTTTGCTGAAGGTATTGTTGATGAAATGCCTAGTTTAATATATCTTGATGAAGCCTTAGCAAATCCTCCAAAGCTACCAGAAGTACTAATTGATGGCATTGTAAGAGTTGGACACAAAATGTTAATTTCAGGTTCATCAAAAGCAGGTAAAAGTTTTTTATTAATGCAACTGGCTATAGCACTATCGGAAGGTCTTAAATGGCTAGGATTCAAGTGTAAGAAATCAAAGGTTTTATATGTCAATTTAGAAATTGATGGTGCAAGCTGTATAAATAGATTTGCTGAAATATATAAAGCATTGAAACTAAAACCTAAGTATAGTCATGACATTGTAATTTGGAACCTTCGTGGTAGAGCAATGCCTTTAGATAAATTAGTGCCTAGGTTGATAAGAAAAGTTCAAAATCAAGGTTATGACGCTATCATTATTGACCCTATATATAAAGTTATTACAGGAGATGAAAACAATGCATCAGAAATGGGTGCATTTAGTAATCAATTCGATAAGATTTGTAATGAAACAGGATGTGCTGCTATTTATTGTCATCATCATTCAAAGGGTGCTCAAGGATTCAAAAAAGCAATGGATAGAGCTTCAGGATCAGGTGTGTTTGCAAGAGATCCAGATGCACAACTAGACATGATACAACTTGAAACCAGTGATGAATTTATGGCTGTTAATGCTGATGTATTATCATCAACTGCATGGCGTTTAGAGAGTAGCCTTAGAGAGTTTAAGAATATAAATCCAGTTAACTTTTGGTTTGAATATCCAATTCATAGAGTAGATGAAAAAGGCATTCTTACTAAGCACTTTGCAGAAGGAGACCCTAAAGGAAATCTTGAAAAAAGCGGTAAAAGAAAGCAGACACCTGAGTTGAGAAAAGAAGAGTTTGATACAGCCTTTGATTTAAATAAACTTGAGGATGGAACTTGTGAAGCAACAGTCCTAGCAGAATATTTAGATATTTCAGATAGAACAGTAAGAGCAAGAGTTAAAGAGTTTAGTGATGAATATCAAACAGAAAAAGGAATTATTACAAGAAAACAAGACCTGGCAGAAAGGGAAAAATGATGTCTGCCAGCACAAAAACACTATCTCTGGCAAAAAGGAAAAAACTCCTATCTGCCAGCTGGCAGAAAAACTGGCAGAAAGGGCTTATATATAGTTGTTGCCAACAACAGCTGACGCATCGTTTGTAGAATAGGGCTTATAGCACGCCCTATTCCAAACAAATGCCTCATCCGTCAGCACATCCTTTCTACCAAAAGAATAATTAAGAAAAGGAGAAAGTAATGAAAATATTTCTAATATTCGATCCACCAACCATTACAGCTCAAATGAATAAAGTAGCAATTGTAAACAATAGGCCGATTTTTTATAAACCTGAAAAAGTAAAACAAGCAAGAGCTACAATCATTACTCATTTAAAACCTTTTAAACCAGAGGGACCATTAGAAGGACCTATTAAGTTAGAAGTTATATGGAGATTTCCAAAAGGTAAAAGATATAAACATAATGAGTGGAGAGTAACTAAACCAGATACAGATAATTTAGAAAAGATGCTAAAGGATTGTATGACTGAGGTTGGTTTTTGGAAAGATGACTCACAGGTTGTCGTTGAGCATGTTGAAAAGTTGTGGTCAAATGACCCAACAGGTATAGAAATAGAAATCAAGGTATTAGACAGATTTAAGGAGGAGTGACAATGGAAGTTCAAAAATATTTAAGTAGATACCACTACATGACTATAAAACTTAGAAAGTTACAAGATTTATATGATGAATATATCCGTATGTCACATTCAATTCCTAGTGTTCAGTTTAATCAGATTAGGGTTTCGGGAACTAGAAACTTAGATGCTCCTTTTGTTAAGTGGATACATAAAGCTATGGGAGTAGATTTTGATATTGAAAATTTAAAGAAAGATCTGCCAATTGTAAAAGGTGAAATACTTTCAGTAATTAGTGAATTAGAAGATCCAGAATTAGAGAGACTTTTAATTTACAAATATATCGACTGGATGACTTGGAGACAAATAGCAGATAAAATGTATTGTTCACAAGCAACAATTAGAAGGTGGCATGAAAAGGCTGTAGAATTAATAAAAACACCTGATTAAAATAAAATCCTTAAGAATTATGGTAAAATATAGTAAAATACCAAGGAGTTGTTAGTATGATTGGGTATCCTAGAATGTTAACGTTTGATGAATGGTATGAAAAATATATAGAGAAATTTAATCCACCTAAAAATAATTTTTTAGCACTAATATATATGTTTTTTTACGTATTAGGATTTTTATTTAACTTGTTAACATTTGGTTTAGGTAGTATTTTGATTATGCTTATCTTTCTCCCAGCTTATTTTTCGTATAAATTTAAATATATTAGTACTAAAGAAAAAAAATCTAATACAACAGTTTTAGTTGAAATTGATGAATTTAATAAAAAAAAATTAAAACTAAAAGATATAACTAAACCTATAAAAGAAGGCTATATTTTTAGGGGGTGGACTTTTGTAAATGGAAGTTCTGTTTCTAGCGTTTGGGACCTAACGCAAGACACAAAAATTATTGCTAAATGGGAAGAAACATACAAAACAAAAATTGAAAGATTAAAACGAGAAGATGAAATAAAAAGGCATAAGGAAAAAAAAGCTAAACAAGAGATTAGAAATGTATTGTTAAAAAAAACACTTATTACCCAATTAACATCTGAATTAATATCTCCTTTACATGAATTAGCACACACAAAAGTAAATCCCATGAATAAATTGTTGAATGAGTTAACAGATTCTATGTTATTCTCTGTTATTGAATTATCTATGGGGTTAAGAATGTTTGCTAAATTAAAAGAAAATGAAAAGGAAGAATTAGAATCAAAAATTGTTTACAAGAAGGGTTTTTATTTAAAACTTAGCGGTGTATCAATGGAAGGAAGACAAGATAATGTTAAAAAAGCAAAAGTAGGTGATAGGTTAAAGTATTTTAGAGAACCTAATAATTTTTATGATAAAAATGCGATTCTAATAAAAACTGAATCTGGCTTAGAGTTAGGATATATTCCTAGAAGAAATAACAGTGAACTTGCTGATAAAATTGATAAAGGTATTAAGTTTAAAATGAGTATATCTTCAATAACTGGTTATGGATATAAATATAAAGGTGTTAATGTATATATAGAAGAGCAAGTTCTGGGTGAAAAACAAGAAGGAAATCTTTTACAAGGTCCCAAATCAGGTGCTATAGAAAAGTCCAGACCAATAAAAAAAACCTATCCTTCATATTATTATAATCCATATGAGGACTACAATCCATATGAGGACTACAATCCATATGAGGACTACAATCCATATGAAGATAATGACCCATATGATGATAATGATGATTTTTTAGGCGACTTTATAGATTTTATCGACCATGAATTTGATTAAAATAATGAGCAAGCCTGAGCAGCCTTGAGCGCTTGTGAAATTGTCAAGAGCATGATATTATTAAAATGAGCAAAGCCATCGCAAGGTGTGCTTTGTTCTAAATTAAAAATAAGCGAAATGGAATACTGGCTTAAAGACCAGCCTAGAAACTATAAAGAATTCATTAATTTGAGTTCTTTTTTGTTTTTGCAGAAATACTTGTAGTATTCCAACTGGTAAAATATTACAGTTTTATATAGCAGTTGGAGTGATTATATGAAAGGAAAAATGCTAGATACTTATGAAAAGTGGGAAAAGTCTGGTCATCTTGATGAAAAATTAGAGGCAATTAAAGAAATGGTGGCTAAACGAGCAACACAAAGACAAGTTGCCGAGTATTTAGGTATATCAGAAAAAACAATAATAAAACTAAGGAAAGTACATCCTAAATTAAACGATGCATTTTCTTATGGTGATGAAGTACTTAAAAATACATTACTTGATGCAATATATCAAAAAGCCATCGGTTTTGAATATGAAGAGTCACAAACAATTATTGAGGAGACAAAGACAAGTAATAAAAAACGAATCACAAAATATAAGAAACGAGCACTTCCGGATGTTTCTGCAATTAAGTATTTGCTTGTGATTCATTTTGGTATTGAATTTAATGAAAAGAAGGCTGAGCTTGAGTTGATGGCCAGACGATTAGAGAAAGATGAGGAAGAGTGGACTAATGAACATAGTGATGAAACAAATAACAGAACTCAAAGAGTACGAAAACAATCCAAGAAATAATGATGCAGCAGTAGATGCTGTTGCTAAAAGTATTGAAGAGTTCGGTTTTAAGGTTCCAATTGTAGTTACAAGTAAAAATGTAATTATTGCAGGTCATACAAGATTAAAGGCGAGTATTAAACTTGGTTTATTAGAAGTTCCTTGTATTATTGCGGATGATTTAACTGATGAACAAGTTAAAGCATTTAGACTTGCGGATAATAAAACAGCAGAGCTTGCTTCTTGGGATTTTTCAAAGTTAGAAGAAGAACTCTCATTAATTGAGATGGATATGTTACAATTTGGCTTTGAAGATTTAGAATCTGATATTCCTGATAATGCAACTGATGATGACTTTGACCCAGATGCTGAAATACCTGAAGTTCCAGTTAGCAGGAAAGGTGACCTTTATGTACTTGGAAAACACAGAGTCTTATGTGGAGACTCGACATTAAAAGAAGATGTCGATAATTTAGTTAATGAAAAGTTAGTTGATATGATCTTTACAGATCCACCATATAATGTTGATTATGAAGGGACAGCTGGGAAAATTCAAAATGACAAAATGGAAGATAGTGCATTCTATCTTTTTTTATTAGATGCATTTACTAATATGTTTGAAAACACTAAAAAAGGTGGTGCTATTTATGTTTGTCACGCTGATACTGAAGGACTTAATTTTAGGAATGCATATAAAAATGCAGGTTACAAACTTGCAGAGTGTTTAATATGGGTAAAAAATGCTTTAGTTTTAGGTAGACAAGATTACCACTGGAGACATGAGCCTATTCTTTATGGTTGGAAAGAAGGAGCCGCTCATTACTTTATAGATGATAGAACTCAAGATACTATCTGGGAATATAATAAACCAAGAAGAAACGAAGAGCATCCAACCATGAAACCACTAGAGTTAGTAGGTAAAGCAATCGCAAACTCATCAAGAGTTGGTGAGACAGTATTAGACCTATTTGGTGGTAGTGGATCAACTTTAATTGCAGCTGATCAACTTGGTAGGTCTGCATACTTAATGGAACTTGATGAGAAGTTCGTTGATGTTATCATAAAGCGATTTATTCGTTATAAAGAAAGTAACATCGATGACTTTTATAGAATACGAGAAGGTGTTAAAACACCATTAAGTGAGATATTAGAATTTAATCTTTAAATAAAGTCACTATAGTGAAAATATGACTTGCTATTTTGCTTCTTTTATTTATATATAGTAGTAACGAAAAAGAAAGAAGGTAAACTAATGAAGGTTAAATTTGAAAGAAAAGCATTTAAAGAACAGATTGTTCCAGAGGATGATTTTGTAATTGAAACAGTAGTTGAATTACCAATCAAAGAATTTAATAAGTTTTTAGATGACATGCTAGGTGATTATAAATTCATTGAAGAGAGAAAACATTTAATGTATGTTGATAGGGATAATGTTTGGCATGCAATTTATGTAACAGCAAAAGATATTGATTATGGAATCTTAGTTCAATCAGAAGGATATGGTTATGCAAGATACTCAGCATTTTTAAGAAGATGCCATGTTGTAGAGGTCCGTCATGACTGAAAAAAGAATATCCCTTAAAACTTGGATTGAAAGATTTAATAATAATGAATTTGAAAATGAAAACACTAATGTTCAAATTGAAGCTGGCTGGTATGATTGGTTTTGTAGAGATACAAGCTTAAAAAACAAAACCAAGAAGATGGGTCAAATTATCAAACAGATTAAAGATGGTGGCAAAGTTGATTTAAATAATATGTATGTATGGTTTAAAAATAACTGTCCAATGAGTGGTCCACTATATGATGATTTTAGAATTGCAAACATCAACGATGGTGCAACACAATTACTAGTTCAATTGGACTCACCTTGGGAAGATACAAAGTATGTGGTTTATAGTGTTGATGACTTCTTTGATAAACCAGTCTTACTTACAAACTCAAGTAGAGAATTAGTTAAATGGTTAAACGGTGTACTTCAATGAGTGTATTTGAATATAGTAATCCTCATCCAAAAGGACTACTTACAACTGATTGTGTTGTAAGAGCAATTGCACTAGCATTTGATAAAGACTACTTAGAAGTAAGAAGAGAACTAAACCAAAGTAAAAAAGAATTAGGCTTTGGTAGTTACAAAGAAACAAAGTTCATTTATAAATATTTAGAGAGATTTGATAGAATCGTATTAAAAGTTCCAAAAGGAGTACCTAGAGTTAAAGTTGATGACTTTGTAGAATTGTTTAAAGAAGGAACTTATATAGTCAAACTATCGAAGCACATCGCATGTATTAAAGATGGTAAGTTATTAGATACTTGGGACTCAAGTTACCGCTCAGTTTATACAGCATGGAAAATTAAATAAGATTAACGGCTTTAAACAGCCTTTAATTTCAAACACTTAGGCTCCACGTTCGCACGTGTGGCCTTTTTAAGTCTTATAAGGACTTACACTCAAACTAACTTATAAAACAAACAGAAGGGAAATTTCAAAATGATAAAATACATTTCAAGCGAGTCAGTCTTTGAAGGTCATCCAGATAAGGTCTGTGACCAGATCAGCGATGCGATCTTAGATGAAATCTTAAAAGAAGATATAGATGCGAGGGTAGCAGTTGAAACTGCAATCAAGGGTAACAAAGTATTTATCTTTGGTGAGGTAACAACTACAGCAAAGGTTAACTATAAATTAATTGCAGGAAGAGTTCTATTAGATATTGGTTATCCTGAAGAGTTTGATATCTTAGTTCATCTATCAGAACAATCACCGGATATCGCAATCGGTGTGAATGAACGATATAACAAAGAACAAGGTGCAGGAGACCAAGGCATGATGTATGGTTATGCAACTGATGAAACAGAAGAACGTATACCACTACCACTTGCTGCTGCACACGCAATTGCTAGAAAGTTTAAAGAAATAAGAAATAACAAATACTTTTACCTTTTTGGTCCAGATGGTAAATGTCAGGTTACTTGTTCATATGTAAATGATAAACCAAGAGCAATTGAAACAATTGTTGTATCAGCTCAAACAAGAAAGTATGCAAATCAAACAGAAGTTAATAGAGTTATCTTAGATGAAATATTAATACCACTCTTTGGAGACATTGAAGACATCAATATTTTAATCAATCCAACTGGTGAATTTATCATTGGTGGTCCAGAAGCTGACGCAGGTTTAACTGGTAGAAAGATTATAGTTGATACTTATGGAGGTTTCTCTCATCATGGTGGTGGTGCTTTTAGTGGTAAGGATACTTCAAAGGTAGATAGAAGCGCTGCTTATTATGCACGCTATGCTGCAAAGAGCTTCGTTGACGCAGGACTAGCTAAGCGTTGTGAAATTGGTGTAGCATACTCAATTGGCGTGGCACAACCAGTATCACTTTATATTGATACCTTTGGAACAGGCGTAGCATCTGATGAAGATTTACTCTACCTTTTAAAGTTGCATTTTGATTTTACACCAGCAAACATTAGAAAAGAACTCAAACTTGATAAGGTTAAGTTTAGAAAACTTTCACACTTTGGTCATGTTGGTAGAATGGATCTTAATGTTAAATGGGAAGATACCAAATCCAAAGCAGATAAATTAAGGGAAACTTATGGGAAAACCAAAAGAACTCCACAGGTTTTATAAATCGAAGGCTTGGCTCATTGCTCGCAATCTTAAAACAAACGCCACACAGGGCAAGTGTGAGCGGTGTGGTGCGATAGGTGAAGAGGTACATCACAAGATCAGGTTAACAGTCGATAATGTGAATGATGTTAATATAAGTTTAAATCAAGATAACTTGGAATTGCTATGCAAAGATTGTCATAATGAAGAGCATGGAAGGTTTAAGAAAAAAGAAGTGTTGTTTGATGATGATGGTAATTTTATAGGATAAGTATTATAAAACAATCCCCCCACTAAGATAAATATATGAACGCTTAGGGTACCGCATGGGTGGGCAATTAAAAAACGCAAGGCCAATTTTTTGAAAATCTGAAAAACATTTAACGAATTAAGTCACACTTGTGGCTTTTTTTGTTGTAAAGCGAGGTAATACTTATGGGAAAGATGAGTAATGTTAATGTTGAATACTTAAGATTAAAATCATTATTTAATTCAGTAGATCCAACTAAAACAGAACTTGTAGATAATTTAATTAACGAAGCAGCATTTATGAAAGTTCAGTTGTCAACCCTTCAAGAACAAATCAAGAAACATGGTGCAGTTCAAATATCATCTAAAGGTAATCAGAGGCAAACAGAAGCTGCCAAATATTACACAAAGCTTGTGAATTCTTATGGAACTGTAATTAAAACTCTAAACTCCATAATGGGCAAGAATGTTATAGACGATGATGATGAGTTCGATAAATTTATGGCACGAATAGAATGAGTAACTATTTATTAGAATACTATGAAAAGATTAACAGTGGTGAAATCCTAGTAGGTAAAGAATTAAAAATCGTTTTAGATGGTTTAGTGAAAGATTTACAGAACCCTAGATACCACTTTGATTTAAAGCCTGGCAATATTAGAATTGATTTTATTGAAACCTTTTGTAAGCATACAAAAAGTCCGTTTAATGGTGAGCCGTTTATATTAGAGCTTTGGGAAAAAGCAGTATTGCAAGTAGCATATGGTTTTAAGATGGCAGATACTAATCTTAGAAGATTTAATGAAGTTATCTTACTCATTGCCAGAAAAAATGGTAAGACTACATTTATTGCTGCTATTGACCTTGCTGAGTTTTTCTTATCAAAAGGTGGTGTTGATATTGTATGTGCATCAAATACGACTGAACAAGCAAACATTCTTTTTGAAGAAATCAATAATATGAGAGAGCAATCTAAAGCACTGTCTAATGAAAGACGAAGCAAAAAGAACATCTTTCACATTTACTCACCAAAGACAAAAAATAAAATCAAGAAGTTATCTGCTCAATCAAGAAACAAGGATGGATATAACATTGAAGTGGGTTGTATTGACGAAGTTCATGAAATGACTGATTCTAAAGTATATGATGCAATTAAACAAAGTCAATCAACAAAAGAAGAACCTCTGATATTCATTATTACAACAGAGGGGACTACAGTTGGTGGATTTTTAGATAACAAGTTAGATTATGTTAGAAAGATGATCAAAGGTGAGATCCAAGATGAAAGAGTCCTTCCTTGGTTATATACTCAAGATTCAGTTGATGAAATTTACCAAGATAAGAAAACATGGCAAAAATCTAATCCTAGTTTAGGGGTAGTAAAAACTCATCATTACTTAGAGGACTTGATGAATAAAGCAAGACATGATTTGGCGACACGCGTTACCATGTTATGCAAAGACTTCAATATTAAACAATTAGAACAAGGATCATGGTTGACATTTGATGATCTAAATAATGATGTAACCTATAACATTGATGATTTAAGAAACAGCTATGCAATTGGCGGTGTTGACTTATCATCAACAACTGACTTAACAGTAGCGTTGTTACTATTAATTAAAGATGGTAAGAAGTATGTGATTCCACAATTCTTTATGCCAAGTGAAGTTATCAAACGCAGGAAAGAGGAAGATAATGTTCCTTATGATATCTGGGTTGAGCGAGGCTTAATTACAGTGACCAATGGTAATCAAAATGATTTTACATTAGTTACCCAGTGGTTCTTAATGATGATTAGAACCCATGAGATAAGACCGCTCTGGGTTGGCTATGACCCATGGAACAGTCAGTATTGGACTAAGGAAATGGAAGAGTTAGGTTTTGAAATGGAAAAGGTTAGACAAGGCATTTATTCATTGTCTGAACCAATGAAACAATTAGAAGCTGACTTAAAGAATGGTAATGTTATTTATAATAACAATCCAATCATGAAATGGAATCTAGCGAACACACAAGCAAAGATTGATATAAATGGAAATATCCAACCATCAAAACTTGGGAGTAAGTATAAAAGAATTGATGGTGCAGTAGCACTCATTATTGCTTATGCTGTTTTAAATAGATATAAACTTGAATATGAAAATATGATTTAATGGAGGTCTCTATGGCCATATTTAAAAGAAAGAAAAAAGAGGGCTCGAAAGAGTCCTTTAAATTAATAAGTGAACTTAATCTACCATTATCAAACTTTGGTTCTAATATATCAAAGTCAGATGTAGTAAAGATTGCGATTGATAGAATTGCTAGTCAATGTGCAAAACTTAAACCAAGATACATAAAAAAAGAAAATGATAAGACAGTTACAGAGAAATCTGGTAGGCTGTCTTTTCTTTTAAAGCATCAGCCAAATGAAGTGATGTCTACATATCAGTTTATTTATTTTATAGTAACTACACTATTCATGACGGATAATGCTTTTATTTATCCAATGTTTGATAGCAAAACTGGTCAACTGCATAGCCTTTATCCATTAAAGCCAACAATTGTTGAACCTATTGTAGATACAGCCAATAATTATTACTTAAAATTTAACTTTGAAACAAGCGAATCATTTACTGTTCCCTATGAGAATATCATTCATTTAAAAAGATTTTATCATTCTAATCAGATCTTTGGTGGATCCAGTTCAAGTGGTGACCAAGAAGCACTACTTAAAACAATTCAAATAAATGAAAATGTCCTACAAGGAATTGATAATGCTCTTAAGAGTTCAATGCAAATCAAAGGTCTCCTTAAGATGAGTGCAATGTTAAGTGAAAGTGATAAGAAAAAACAACTAGATTCATTTAATGAAATTTTAAGAGAGTCAGTTAAGAGTAAAGGAAGTTCGATTATTCCAGTTGATTTAAAGGGTGATTATGTTCCGCTTAATACTGACCCTAAGTTAGTTGATAAAGATACACTAGAGTTCTTACAATCAAAGATATTAGATTACTTTGGCGTATCTGCAGCAATCTTTAATTCTGATTATACAGAAGATGAATTCAATTCATTTTATGAACAAACCATAGAGCCTTTAGCCATTCAGATGTCTGAGGCTTTTTCTTTAGGGTTACTTACAAGAAATGAAATCATGCGTGGTGAGGAAATCATCTTTTATAGTGAAAGATTACAGTATGCATCATGGAATAGTAAGATTACTGCAATTGAGAAGTTAATGGGCTTAGGTATTATGTCATTAAATGAATCAAGAGCACTTCTTGGATTAGAACCAGTAGAAAACGGCGATAAGAGATTGCAATCACTTAATTATGTAGATGCCACTAAGGCAAATGAATATCAAGTCGGAAAGGGCGATGAAAATGAAAGTAACGATTAATGGTCAAGTTAGCAAAGAAGCATTAAATACAATCTTAGCTGAACAAAAAGAAAAGATAGAAACAATTACTACCTTTTGTAAGAAGCATAAGATTACAGAACTATCATACAAAGATAATGTCTTAGAGTATGATTACGAAATATCACCAACTAAAACCAAAGCAAAGGAGGTAGAAACCAGATGAAAAAAGAAACAAGAATTGCTGAGGTTAGGTTAGAAGAAACTGAAGACAAAATGATTTTAGAAGGCTATGCGATTGTCTATGATGAACCTACTTTAATTGGTGATGAAACATATGGCTTTATTGAAAGTATTAGTAGGGATGCGATTACTGATGCTGCAATTAAAGATGTACCAATGAAATATAACCACATGGATTCATTTTTAATTATCGCAAGAACTAAGAATGGTTCGCTCACATTAACTAGTGATGATGTAGGATTAAAAGTTCGTGCGGAATTACTAGATACTCAAAGCAATCAAGACATCTTTAAGATGGTTAAATCAGGACTCTTAGACAAGATGAGTTTTGCTTTTGTGGTTAGTGAACAGGAATGGGACCAAAATGGTGATGTTCCAAAAAGATATATTAGAAAAATTGAACGTTTGTATGATGTTTCAATTGTTGATACACCTGCTTACGATAAGACTTCAATATATGCTCGTTCTTTAGAGGCTATGGACTTAGAACTAAAGACTATGGAATTAGAAGAGCGTAAAAGACAAGTTGAACTCGTAAGAAGAAAACTAAATTTAAAAATAAAAATAGGAGAGTAAAATCATGAATTTAGAAAAAAGAAGTAATGAAATTAAAGCACGTATCACTGAAATTAAAGGTTTGATTGGTGCTGAAGTAACACTTGAAGTGCTAGAAGAATTAGAAGCTGAAGTTGATGAATTAAAAGAAGAACAAGAAACAATCGAAAGAAAACTAGCAATTCAAAATAAAACTAAGTTTAATCCGATTGTCATTGAAAGAGGCAATCAAGTGAATAAAGAGGAACTTGAAGTACGTGGTAAGAGTTTAAAAGAATCACGTGTGATCCAAGTTTCAAGTGATGAGATCTTATTGCCAGAACATGTAGCTGATGGTATTGCACCATATCCATTTACACAGGTATCAGCTTTAGTTGATAGAGTTAAAGTTGTAAACCTTAATGGTGGTGAGACTTATAAGAAGTCATTTGTAAAAGGTAGTGGTATTGCTGGTTTAACTAATGAAGGTGAATCATACAGTGAGACTGAACCTGAATATGGTTATTTAACTATTACCAAAGTTAAGGTAACTGCGTATACAGAAATTACTGAAGAGTTAGAAAAACTACCTAACTTACCATATCAAGCAGAAGTCTTAAAGAATATTAACGTTTCACTAAAGAAAAAGATTAGTGAACAAATCTTAAGAGGTCCTGGTACATCAAATACATTTACTGGTATCTTTAGTGATAAGGCAGTAGCACTATCAGATACAACTGATTTAGAGCTTGCTGCAATCACTGACTCAACCTTAGATGATATCATCTTTGCTTATGGTGGAGATGAAGAAGTTGAAGGTGGCGCATTCCTAATCTTAAACAAAAATGATTTAAGAGCATTTGCTGGACTACGTACAAGTGAAGGTAGAAAGGTTCATACAATTGATTATGTTAACAATACAATTGATGGAATTCCTTATATCATTAATTCCTATTGTAAAGCGATTAGCGATACAAATACATCTGCTGGTGAATATGGTATTGCATACGGTTCATTACTTAACTACGAAGTGCCAATCTTCTCACCGGTAGAGATTAGTAAGTCAAATGATTACAAGTTTAAAGATGGCATTATCAGTTATAAAGCATCAGTATTTACTGGTGGTAATGTTGTCGGATATAAAGGCTTCTTAAGAGTTAAAAAGAAAGTTGCCACACCAAGCGAATAGAGGTTTAAAAAATGGGACTACTTGAAACAGTTAAAAAATCACTCTTAATACCGTTATCTGAAAACTATGCAGATGATGAATTAAACAATCATATTTTAGCATGTAAAAACTTACTCATAACAACAGGCATAAAACCAGAGGTTGCAAATAGTCATCCGATAGCCCATTCGTTAGTTGTGATTTATTGTAAGACGTTTTTTGGTTTTAAGTCTGATGGTTCAGTAAAAGAATTACCTAAGAGTTTTGAAATGTTATTAAATCAACTAGCTTTATCAAGTGGTGATAGTTATGTTTCCGAGTAGTCCTAATATTAGAATAACCTTACTTAAGATCACATCAATGAGAGATGCGATCGGAAATAAGGGTTATCAATTAATTAGTAAAAAGGAAGTTTTAGGAATATCTAAATCTGTAACATCTAAAGAGTATTACGAAAGTAAGAAAAACGAATACAAGGTAGATGTTGCTTTAAAGATTCAAAGCTTCTTATATGACGGTAGTAAGTACGCAACTATTGATGATGTTATATATCAAATTGAGCGTACTTACCTAACCGGTCAGTTTTTGGAACTTTACTTAATGGAAACTAAGATCAAAAGGGATGAGATTAATGGCTACACTTAATAACTTTTTAGATGAAGTAAATGATGCAATTAAAGAATACACTGATGATGTTAAAAAAGAGTTAGAAAGAAATCTTGATGAAACAGGTGCTAAGATTTTAGAATACGTTATTGCTAATACCCCTAGAAGTGGTAGAAAAGGTGCAATGGCCGATGAATTTACTAAAACAGAAATTGGTGAAGGAATTAATAAAACTATTGTGATTCATGCTAAAGAAAAAGGTAGACTTGTTCACTTGATAGAATTTGGATTCCAACATAAAGGTGGTAAGTATGTAGCGGCACGACCTTTTATGAGACCAGCATTTGAATACTTTACACCAAAAATGCTTGATGACATTAGGAGGATTATTCGTGGCTACTAAAGAAAGATTAGAATACATCTATAGTTTATTGAACGAAGTCTTACCTAATAAAGTTTATTATGCACTCTACGTTGAAGATAATGCTGAAGTGCCATTTATTGTTTATCAAGAAATAAGTAAGAATCCAAAAACATATGCAGATGACTTATATCTACTTAAACAAATAACGATTCAAATAACACTTGTTACAAAGAATAAAGATGTTGTTTTAGAAGGTAAGTTAGAAGACGCCCTTGACCTTGCTGGTATTGATTTTAGATTGATTAGTGAATATCCATTAATTGATACTGGCATTCATAGAATTTATGAAATAAAAATGGAGGAATTTAAAAATGAGTAATAAAGTAACATTCGGACTTAAAAATGTCCACTATTCAGTAGCTACACCAAATGAAGATGACTCATGGGATTTTGGAACACCTAAGAAACTAAACGGCGCACAAGAATTAAGTGCAGAAGTTATCGCTGGTAAAACTGATGTTTATGCAGATGATAAAATTATCGCAACTCTGGCATCAAGTAGTGGTTCTAATATCACATTAAAATTAACTGAACTTGATGATGACTTTAAAGTAGATGTTTTAGGTTTTGCAAAAGACTCTAATGGTAACTTAGTAGAAGTGATTAATCATCGTACTAAAACATTTGCACTAGGTTATGAAATACAAGGTGATGCTAAATCGAGACGTATTTGGTATTTCTTATGTACAGCAAGTCCAATTAGTGATAATACAAAAACAAAGGCTGAATCAATTGAACCAAATGAAGTGTCAATTGATATTACAGCAAGATCTATTGAAGTTGGTAACTATTCAGTTATTAGAACAATCGCAAAATACGGTGATACTAACTATTCATCATTCTTTACACAAGTTCCAGAACTTCCTGTGATTGGTGTTTAATGATGGAAAAGACAATTAATATAGCAGGTGAGGACATTAGATTAAAGTCCTCGCTTTTTACTATTATCTCTTATCGTAATGTCTTTGGAACAGAACTGTTTAGTGATATAAAGAAGTTAGAAAAGATTAATCAAGATGATACTGATGCAGCTGTTGTAATTGATGTTTTATTTAGGATTATTTATATCCTTCATAAACCATTTACAAAGAAGAGCTATGATGAGTTTTTAATGGATCTGGATTTTAGTGTTTTATCAGATGTTAAAGAATTAGAAAACATTTCAAATACAATTACAGAACTATTAGGTGGTAAAGAAGGTAAAGAGGACCCAAAGTAGAAATGCAGGATGAGCAAAATACCACCGCAAACATCATATATAATCTTGCTCATCTTGGCATTTCAATTAAAGATACTAAATATTTTGATATTGAAGTGTATGCAAAACTAATTGAATTAGAAGTTAAGACTATGTCTAATGAAACACCGATAAGACGAGCTACTCAAAAGGATATTGATTTATTCTTATTATAAAGGCAGGTGAGTAATAATGGCAGAAACCATTAAAGGGATTAATATTAAATTAAGTCTTGATGGTAAGGACTTAGATAACGAATTAAAAGAAATAAGTAAAGAGTTAAAAGAACAACAAAAAGACTTGCGTGCCATTAATACAAACCTAAGATATGATAGTTCAAATGTTGAGCTTTGGCGCAAGAAACAAACCCAGTTGAATGAGATGTTGGAAACAACTAAAAAACGCCTAGATACGCAAAATAAGGCGTTAGAAAAGGCTAAACAAGGACTTAAACTAGGGACAACATCAGATGCTGAATTCAGGAAAGTTCAAAGAAACGTTGCATACTCAGAAGCTGAAGTAAAAAGATTAAATAATGAGTTAGAGAAAACCAAAACTAAGATTAAAGATTTAGGTAATGTTAAGTTTGATAACATTGCTAAAGTTGGTAGTACTTTAACTAAGAGTGTAACGGTTCCTATTTTAGGAGCCGTTACTGCGTTAGGAATGCTTGCTAAAAAGGGTGCTGATACCGCTGATGCATTAAATGATACGGCATCAAAAATTGGTATGTCAATTGAAGCATTACAAGAGTGGAATCATGTGGCAACAATTGCCGGAACTGAGACTTCGAGTTTAGAGCGAGCCTTCATTAAAGTAAACTCAATCTTAGGTGATATTGCACTTGGTGATGTTAAATCATTTGCTGGTGTATTTCATGCACTTGGTATTTCAATGGATGAACTTGAAGGTAAAGATACCAGTGAAGCTTTTGAGATTATGCGAGATGCACTATCTAAGGTTGAGAATCAATCATTAAAGACTGCACTTGCTAATCATTTATTTGGTGATAAGTTAGGCGCAGAGTTACTGCCAATGCTTAATTTAGAAAGTGAAGCAATTAGTGAACTCCGTAATCAAGCTAGAGAACTTGGAATTATTACAAGTGAACAAGCAGAAGTTACTGGTGCATTTAATGATTCACTGGATAGTTTAAAACAATCAACATCTGCACTAACGGTTGAACTAGCTGTAGCTTTAGTTCCTGCTATGCAAAGTGTAGTTGAAATGATTACATATAAATTAATACCTGCAATAAGTAATATGATTTCATGGTGGACTAACCTAAGCGAAGGTAATAAAAAGTTAATAGCAACCCTAGTAGGAATTGTAGCAGCAGTTGGACCAGTCTTAACTATTATTGGTAAAGTTGGACCATTACTAAAGATAGTAGCGGTTGCCATAAAAGGTGTCGGTGCTGCAGCGGCAGCTGCTGGCATAGGAATTAATGCAGCAACACTAGGTATTGGTGCTTTAATCGCAATTGTCGTTACGGCTTTAATGCGCAGCGAGAAGTTTAAAGAGTTATTAGAAAAACTAATGGAAGTATTCCAAAGACTCTTAGAACCAATCATTGAAATAGTCGAAGTCTTGATGGATGCATTAATGCCTATTATTGAAATCATTATAAATATCATTACAAGATTAATTGATATCTTAGTTCCGATCATCGACATGATCCTTGCACCACTAATTAAACAACTAGACTTTTTAGCAGATATTTTTGAAATGATTTCACCTTTAATTGAAATTGTAGGTAATGTATTACAAGCTATCTTAGTTCCGGCTTTTCAAGCTTTAGAGAAAATACTTGCACCGATCATCAAGATATTAGAAACGATCATTAACTTTTTTAAACAGATCTTTGATTTTGCTGGTAATGTAGGCGATGTAGTTGGTGGTGTTTTAGGTGGAATTGGTGATACGATTGGCAATGTTGTCGGTGGCATAGGTGACTTTATAGGCGATGTAGCAGGCAAGGTAGGAAACTTTGTCGGTGATGTTGGTAATAAAGTCGGTAATGTCTTTGGTGGTATTAGTGATTTTGTTGGTGGCGTTGCAAATAAGGTATCAGGTGTTGCAGGAAATGTCGCAAGTGGAGTATCAAATGCAGTAAGTGGCGCTGTTAGTGCTGTATCAAATGTTGGAAAGAATGTAACAAATGGCGTATCAAATGCAGTATCAACAGCTAAGAATGCAGTTTCAAGTGTTGCAAGTAAAGTAGGCGGTTGGTTTAGTAATACTTTTAATTTAAAGAAGAACTCTAATACAAACACTAGCACTTCAAGCAATCAAACAAATAATTCAATTACCATTAACACCACATCATCCACCTTTGATATTGATTCCATTAATAAAGCGTTAGGTGGTAAATATATATGATAAGAAGATTTTATTTAGAAAACGAAAATGGTGTGCAGTTTCATTTTAAGTATTATACCGGTGTTTTAATATCTGATATTGTTGGACTTGGATTTGAGTTTAGTTTAAGTTATTTAAAGTATGGCCATATCCATAAAACTGTCAAAAAAGAAACACCACTATTAGAAATAAGTGCTGCTTTAAATTTTTTAGATGGCTATGATGGCTATCAAAAGTTTATTGACTATTTAAACCAAGGTAGTGAAAATTTAAAACTTTACTACGTCACTAATGAAACCAAGTATGTTTATGTAGATATTGTTTCTTTATCTAAAGCGGAGTTAGAAGCAGGTATCTTAAAAAGTGAAATTGTTTTTAATAAGAAAAGTTACTGGATAAAAGAAAGACAAATCATCATTGATATTACTAATCAATCTGGCGGTAAGATTTATCCTTATAACTATACATATAATTATCAAATCACAAGAGAAGGTAGAACCACAATTGATATTGGTGGTTTTTTTAATGCAAGTCTAATTATTGAAATGGAAGGTAATGTCGATCACCCAGAAATCAATGTGATCCAGTCGGGAAAATTAATATCATCATTAAGATTAAATATGGTGGCAGAAGATGCAGTAATTATTACATCATCAGTTCCAGATAATAAATATCTAAAAATGATTAAAGAGGAAATTGAAACTGATATATATTCTTATCAAGATTTTGAAAAGGATAACTTCATCGAACTTAGTCCAGGACAAAACACACTTGAATTTAAATCAGGAGTATCAACTAATACTTTATGCAAAGTTCATATCTTTGAATATCATCTGGGGTGATGGTTATGGATTTGATTATATTAGATTATTTAACGTTTGCATATAAAGACCATGCGGTCATTGGTGATGAGTTTGAGATTATACATGATATTGTTATCACCCAGAAGTCATACTTTAAGATTAATAAAAATGAACTCAATGCTAAGGTTGGTGACTATGTCTATGTGAAAAATGATAATGCTTATTTTGGTATTGTTGAAAACATTGAAGATGAAAAGACACATTTGATTATCTCAACCGTAGACTTTAAAGAAGTATTTAAAATTGAAGTATTGGTTAAAAATTATAATGGTAATGTTGCCACATATTTAGAAGAAGTGATTAGAAAGACATATCTACAAAATAGTGATTTAAAACAAAACTTATACTACCTAAGTATTAATGTGGAAACATCTAGGACAGGTAGTTTTATTTTTGATGAAGATAAAGTAATGACTATCTATGAATTATTAGAACTTGCAAATAAAATGTATGGCGTTTACATCAGACATGAAGTGGTTTTTAATAACGGTAAATTTAGTGGTGTGATGATAAGAATTGTTAATGTTATAAGTGGTGTAAAGATTAAAGCAGATAAACTAATCTTAGAAGATTTAGTGATTAATGATTCAAGTAAAGAAAGTGTTAATAAAGCAATCTACCACCCTAAGGCATCTAATTTATTTTTTAAGGATACCGTTATTTATTATCTACAAACAGATGGTTCAATTACTAAAGATAATAACAGCTCATTAAGGTATCAAAAAGTGATATGTAAAGTAGAGACTTATTCGGATAACGATTACCTTGATTTAGATACAAAAGCACTATCAATTTTAAGTGTTGATAAAACAGATCATCAAATTAGTTTTACGATCAATAAGAAAAACCACTCTTTAGAAGTTTTAAGAAATTTAGAGATTTGTGATTTTGTTGAGTTTATTTATAAGGGTAAAAGATATGATTCACTCGTTACAGGCATTAAGTACTTTAACACCTTTGAAGTAGCAAGTATCACCTTGGGTGAGTTTAGATTAAAGTTAACAGAGAAAATTCAGATATTAAGTAAGAATGTAAAAAGTAACATCAGTAATATCACAGTGAATAACACTGGGTATTCTGATTTAGATGGAGGAGAGTTTTAATGGGTGCAGTAAAAATAACCTTTGATGGCGCAAGTGTTGCATCTAGGCATGATGCTGATTTAAATGATTTTATCTTTTCAGTAGGAACAGGAGTTCTTGCTGGAAGTAGGAGTAGTGTTTATTATACGCTTGCAAATAACACAATAACATTTCAAGATGGCTACGTCATGATTCAAGGAAGATTAATCTATATTGAAAATAATACGCAAGTATCAATTACACCAAATGCGAGTAGATTAGGTTATGTAATATTAAGTGTTAATTTAACAAGTAATACAGTTTCAATTTATACCAAAGAACAAGCTTCAAGTTATCCATCTTTAATTCAAAATGATTTATCGAGTGGGCAAGGACAATATGAGTTTGTTTTATGTGCATACAGTAAAACAACTACTTCAGTTACGCTAAATAATCAGTTCAAAAGAGAAACATTACTTAATGCTGACTCGCTTGTTTATAACTTAGAACAAAAGTTAAGAGATAATACAGCACCTAGCGTGATTGTTCCAACATATGTCTCAAGTGGTGTTTATAGGATAAGTGATAATTATTCTAATAACCTGATGCGAGCCTTTTTAGTAATCATATTAGGTAATGGAACGGTAGTTAATCTACCAGGACCATTAATCTTTGAAATACTAGGTTCATACACATCAGTGAATTATACGTATCATGGATCTACTTATTCAATGTATGTATCATATCAAAATGGGAATTTGACTTTAACTTGTGGCTCTACAACACACACAATTAGTAGAGTCATTTTTTATAGGTTTTAGGAAAGGAAAAGAAAAATGGCAATAATTCAAATAAAAAGAAGAACCTCATCAGGAACTGGTCCAATTGTAGGTTCAAGTGGTACTGTTAAAGCAGGGGAGCCACTAATTGATTTAAATGGCGGGAATTTATATATTTCTAAAGCGGATAAAACAGCAACATCAGCGAATCCGCTATCAGCAAGTGATTATATCGAATATGCTAGTAAAGCAAATCAAGATGCTTCAGTTGATGCAAAGATTACTGCATTAGCACTAGGAACAGCATCTAAAAGAAATACCGGAACATCTAATGGAACAGTCCCTTTAATTGGTGCTGATGGTAAACTTCCAACCTCAATTATTCCAGCGGTTAGTCCAGTAACAAGTGTTAATAGTAAAACCGGTGCTGTAGTTATTACATTATCAGAATTAGGTGGCGTTGCAGCATCTACTTATAATGCACACGTATCAAGTAATCTTCACTTAACTGATGACCAAAGAACAAAGATTGCTAATAGTAAAAACGTCTCAATTAGTCAAGGAGTAGGATCTTACTTTAATGTTACAAAGTCATCATTCGATGCAGCTGTAATATCAAATGGATTAATCCTTCATACAATTCATGATACCAACTATAATCCAACAAAAACTATTTATTATATTGGAATTGATAAGGCTAAGGTATTAACACCAACCTCAACAATTGATGGTGGAACTTATTAATGGCTATCATCAAAGTTAAAAGAGGAACAACAACTCCTACTACAAGTAATTTAACGCAAGTTGGTGAAATGGGATTTAACACAAATACTAATGAACTTTTTATTAGAGGAAATAGTAGTGTTGTAAAAATTGGTGGTGGCATTGAGGAGCTTGAGTATTCATATACAGGAAACGTATCAAGTCATAACTTTAGTTATTCATTTAACAATGCATATATTTACCGGCTTGTTGTTTTAGCATCAACTAATTATAAAGGTAGTGATACCAGCCAAACAGTTATAACTTACAAAACAAGTAGTGGAACTATTTTAAGTGGTAGTTATTTGACCCTTTTTAATAATGATGTTTATTCAAGCCAATCAAAGTTTAGTTCAAGGAATACATCAAACTTCTTAATAGCTGATGCCCATTCTGGTGGCGTTACACCAAGTTATGCAATTACAAAAACAATTGATATGGATATCATGCCATCATTTGAGTCAAGCACAACTAGTACTTATCAATGGATTATCAAAGGTAAAAGTATTGCTAGTGTTTCAGACCAATCAAATGCAACCATTACATTGGCTGAGTTTGTCCATTCAGTAGATGGAACAATCGGTCAAATATTAATTGATCCAGGACTTGATCTTGGAGCAACCGATACAATTCAAGTAAGTTTATATAGAAAGAGAAGGAAATAAAAATGGCAATTATTAAAACATTAGATTCAAGAGTTGGAATAGAAGTAAGCTATCACAGAATTATTGGAATCAATCTAAATTATCGTGATAAAAAGGCGGTCCTATGTGTCGCATCTTATATATCTAAAGAGAAAAGAATTAATAACTTTGAAGCATTAGAAGTAGTAGATATTGAAGTGCCAGATACTGATTTTGAATTATTCGTTGGTGAGGATCCAAGAGGGATTGCCTACTTATGGTTAAAAGAAAATGTTGAAGGTTTTGATGAATCAATTGATGACTTAGAGAAAGTTGAGGAAGTATGATGGCTAGAAAATTTGATAAAGCAAAATTAACCGAAATAGTCATTAATATGTTTTCGATGAATGAAGTGATGTTTATTTATTACTGTGGTTCTGATAACTATAAAACTAAACAAAAGAAATCTGATACTGATTTGACGGTAGTTTTAAAAGACTTTAATGGTATTATTCACGCATCAATTGATGGTGTAGATATCTTTGCTTATGGATATGGAGATTTCTTACAAAGACAATCCATTAACGATACTTTGCCGCTATATAACTTAATTCATGCAGATGACATCATTAACATGGAAGAAAATATCATCTATATGAATGAATTATATCTAACCGATTACAACCATGTTAAATCATTAAAATTTGAAGATGTTTTACCAGAATACTTAGACGCTGTAATTACTTATTTTAATCAGCTTATTAATGTAGAAAAAGTAGTAGTTAAAAGAAGTTATCACATTATTAGAGTTAGAGGAATCTTAGAGAAGTTTTTAACTACCGGAAAGTATGATGTTAATTTAGATGAAGTATGGCTTGAGAAAATATTTGACCATAAAAAGAATTGGGATAAGACCTTAAGTACAGAAGAACACTTACTTCAATTAAAAACGTATCTCGATGAAATTATAACAATAAGGGAAGGGTTGAGCACATGAAAGTTAAACATACCGTATTAACAATAATTGGATCCATTGGATCGTTTGCTTCATACCTATTTGGAGGATTTGATAAATTGTTAATCGCACTTATAATCTTTATGATTATTGATTTTCTTTCAGGATTAATTTTGGCCATAGTTTTTAAGAATAGCAGTAAAACTAAAAATGGCAGAGTTAGTAGTGAAGCAGGTATTAGAGGGCTTGCTAAGAAAATCTTTATATTATTTTTAGTAACTGTGGCCACCCAGTTAGATTTAGTGCTTGGTACCAGCATAGTAAGAGATGGAGTTGTCATAGCGTTTATTTCAATGGAAGGTATCAGTATTTTAGAAAATGCAACGCTTGCAGGACTTCCTGTTCCAAGGATAATAAAAAATGCACTTGAAGTGCTAAATAAGAGTGAGGATGAAAATGATGAATAACTCAGAATTAATTATTACTATTATAACGATTGTATTTAGTGTACTTGGTTCAATCTTAGGTTATTTCTTAAAGAAGAATGAAAAGACCATGAAGCACTATGAAGCATACTTGAAAGTTGAAGCTAAGATTAAAGAACTATGTGTTGCTGCTGAAGCGGCGTATACTGATGGTGCTATGAAAAAGAAATATGTAGTATCAAACATTAATAGTTTTTTAATCGAAAATAATTTGAATGTAGATAAGGAAATCATAGAACAGATCATTGAAGGAATCATCACGATCACAAAATCAATTAACAATACCGCTGGGGTCAAATAGACTCTGGCGTTTTTTGTTTTTCAAAAAAAAATTACACTTTAAAATTGAAATGGGCTATAATTGCTTATGACAATTGAAAGGTGAATAAACATGACAAATAAAAATCTAACAACAAACGAAGAATTAATACTAAAAGCAACTGAGTATGCTAGATCCTTATTAAAGATTGATAAAGACCTCTGGGTGTTTATTAACGAGATTAATCACTTTAAAGGAATAGAACACTCAGCTCTATATGATAAAGACAATTTTTTAATAAGATATAACAAAGAGTGGTTGAAGACAGCTCGAAAAGAAAATGTTATTAAGACCGCTTTTCACGAGGTGTTTCACGTGTTGCAGCATGCATGTATCGTTGAAGCTGATCTAGGAATGGATCATGGTATATTTACAAAAGAAGAACTAGAACAGATGAAGCATGAATTCTTAGATGAAAACTACAGTATGGAACAAGGGAAGTATGAAAACTTACTAATAGAAGTTCAAGCAGAATCATTCGCATATGCACTATATGAACAAGTAAAAGATAAGCTCTAAACTAAATAGATTTTAATACCAAGCCTTGAAGATAGGGATTACACCTAATTTCAAGGCTTTTTTTATTTTATATGTAGTAAAAACCGGCAATTTAAAGGTCGTCTTGCCATTAACCTTTGAGGAGGTATGAATATATGAATAATGATGACCTAAATAATCAAATACTAAAACTAAGAAATAAAGGATATGGATATAAGAGGATTGCTAAAGAACTATCCATATCAGTTAGTGCTGCCAGATATGTATGTTTAAAAAATGATGAGAAATCAAAAACAACACACTGTAAGAATTGTTCTTTGTCTATTATTTCAATTGAGGGTAAAAGGAAAAAAGTTTTCTGTTCTGACAAGTGTCGCTATAATTGGTGGAACAAAAACCAAAATAAAGTCAATAAGAAGGCTTATTATACTCATCAGTGTAAAAACTGTAATAAAGAGTTTGTAGCATATGGTAATAAGAAAAGAATTTACTGTAGTCAGGAATGTTACATAAAGTCAAAAATAAGTAAAGTTGGTGCCAATAATGAAGCGAAGTGACTTAGAGATGTATTATCTGTCGATGGCACCAATTCAAAAGATGTTAAATGACGGCGTAATTAGTAAAAACGACTACTTAAAATCAGAATCATTTATAGCAGGAAAATATTGTATCAAGACAGGTAATCTTTACCGCTTAAATGACTTGACTAATTTGAGTAAATAAGTGATTAATAGAGTACGCTCAAGGAGGTGGAAGTTATGAAAAAAATAACAAAAATTGAAACGATAAAAGAAATGCCAAAAAGGCTGCGAGTTGCTGCTTATGCCAGAGTATCAAGTGGTAAAGATGCAATGCTTAACTCATTAGCCTCACAAGTGAACCACTACAAAAACTATATTAAAAGTAAACCTGAGTGGGAATTTGTAGGAGTGTATACGGACGAGGCAGTTACTGGAACAAAAGAGTTGAGAGATGAGTTCCAGCTAATGTTGAGTGATTGTAAAGCGGGTAAGATTGATATGATTATTACAAAATCAATATCAAGATTTGCAAGAAACACAATGACACTATTAAAAACAGTGAGAGACTTAAAAGCAATCAATGTTAACATTTTCTTTGAAGAACAAAACATACATACTTTAAGTGGTGAAGGTGAAATGATCTTAACGTTCTTAGCGACTTTTGCACAAGAAGAGTCAAGAAGTATATCCGAAAATATGAAATGGCGAATTAAGAAAGATTTTGAAAAAGGACTTATATGGGGTAGTACATCAATGTTTGGTTATAAACTTGAAAATAAAAAATATCATATTGTTCCAGAAGAAGCTGAAATAGTTAGATTTATATATAGCCTATATTTAGAAGGTTATGGAGACAGAATGATTAGAACTATACTTGATGAAAAAGGAATAAAACCATACAGAACAAAAACTTGGGGTGTAACAACAATCACAAAAATATTAGCAAACTATAATTATACTGGTGATTTAATCCTTCAAAAAACCTTTATTGATAATCATTTGACTAAAAAGTTAAAGCATAATAAAGGTGAACTTGATAAATACATTGTAAGTAATTCCCACGAACCAATTATAAGCAAAGAAATATTTATGGAAGCTCAGGCAATAAGGAAAAGCAAAGCTCTGAAATTTGCCAAAAGTTCAAGTTATAATAATGAATTTAAAGGGTATATCAGATGTGGGAAATGTGGAAAAACGCATACATATAGGAGGGGACCTTATAACATTTATTGGATTTGTTCGACATTTAGAGATAAAGGTAAAAGCTACTGTGATAATCAACAAGTGCCTGATGACAAGATTAAAGAAGCCGCAATTCATCTGTTAAACATGAACAAGTTTAGTATGCCGATTTTTAAACATTTAGTTCAGCAAGTAGTAGCACAGCCAAACAATATACTTCGTTTTGAATTAAATGATGGAAGTGTCAAAGAATACGAATGGGCTCATAAACCACGAAGTGAAGGATGGACTGATGACATGAAAGAACAAGCAAGACAACACACGTTAAAAAGATATGGAGGAGGGAGCGCGAAATGACAAAAGTAACAGTAATTCCATCAACAATTGATCCATTAACACAAATGCCAGTGAACAACAAAGAAAAATTAAAAGTTGCTGCATATGCCAGAGTATCAACAAGTTCTGATGAACAATACACTAGTTATGAAGCGCAAGTCAATTATTATAAAGAGTATATTCAAGGTAGACTTGATTGGGAGTTTGTAACTGTGTATGCTGACGAAGGTATAACTGGAACAAGCACTAAGAGGAGAGTCGGCTTTAATAAAATGATTAAAGATGCGCTAGATGGAAAGATAAACTTAATTATTACTAAATCGATATCAAGATTTGCCCGTAACACATTAGATACTATTTCATATGTTAGAAAGCTAAAAGAAAAAGGTGTCGAGGTTTTCTTTGAAAAGGAAAATTTGTGGACACTTGATTCTAAAAGTGAACTAATACTTACAATAATGGCATCAATCGCACAAGAAGAATCAAGATCAATTAGTCAGAACGTTCAATGGGGGAAGCGTGTGGCATTTCAATCAGGTAAAGTATCATTTGCGTATAGTAATTTTCTGGGATATAAAAAAGTAGATGACAAAATAGTTGTTGTTGAAGAAGAAGCAGAGATTGTAAGAGAAATATATAAAAGCTTTTTAGTTTATGGGAAAACTCCAACAGGTATAGCTAAGGAATTAAAAGAAAGAGGAATAAAAACTCCTTCAAAGAAATCAACTAACTGGACCAAAAATAATATCACTTCAATACTTCAAAATGAAAAATACAAAGGTGATGCTCTCCTTCAAAAAACATTTACTGATAACTTTTTAGAGCAAACCATAATAAAAAATACTGGACAGATACCACAGTATTATGTGGAAAACAGCCATCCAGCTATTATTGATAAAGATATGTGGGAGTTAGTGCAAATTGAAATTAAAAGAAGAGATAACCTTGGAGCTAAGTATTCATCATCTGATATATTTGCATCAAAATTGATATGCAGTGATTGTGGAGGTTTCTATGGTAAAAAGAAATGGCATTCAAATACCAAATATGAAAGGTTTGTTTATCAATGTAATAATAAGTTTGATAAAGACAAATGCATATGTAGGACTCCACATTTAACTGAAGATGATATTAAATTAAAGTTTATAGAAGCGTATAATATAACAATGAAAGATAAAAAAAGAATTATTAATGATTTAAATGAAGTAATTGAATTAGTAGCTAATACTAAAGATTTAGAAACAGAAATTGAAAAAGTTAGTGAAGAGATAGCAGTAGTTGTGGAACTTGCAACAAAAGCAATTAAAGATAACTCAAAAACAACTGATAATTCAAATGAATTTGAAAAAAAGTATAAAACGTTAGAAACAAGACACGAAAAATTAAAAACAAAACTTGAGGAACTATTAAGTGAAAGATTTAAAAAAGAATCATTAGAAATTAAAATGAGAGCATTCTTAAAAGCACTACGTAAATCTGAAAGTGACATTGATAAATGGGATGAGCGAATATGGATGTTGATGGTTGAATCAGGAACAGTGAATCGTAACAAGAATATAACATTTAAATTTAATAACGGGTTAAAATTTAAGGCTAAAGAATAAAGTTCTAAGGCCTTTTTAGATGCTTTTATGTTATAACACAGAAAACGAAACTTAAGAAAGAGAACTATAAAATGTCTGACATAAATATGCAAAAAAAGATAGAATTACTCTCTCAAAAAGTATCAGAGTACTTTAACATAGAACAAATACCAATATCATTTGATGATACTATTTTAGATGACAGTAGATTAAATATAAAACCTAAATTTAGTATTGTAATAAACAGAAAATTTAAAAATGATTATTTTGAATGTGCTAAAGCTATAACACACGAATATAGACATTTATTTCAAATTGTATACTCATACTATTCACGAAACAACTATCATAGAAAAGGAATACGTTGATACTCATCATGTAGAAAATTTTGTAGAGAACTTTGCGAAAGTCTACTATTCATGGGAGCAATCCGATAAGTCCATTGATAATCGAATGGAAAGTCTAAAAGGCTATCTGACAGATGAACTTCAAGCTCTCAATGTTGATACAGTACGCAAAGATATTCCTGTATCGTCTTCTGTAAGAGGATTTCAGATATGGACGGTAGAGCCAACTGGCGACAATGAGTTTAATGTAACCTACAGTGTAGACCAGCTCATTACAGAGGGAGAAAATACAAAGACCGTCCACTCTGCTTATATAGTGAGTGTCTATGTAGATGGTTCTGGAAATATGGTACTGGTTAAGAATCCGACCATTACCAACATACCTAAGAAATCAAGTTATAAACCAAAAGCCATTGAAAGTGAGGGGACGGTTGATTCCATTACAACCAATGAAATCAATGAGTTTTTAACGACGTTCTTCAAGCTCTATCCTACAGCGACAGCCAGTGAACTTTCCTACTATGTGAATGACGGGATATTAAAACCAATCGGAAAAGAGTACATCTTTCAAGAACTGGTAAATCCTATTCACAATCGTAAGGATAATCAAGTCACGGTATCGCTGACAGTGGAGTATATCGACCAGCAGACCAAAGCAACGCAGGTATCTCAATTTGATTTGGTACTTGAAAAGAACGGGAGTAATTGGAAGATTATAGAATAACAAATATTGGTACATTATTACAGCTATTTTGTAATCACGTACTCTCTTTGATAAAAAATTGGAGATTCCTTTACAAATATGCTCTTACGTGCTATTATTTAAGTATCTATTTAAAAGGAGTTAATAAATATGCGGCAAGGTATTCTTAAATAAACTGTCAATTTGATAGTGGGAACAAATAATTGGATGTCCTTTTTTAGGAGGGCTTAGTTTTTTGTACCCAGTTTAAGAATACCTTTATCATGTGATTCTAAAGTATCCGGAGAATATCTGTATGCTTTGTATGCCTATGGTTATGCATAAAAATCCCAGTGATAAGAGTATTTATCACTGGGATTTTTATGCCCTTTTGGGCTTTTGAATGGAGGAAAATCACATGAAAATTATTAATATTGGAGTTTTAGCTCATGTTGATGCGGGAAAAACTACCTTAACAGAAAGCTTATTATATAACAGTGGAGCGATTACAGAATTAGGAAGCGTGGACAGAGGTACAACGAAAACGGATAATACGCTTTTAGAACGTCAGAGAGGAATTACAATTCAGACGGCGATAACCTCTTTTCAGTGGAAAAATACTAAGATGAACATCATAGACACGCCAGGACATATGGATTTTTTAGCAGAAGTATATCGTTCATTATCAGTATTAGATGGGGCAATTCTACTGATTTCTGCAAAAGATGGCGTACAAGCACAAACTCGTATATTGTTTCATGCACTTAGGAAAATAGGTATTCCCACAATCTTTTTTATCAATAAGATTGACCAAAATGGAATTGATTTATCAACGGTTTATCAGGATATTAAAGAGAAACTTTCTGCGGAAATTGTAATCAAACAGAAGGTAGAACTGCATCCTAATATGCGTGTAATGAACTTTACCGAATCTGAACAATGGGATATGGTAATAGAAGGAAATGATTACCTTTTGGAGAAATATACGTCTGGGAAATTATTGGAAGCATTAGAACTCGAACAAGAGGAAAGCATAAGATTTCATAATTGTTCCCTGTTCCCTGTTTATCACGGAAGTGCAAAAAACAATATAGGGATTGATAACCTTATAGAAGTGATTACGAATAAATTTTATTCATCAACACATCGAGGTCAGTCTGAACTTTGCGGAAAAGTTTTCAAAATTGAGTATTCGGAAAAAAGACAGCGTCTTGCATATATACGTCTTTATAGTGGCGTACTGCATTTGCGAGATTCGGTTAGAATATCGGAAAAGGAAAAAATAAAAATTACAGAAATGTATACTTCAATAAATGGTGAATTATGTAAAATCGATAAGGCTTATTCCGGGGAAATTGTTATTTTGCAGAATGAGTTTTTGAAGTTAAATAGTGTTCTTGGAGATACAAAGCTATTGCCACAGAGAGAGAGAATTGAAAATCCCCTCCCTCTGCTGCAAACGACTGTTGAACCGAGCAAACCTCAACAAAGGGAAATGTTACTTGATGCACTTTTAGAAATCTCCGACAGTGACCCGCTTCTGCGATATTATGTGGATTCTGCGACACATGAAATCATACTTTCTTTCTTAGGGAAAGTACAAATGGAAGTGACTTGTGCTCTGCTGCAAGAAAAGTATCATGTGGAGATAGAAATAAAAGAGCCTACAGTCATTTATATGGAAAGACCGTTAAAAAAAGCAGAGTATACCATTCACATCGAAGTTCCACCGAATCCTTTCTGGGCTTCCATTGGTCTATCTGTAGCACAGCTTCCATTAGGGAGCGGAGTACAGTATGAGAGCTCGGTTTCTCTTGGATACTTAAATCAATCGTTTCAAAATGCAGTTATGGAGGGGATACGCTATGGCTGTGAACAAGGATTGTATGGTTGGAATGTGACGGACTGTAAAATCTGTTTTAAGTATGGCTTATACTATAGCCCTGTTAGTACCCCAGCAGATTTTCGGATGCTTGCTCCTATTGTATTGGAACAAGTCTTAAAAAAAGCTGGAACAGAATTGTTAGAGCCATATCTTAGTTTTAAAATTTATGCGCCACAGGAATATCTTTCACGAGCATACAACGATGCTCCTAAATATTGTGCGAACATCGTAGACACTCAATTGAAAAATAATGAGGTCATTCTTAGTGGAGAAATCCCTGCTCGGTGTATTCAAGAATATCGTAGTGATTTAACTTTCTTTACAAATGGACGTAGTGTTTGTTTAACAGAGTTAAAAGGGTACCATGTTACTACCGGTGAACCTGTTTGCCAGCCCCGTCGTCCAAATAGTCGGATAGATAAAGTACGATATATGTTCAATAAAATAACTTAGTGTATTTTATGTTGTTATATAAATATGGTTTCTTGTTAAATAAGATGAAATATTTTTTAATAAAGATTTGAATTAAAGTGTAAAGGAGGAGATAGTTATTATAAACTACAAGTGGATATTGTGTCCTGTATGTGGAAATAAAACACGATTAAAGATAAGGGAAGATACTGAATTAAAAAAATTCCCCCTCTATTGTCCGAAATGCAGACAAGAAAATTTAATTGAAATAAAGCAGTTCAAAGTAACTGTGATTACAGAGCCAGACGCAAAGACGCAGAGCCGATAAAATGAGATTAATACAATCTCATTTTATCGGCTCTTTCCGTTATGTATGGATTCTTTTAATTAGTCTTCGATGTTTCTTGCTTCGTTGATACCGCTGGCTAAAGATTCCATTAAGGATAGTTCTTTGTCTGTAAAGCTATCCATGTATTTCTCTATCTGTAATCGTCGGGTGCTTTTTACCAAGTTATTAGCAGGTAAGAAAAATTCATCAACGGAAACATGAAGTAACGATACAAGGTCATAAAGAACTTGTATGCTGGGGTGTTGCCCTTTATTTTCAATATTAGTTAAGTACCGTGGGTCAATTTCAATCAATGCTCCCACTTGTTCACGAGTTAAACCTCGTTTCAATCGAGCTTCTTTAATGGCTAAACCAAAGGCTCTAAAATCATATTTATCTTCTTTTTTACGCATAGTAGACCACCTCTATACATTTTATTGTTCCTACTGAATTAAAAACAGGTATAGAAAAACGTGTTATATGGTTTATAGGTTTATATTTAATAAAAAGCACTACTAAACGCCAATAAAAAAAACCGTTATATGGTAGTGCTATTTACGCTGTTAAAATATTGTATATTACTTCCAAATGGCGGTTTGTTGGAGGTCAACGTCGCCATGAAGTACATCATATACAATAAATTTCCTTACATTGGGTTCTTGTCAAAAAAAGTCGTCTATCTGCAATAGATAAGTACGTCCACCAATGTGGTTTTATAAATCATATAGATAGAATAACAGAAGCATGTAAACAGAGAAATAAATCTGTTTATATGCTTTTTTGGCTATTCAGAACTTTTTTACAAAGTTTATTTATCAGTAATGCAACAAATCCCCCTTTCACATTGGGACTAAGAGTGAAAGGAGATAAACGAGCAAGGCTCACTTCCTTTCCTAGACAGAAAGGGGGTGAGAAACATGAAACCATCTTCTTTTCAGACCACAATAGAAAATCAGTTTGACTATATCTGTAAACGTGCTATGGAAGACGAGCGAAAGAATTATATGCTTTATCTTTCAAGGATTGCAAAGCGTGAGGTGTCCTTTTCGGATGTTGGCGATTATCTTGTTAGCCAGTTTGCGACAACAGATAACTATTCAACTGACTTTCAGATTTTTACACTCAATGGGTTATCAGTAGGCGTTGAAAATGATTTGTTGAGTGAAGCATTACGTGAGTTGCCAGACAAGAAACGTGAAATTCTACTGCTGTTTTACTTTATGGACATGAGCGATTCAGAAATTGCAGACCTGTTGAAATTGAACCGTTCTACTGTCTATCGGCATAGAACCAGTGGACTAGCCTTAATTAAAAAGTTTATTATAAATGGTTAAATAAGAGTACCCAATAGTGTGCAAATAAGAATCCCCAATTCTTAACACTAAGAGGTACTCTTTTTTGTTAGAATAGTTATTAACGAAAGGTTGATGATATTATGACAAAAATAATACTAGAACAAATAACAAGCATTAAAGACTTACTACTATTTAGTAGTGCATACAAGGAGGGATTAATAAAATTGAATATTAGTAAACTAGCTAAAGAATTAAAGAAAGATAGAAAAACAATTAAGAAATATTTAAATGGAGAAGTTCCAAAGGAAACTAGAAAGAGAGTTAAATATTTAGATGAGCATAGAGAATATATCTTAGAAGTCTTGACTGATAAATATCAGAGCTTTGATTATATTGATCACTTGTTTAAATATTTAAAAAGAGAAAAAAATATAGCATGCTCAAGAACTAGCTTAAATAGATATATAAGAAATGATACCCTTTTAAATAAACTATTTAAAAGAAAAAAAGATATGAGTTTTACAGAAAGATTTGAAACAAATCCGGGAGTACAAGCGCAGTTTGATATGAAGGAGAAAGTGAGGCTTATTGATAAAAACAATACTGAAACAGTTATAACAATACCAACATTAACATTATCATGGTCTAGATATAATGTAAGAAAACTAATATTAGATACTAAAACAGAAAACTTGTTAGAGTTTTTAGCTTTAAGCTTTGAAGAAATAGGTGGAGTACCACATGAACTCGTAATTGATAACTTAAAACAATTTGTAGAAAAACCAAGATATAAAGATAATGAAGCAATCTTTACCAATAAATTAATAGAGTTCGCTAAGGACTACAATATTAAGATTAAACCATGTATGCCATATAGACCACAAACTAAAGGAAAAACAGAAACACAAAATAAAATAGTTGATCAGCTAAAAAACTATAATGGTAAGTATAAGGATATCTATGAAATGCATGAAAAACTAGAAATAATTCATAAGGAAGATAATGATAATATCAGTCAAGCTACTAAACTACCAAGAAGGTTTCTATTAGAAAAAGAAAAAGGTGACTTAAGCCCACTCCCTAGAAAAGAAATCAGACAAAAGTATCACCTTAGTTTAAAAGAGGTTCATGTAACAAATGAATCACTAATATCCTATAAATCTAATAAATACTCTGTCCCTAGAAAATTTATTGGTTTAAAAGTAGGATTAACAGTTATCAAAGGAAATGAACTCCATATTTATTATAAAGGAAAAATCATAACAATCCACAAAATAACGGATAAATTATTAAATATTAAAGATGAACATGATTTAAAATACGAAAAAGAAATAAAAACAAAAGAAAGAACAACTATTATAAACAATGAGATGAGGAATATAAAATATGATTAACGAAGTACTTAATCAATTAACATATCTAAAACTTAAAAGTGCATATACATATTTAAAAGAACTGCATATTAATGATGAGATAACAAATACTGATTTAAAAGGAATTCATAAGATATTGAATAAAGAGGTTTTAGCTAAGGAAGAAAATAATAAATTATACAATGTTAAAGTAGCAGGTTTCCCGTTTCTTCGAACTATTGATGAATATGATTTTAGTTTTCAACCAGGTGTTAATGAAGAAAAAATAAGAGGAATCATTGAATCAACCTTCTATGAAGAAGCAATTAATATATGCTTAATTGGTAACCCTGGTGTTGGTAAAACACATTTAGCTATATCAATAGCGTACTCAGTCGCTATAAGACGTAATAGTGTATATTTTATTAAGTTTAACAAACTAATAACAATCCTTAAAAACGCTTATAATGATGGAACATTTAATCGAAGACTAGGTCACTTCTTTAAATACAAACTACTTATCATTGATGAAGTGGGATTTAATGAAATAACACCTTTGGAAGCAAAGTTATTCTTTCAATTAATTGATTTACGATATACAAAAAGATCAACAATATTTACATCTAATATGACTTTTGATAAGTGGCCTCAAATATTAGGTAATGATGAAATGATAACAAAAGCTATATTAGATAGAATTATTCATCAGTCTTATTTGTTTAATATTATTGGTCCTTCTTATAGACTTAAAGATAAACTTGAACTGAATCAAACTGAGGAATCTTAAATGCACACTTTTGTCCATTCTTATATTGACATTTATATTTATGGAGGAATTTGAAGAATGAAAACACAATATCCTATGATTCCCTTTCCTCTCATTGTAAAGGCAACAGATGGCGATACCGAAGCGATTAACCAGATTCTACATCATTACAGAGGGTACATAACGAAGCGTTCCCTACGACTTATGAAAGATGAATATGGCAATCAAAGTATGGTCGTTGATGAAGTCTTACGTGGAAGAATGGAAACCAGACTGATTACAAAGATTTTGTCATTTGAAATTAAGTAATATCCTCTCTCCTTTCGTGGAAGCGTGCTAAACCATTCCACGCTTCCCGAACAGGGAGGTTTGTTATTCCACCAAAGCATATTGAGCTTTCAATGTGTTTTGATAGGCTAACGAGCCATTGTTCTTTGAAAACTGAATAAAAGTAATCGAATACGTTTCGATAAGAAAAGAGCCAACGGAACTAACCGCCATGACCTATCTTATAAAGATAGCGAGCGATTCATGTTAGTGATCCGAGAAGCAATCTTTAGCAGGATTGCCTGCAACGACATTCTTATCGTGATAATGATACTCCCATACAGTCAATAGTCCGAGCGTGATAAAACCGTCGCAGGCAATGAGTATGGCTACATGAGAACCATGCAGGGGTGGAACTCCCGTGAGCTTTGCTAAAGCTGTTCGATTGCTGGTAAAACAACTTTTATGAAATCCAAATAAGTGATTTGGAAAGGAGGATTTTATGAAGCAGACTGACATTCCTATTTGGGAACGTTATACCCTAACCATTGAAGAAGCGTCAAAATATTTTCGTATTGGCGAAAACAAGCTACGACGCTTGGCAGAGGAAAATAAAAATGCAAATTGGCTGATTATGAATGGCAATCGTATTCAGATTAAACGAAAACAATTTGAAAAAATTATAGATACATTGGACGCAATCTAGCGTCGCCAAAGGGTCTTGTATATGATAAAATAGTATTAAGTCGTATCAAGGCTCTTTCCATAAAGGAAAGGAGCAAATGCCATGTCAGAAAAAAGACGTGACAATAAAGGTCGAATCTTAAAGACTGGAGAGAGCCAACGAAAAGACGGAAGATACTTATACAAATATATAGATTCATTTGGAGAACCGCAATTTGTTTACTCGTGGAAACTTGTGGCTACAGACCGAGTACCAGCAGGAAAGCGTGATTGTATCTCACTTAGAGAGAAAATCGCAGAGTTACAGAAAGACATTCATGATGGTATTGATGTTGTAGGAAAGAAAATGACACTCTGCCAGCTTTACGCAAAACAGAACGCTCAAAGACCAAAGGTTAGAAAAAACACTGAAACTGGACGCAAATATCTTATGGATATTTTGAAGAAAGACAAGTTAGGTGTAAGAAGTATTGACAGTATTAAGCCATCAGACGCTAAAGAATGGGCTATTAGAATGAGTGAAAATGGTTATGCTTATCAAACCATCAATAACTACAAACGTTCTTTAAAGGCTTCATTCTATATTGCTATACAAGATGATTGTGTTCGGAAGAATCCATTTGACTTTCAACTGAAAGCAGTTCTTGATGATGATACTGTCCCTAAGACCGTACTAACAGAAGAACAGGAAGAAAAACTGTTAGCCTTTGCAAAAGCTGATAAAACCTACAGCAAAAATTATGATGAAATTCTGATACTCTTAAAAACAGGTCTTCGTATTTCAGAGTTTGGTGGTTTGACACTTCCAGATTTAGATTTTGAGAATCGTCTTGTCAATATAGACCATCAGCTATTGAGAGATACTGAAATTGGGTACTACATTGAAACACCAAAGACCAAAAGTGGCGAACGTCAAGTTCCTATGGTTGAAGAAGCCTATCAAGCATTTAAGCGAGTGTTAGCGAATCGAAAGAATGATAAGCGTGTTGAGATTGATGGATATAGTGATTTCCTCTTTCTTAATAGAAAGAACTATCCAAAAGTGGCAAGTGATTACAACGGCATGATGAAAGGTCTTGTTAAGAAATACAATAAGTATAACGAGGATAAATTGCCACACATCACTCCACATAGTTTGCGACATACATTCTGTACCAACTATGCAAATGCAGGAATGAATCCAAAGGCATTACAGTACATTATGGGACATGCTAATATAGCCATGACGCTGAACTATTACGCACATGCAACATTCGATTCTGCAATGGCAGAAATGAAACGCTTGAATAAAGAGAAGCAACAGGAGCGTCTTGTTGCTTAGTAGTACAAATGAATTTACTACTTATTTACCACTTCTGACAGCTAAGACATGAGGAAATATGCAAAGAAACGTGAAGTATCTTCCTACAGTAAAAATACTCGAAAGCACATAGAATAAGGCTTTACGAGCATTTAAGAAAATATAAAAAGATAATTAGAAATTTATACTTTGTTTAAAGATAAAAATATTATTAATTCAAATATGAAAGGGAATAAGTATGAGATTATACAAAGAGTATTTATCAGATGAGATTATAAATTACTATTATTCATTAGCTTTAAATTATAAAAAACTAACATATGAAGATGTGGTAAGACTTGACCTTGAATTAGAAGACATAGAAACTTTAGAAACCAATTTAAAACATAAGAAACTTAATCAACAAATTGTTTATGGTATGAAAGTAAAGACGTGGTTTATAAATGTCAATATAAGAATGGACAAAAGTGTGCATTTAAGATTCCTCAGTTTGATTCAGTTCAAGTTTATCTTTAAGTCTATAAGAAGGACCAATAATATTAAACAAATAAGACTGATGAATAATTCTATCTAATATAGCTTTTGTTATCATTTCATCATTACCTAATATTTGAGGCCACTTATCAAAAGTCATATTAGATGTAAATATTGTTGATCTTTTTGTATATCGTAAATCAATTAATTGAAAGAATAACTTTGCTTCCAAAGGTGTTATTTCATTAAATCCCACTTCATCAATGATAAGTAGTTTGTATTTAAAGAAGTGACCTAGTCTTCGATTAAATGTTCCATCATTATAAGCGTTTTTAAGGATTGTTATTAGTTTGTTAAACTTAATAAAATATACACTATTACGTCTTATAGCGACTGAGTACGCTATTGATATAGCTAAATGTGTTTTACCAACACCAGGGTTACCAATTAAGCATATATTAATTGCTTCTTCATAGAAGGTTGATTCAATGATTCCTCTTATTTTTTCTTCATTAACACCTGGTTGAAAACTAAAATCATATTCATCAATAGTTCGAAGAAACGGGAAACCTGCTACTTTAACATTGTATAATTTATTATTTTCTTCCTTAGCTAAAACCTCTTTATTCAATATCTTATGAATTCCTTTTAAATCAGTATTTGTTATCTCATCATTAATATGCAGTTCTTTTAAATATGTATATGCACTTTTAAGTTTTAGATATGTTAATTGATTAAGTACTTCGTTAATCATATTTTATATTCCTCATCTCATTGTTTATAATAGTTGTTCTTTCTTTTGTTTTTATTTCTTTTTCGTATTTTAAATCATGTTCATCTTTAATATTTAATAATTTATCCGTTATTTTGTGGATTGTTATGATTTTTCCTTTATAATAAATATGGAGTTCATTTCCTTTGATAACTGTTAATCCTACTTTTAAACCAATAAATTTTCTAGGGACAGAGTATTTATTAGATTTATAGGATATTAGTGATTCATTTGTTACATGAACCTCTTTTAAACTAAGGTGATACTTTTGTCTGATTTCTTTTCTAGGGAGTGGGCTTAAGTCACCTTTTTCTTTTTCTAATAGAAACCTTCTTGGTAGTTTAGTAGCTTGACTGATATTATCATTATCTTCCTTATGAATTATTTCTAGTTTTTCATGCATTTCATAGATATCCTTATACTTACCATTATAGTTTTTTAGTTGGTCAACTATTTTATTTTGTGTTTCTGTTTTTCCTTTAGTTTGTGGTCTATATGGCATACATGGTTTAATCTTAATATTGTAATCCTTAGCGAACTCTACTAGTTTATTGGTAATGATTGCTTCATTATCTTTATATCTTGGTTTTTCTACGAATTGTTTTAAGTTATCAATAACGAGTTCATGTGGTACCCCACCTATTTCTTCAAAGCTTAAAGCTAAAAACTCTAATAAGTTTTCTGTTTTAGTATCTAATATTAGTTTTCTTACATTATACCTAGACCATGATAATGTTAATGTTGGTATTGTTATAACTGTTTCATTATTGTTTTTATCAATAAGTTTTACTTTCTCCTTCATATCAAACTGTGCTTGTATCCCTGGATTTGTTTCAAATCTTTCTGTAAAACTCATATCCTTTTTTCTTTTAAATAGTTTATTTAACTCATTATCATTTCTAATATATCTATTTAAACTTGTTCTTGAGCAAGTTATATTTTTTTCTCTTTTTAGATATTTAAACAAGTGATCAATGTAGTCGAAACTCTGATATTTATCAGTTAAGACTTCTAGTATATATTTTCTATGTTCATCTAAATATTTAACTCTCTTTCTAGTTTCCTTTGGAACTTCACCGTTTAAGTATTTCTTAATTGTTTTTCTATCTTTATTTAACTCTTTTGATAGTTTGCTAATATTCAATTTTATTAAGCCCTCCTTGTATGCTCTACTAAATAGTAGTAAATCTTTTATATTTGTTATTTGTTCTAGTATTATTTTTGTCATAATATCATCAACCTTTCGTTAATAACTATTCTAACAAAAAAGAGTACCTCTTAGTGTTAAGAATTGGGGATTCTTATTTGCACACTATTGGGTACTCTTATTTAACCATTTATATGGTTATCTGAGTCAAATGATAGTAAGTATTGGCTTAGAAAAATTAAAGAAGAAATTCTGAAATTAAATGAATATTTATCTGAGAACGAAGAGTTTGTTAATCTACCTAAGAATAAAACGTTAAAGGAAGATTTAACAAATAAATACTTAATTTGGTATAAATTTGAAGATATAATTAAAAAAAGTGAAAATGATAAGTTGTTTGTGGAAAACACTCTAACGAGAATGTGGGCATATGATAATGCAAGATTAAATTGTAAATCTGCATATCGTAAATTGAAAAAAATGATTGAAAAGAAAAACTTAGAAAAATCAAAATTAAGCAAGTAAAATAAAGTTATGCAAAAAAAAACGATATAGAGTGCTTGAAAAGTATAAATGACAGCAAATTGATCTCTTATCTTAAAAAAAATCAGATTAAGTCAAGACATTACTTTTTCAGAAATGGAGTCTATTCATTACGTATTAAAGAGGATATTGATAATCAGAACATTGATGATTGGAATGCATCAACACCAATCTTTATCCAGTTGGAGATGCCTGAAGAGCACAATCTACCTGACATATTTATGTTTTGTTTTTACTGGATTGAAGTTGGATATGTAACCATGAAAGATAGAACAATGACTCTTAGAGTGTACGAAAAGGATCTGATCCATATGATCGATATTGGTGTTGCTATAGATTTAATCATTGAGTCAATAAAAAACACAACTAATTGATATTGACAGCCTTGTTAAGCCATAATTTAGGGGTGCGTAAAAAACACAGGGGTGCGTAAAATAACACAAGGGTGCGTAAAACTGCAGTAAGGGTGCGCAAATGTATCGATATAGATATCATTACACAAAAGTCAAAAACGCTCACCTTAAATGTATGGTCTCTGTATGGTATAATTTAAATAATCATTAAAATATATTGAAGATTTTTATATATAAAGAAGGAGAATTTTTAATGCGCTATAAATTTGTGGTGTTGCTGATGCTCATTATTTTGCTAGCTGGTTGCAATAAAATTGAATCAAATATTGAATTTGAATCATCTCTGTTTTCTGATCAAATAATTGTTGATGAAGTAAAGGAAAGTGATGCAATGCTTTCTTTTAGAGTCTTCGAAGAAAACGAAATGATAGTTCAAGAAGTATTGATTTGGAAGAATTTAACAAGAAGAGAAGTTAGGATCGACCTTATAAAGATTTTAGAAAGATTAGACGAAAAAAATGATAAGGTTATTCACATAAATTTAAATCAATTTGTTAATGAAAACTCGAGTGATATAGGAGATTGGCATGAATCAGATACTTCAAAAATGATCATTGAATTCATTTTCCCTTCAGAGTTTAAAATATCGAGTGAGACTTTATATCGAAATATCATGCACATGATTATTAGACTTGAAACTCTTCCTGAGCATGGTGATACTGAAGTTATCGCAATAAGTACAATAACAAATATTTCTATAAGTAGTCATGACTTTCCTAAAGATACCTTCCATTTTGTATATGAGTAGTTAGGTTTAGAAAAGTTATATGAACGACTTGTTTTTTAACGGTGCGTAAAATTACTTAAGGGTGCTAAAAATTATGTTAAGGGTGCTAAAAAAAAACATGGGGTGCTAATTTGTATCAAAATAGGTAGTATTACACAACGGAGATAATGAGATTTGAACTCTAACATTAAGCATCATATTCTAGGGGGTGCGTAACTTTTTAGCAGGGGTGCGTAAAAAAACACAGGGGTGCGTAGATTTTGATAGGGGTGCGTAATTGTATCAATATAGTTCTACAAACCCATATTGAAAGCATAGGTTTGATACAATTAGGTATCGAACCTTTTTTATATCGTAATAGAGCTATTTTAAGATGTGAAAGGAATCTGTGTCACCATGTACTGTGGTGGTTTTTTTTGTTATATATAAATAGTTAAAAAGTTGCGTCACTGGTAAATTTGATAAATAATTGGGAAATTAGAACTATGTTAGTTTAAAAATGAAAAAATTTTCTAAAATATGATAGATTATAATAGGTTAAAATGATAAAATATGATTATAAATGTTCAAGAATGCAAAGAAAGCCAACTATTAGATGAAAGTCAAGTATTTAATAAAAAATAGTTGAATTGATATAGTGACATGCTAAAAAAGATGTCTATGAAACATCAGAATTTAGATCTTTGATAATTAAATACGGTTAATGAGAAACAGTATAAACACTATTGTTCTTTAAAATAGAACGAATGACTCTAAGTAACTTTTTAGTAACGTGACCAATAATCGTTAAATAATGCTTACCTTGAGATTTTTTCTTTAGAAAATAAGCATTAAAAATAGGGTCATGCATAACAGTTATTTTTGCAGCTTGAAATATAGCCCATCTAAGGATGGATGAGCCACGCTTAGAGATTTTAAAACTGCCTTCATACTTACCAGATTGATAAACAGAAGGGTCAAGACCAGCGAAAGCTAGTAAGGCATCATCAGACTTGAAACGATTAATATCACCAATCTCAGCTAAAATAATGGCACCAGTTTGAATACCAATACCAGGAATCGTTAGAAGTGTTGTTTTAGATTGGTTGAGATGATGTTCTAGTAAATCATTAATTTGACTTACTTGAAGTTCAATACTTTTAATTGTTTGAACAGATTGTTTAATTGATAGTGAAAGAGATTCGCTATCAATGCCAATAGATGCTTTAACAAATTCCTTAATCACTTCAGCCTTAGTTAGACCATGTCTACCTTTTGAAGATTTCTTTAGAAGTTCAGTTAAAGTGTTAGTTCTAACACGTTTTAACTCGGATAGAGAAGCGTAAGACTCTAAAAGAGTTAATGAAGCGTTAGAAAGAGTATTCTTAAAGATTTTATGGTACTCAGGGAAAGCTTGATCAATATAAGCTTTAAGTTGATTGGAAGTCTTATTTAATTGTTTTTTTAAAGATTTTCTTTGTCTAACTAATATTTTTAGTTCATCAATATGGTATGATGATAATGTATAGGGTTTGAAATCATTTTGATTTCTAATAAGAAACATACAAATGGCCTTGGCATCAATAGAATCAGTCTTCGTTTTACGAACTGAAGAAGCCTTACGGTCCATATTGGTTAATAATGGATTAATGAACATAACATTGTATCCCTCGAGGATTAAAAAGTGTAGAATATTTCTACTATAATGTCCAGTTGATTCAAGCCCTATACGCACATTAGAATCTTTGAAGAACTCTTTAGCCAATGAAATTTCGCTAAGGAGTTTTTTATATCCTAATCGTGAATTTTCAATGGTAAAATGTTTATTAAAAACTTCACCTAAATGATTGGTGATAACGATGTCATGTTTAATTGAGGCGACATCAATACCTACTAAAATCATAATAAAACCTGCCTTTCTATGATTGATATACAAGCTTAGTACTGTGGGCTTTAATGAATGTAACCTAATAGGAAATGACCAGTCAAATGCTGTATCCAACTCATAACCATATTTAATTAAAGTCACAGCTATATCCTTTCTCAACCAGTCATAGATGCTGTAAGGAGTTAAGAAAACTAGTCTGTGATATCATCATAATTTAATTATAATATAGTCCGCTTTATAAAATCTTAAAAGAAGGAGATCTAATGTATATATGAGGACTACATATATATATTAGGAGTAAACAATATGGAGTTTAAAGATAAACTTATCTTTGCTCGTGCTAAATTAGATCTAAGTCAATCTGAATTAGCCAGAGAACTAAATGTTTCATTACCAACTATTTCCAGATGGGAAAATGGGAAAGTGAATCCAACTAAAAAAGCAACATTTGTTTTTTTGCAGTTTTGTAAGAAAAATAATATAGAAATCGAGGAAGAATAAAGTTCTCGGAAAGATATAAGAACATTATCGACAGATATAATGCAGGTGGATCAGAAAACGAACATTATTATGAACAATTGTTACAATTAATGGAAGATTTAAAGAAAGAACAACAAAGGCCATCACTTGAAGGACTTAGTGAAGAAGAACTTGAGATATATGATCTTCTAATTAAGGATAAAAAACTAACTCAAAGTGAAGATCAAAAAGTAAAATTAGCTTCAAAAAACCTGTTAATCAAGCTTGTTCAAGATAAAGAGGATTTATTAGTTGTTGATTGGTATAAGGATGAAAGAACAACTTCTAAGGTAAGGACGGCTATTGTTGATTCATTGGATTCAGATCTTCCGGAGTCTTATGATAAGCAGTTTTTTAATATCAAAACGGATTATATTTTATCCTTATTTATTGATAAGGCTGTGCAAGGAATGGCAATTGTTAATTAGTAGAAATGTTAAATGAGATTTTTGTACCAAAATATATGAATTACGACCCAGCTCTTAATTGAGTTGAGTCGTTTTTTTGTATATTTTTTATATAACCCGAATGAACTGGAACAAACACTAAGAGGAGAGTCAGCTTTAATAAAATGATTAAAGATGCGCTAGATGGAAAGATAAACTTAATTATTACTAAATCGATATCAAGATTTGCCCGTAACACATTAGATACTATTTCATATGTTAGGGAGCTAAAAGAAAAAGGTGTCGAGGTTTTCTTTGAAAAGGAAAATTTGTGGACGCTTGATTCTAAAAGTGAACTAATACTTACAATAATGGCATCAATCGCACAAGAAGAATCAAGATCGATTAGTCAGAACGTTCAATGGGGAAAACGTGTGGCATTTCAATCAGGTAAAGTATCATTTGCGTATAGTAATTTTCTGGGATATAAAAAAGTAGATGACAAAATAGTTGTTGTTGAAAAAGAAGCAGAAATAGTTAAAAAAATATATAGTGATTTTTTAGTTAAAGGTAAAACACCTACTGGTATCGCAAAAGAACTAAAGCGTCTTGAAATCAAAACACCATCCGGTAAAAATAATAATTGGACCACAAATAATATCATTTCAATATTAACTAATGAAAAATACAAGGGCGATGCCTTACTTCAAAAGACATTTACTGAGAACTACTTAGATCAAACCATAGTAAAAATACAGGACAAGTTCCACAGTATTATGTGGAAAATAGTCATCCAGCAATCATAGAACGTGATATGTGGGAACTCGTACAAGTTGAAATGAAAAGAAGAGATAATCTTGGCGCTAAGTATTCAGCCACAGATATCTTCTCATCAAAGCTGGTATGTTCAGATTGTGGTGGTTTCTATGGGAAAAAGAAATGGCACTCAAATACCGCTTATGAAAGGTTTGTTTATCAATATAACAGCAAGTTCCAAAAAGGTAAATGTAGATGTCAAACCCCACATTTAACAGAAGCTGAAATTAAAGAAAAGTTTATTGAAGCCTATAACTTAACAATAGAAGATAAGGAAAGAATCACTAATGATTTAAAAGAAGTGATTAATTTATTAACTGATACTACAGAACTTGAAAAAGGAATAGAGCAAATAAATGCAGAACTATCTGTGGTTGTTGAACTTGCTGCAAAAACAATAAAAGAAAACTCCAAATCAAACGAAGATAGTATAGATTATGAAAATAAATATCAAAGCCTAGTGAACGGCATGAAGCACTAACCACTGATCTGAACAAACTATTAAAAGAAAAGACCGATAAAGAAAATAAAGCAACTCGAATGAAATCCTTCTTATCTGTATTAAATAAATCTGAAGATATGCTTAATAGTTGGAATGAACGTATATGGATGTTAATGGTGGAAAAGGCAATCGTTCAAAGAGATAAGAACATTAAGTTTATTTTCTATGGCAATCCAATTTAGAGTAAAAACAAATAATTTCTTGTTAATAGGGGTCAAAAATGCTATAATTCAAGTAAAGAATTATGGCTTTTTTATTAGAGGATTTGTATATCAAAAAAATATAAAATAAATGATTTGGAAAATAAACGAGGTGATTTTATGGGGGCTTGGTTAATAGAGTTAATTTCTAACTTAATAGATATTACTGGTAACCCGATAGCTGACACGGTTATTTTTGCTATTATAGGTTTAATTAGCGGGTCAATAGCATTTGGATTAACAGGTTTTATTTCAAACACAACCAGATCATATAACTCTAAATCTATGAGTGACCTCCATTGGGGTATTAGAGTTATTTTATTTTTTGTATTGACCTATGTCATTGCTAAAATAGTAGAATTTATCAAAGGGATTTTTACACCACCAGCACTATATTATTCAATAGGTATCATTATTCTTATTGTAGCAGCTTTTATTTTATTAAAGGTATTTAAGAAGCCGGTTAATAAAGAAATCAATAAACTTGTTGATGACAAACCTGAATACGATAAAAATGAAAGAAATATTACAGAAAATGTAATAAAAAGAGATTTAAGAAAATGCCCTTATTGTGGAGGGTTACTTGTGGAGAGACAAGGTCCATATGGCAATTTTTTAGGATGTTCAAACTTCCCTAATTGCAAATATACACGAAACGAATAGTAAAGGAGTAAGCAGTTTATGAGCTGGGATTATAATGTAACAACAAAACCATGTCCTTGTGGTAAAGGATTAGTAAAAGAAACATATGGGTCAAATGATTGGAATCAGACGTCTTATCACAGAGAAATGTTGTGTCAAGAATGCCTTGAAAAAGAAAATAAAGAAAAAGTATTAAAAGAAGAAAGGTATAATATTGCAATAAAAAAAACTGAAAAAGCAGTTTCTTACTTTAGAGAAAAGTATTTTAATGAATTTAAAGACAGATTTGCAAAGGCTAATAACAAAAAAACGATATGGACAATTGCTTGTGAGCTTGGAGCAGAGTATTCGAGTTTAAGCAAGTTTTATAATTACTTTAAATCAAAAGATGAATATATTGAAAATCTTATAAGCTGGAGTAACTTAAAGAAGGTTATTAAAAATATGGGTATTAATGATGTAGTACTTAATAATTTATATGAAGATGCATACATCCATAAGAAACCATTTGATGATGAATTTAACGACCGAGCTTATAGAAATGCCAAAGGAAAATAGAGAGAACCCCATTACTAAGCCATCAATTCAGGGGTGCGTAAAATTTCACAAGGGTGCGTAGATTTTGATAGGGGTGCGTAATTGTATCAATATAGTTCTACAAACCCAATCAAATAAAATTAAAAGATTAAACATCAATTTCTAGACTAAGTATGTTAGGGACCTATGAAAGATGTTTTTTTTATATATTTTGAATTTTGTAGTAGGTTATTTAGTATGTATATTTTTACTTTTAAAATAATCTTTAATTGCTTGAAAGTAAATAATTTGATAAACTATAAGAGTAGTATAAGTACTTTTAATAGTTATACAAAAAAACTGAATTTAAGAATGTTTATGATAACAAATGAATATAATAATCTATATAAATTGATATGATCTTGTGAAAGAAATATAAATATATAATATTGGAGGTGGAATAATGAAGGGGTTAACTTCAAAAGAAGTCTTAGAAAGAATAAATGAGAATAAAGTTAATATTGTAAAGAATGAAAACTCCAAGACACTTTTTGATATATTTTTTGGTAATATTTTTACTTTTTTTAATATTTTAACATTTGGGATTGCAATATGGCTTTGGATTATTGGAGCGTATATGCAAACATTGTTTTTAGGGGTTATAATAATTAATATGAGCATTGGGATTTTTCAAGAAATAAAAGCTAAAAAAACGCTTGAATCTTTAAAAATACTAACAAAAGAAAAAGCCGTGGTAGTTAGAGATAATAAAGAAGTAGAAATAGATCAAAGTGAAATAGTTTTAGATGATTTGATATATTATAATATTGGAAAGCAAATTGCTGTTGATGGCGTGTTAGTCGATGGGAATATTGCATGTGATGAGTCACTATTAACTGGTGAAGCCGATCGAATCTATAAAAATATTGGCGATAGAGTTCTTGCTGGAAGCTTTGTTACACAAGGTAGTGGTTATATAAAAGTTACAAATTTAGGTCAAGAAACATATGTTAATAAATTAACTAATGAAGCAAAGAAATATCAAAAACCTAAATCAGAAATATTTAATAGTTTGAAACTTATTATGAGAGTTATTGGGATTATTATAATTCCGTTAGGTTGCTTGTTATTATTACTCTCATTAAGAACAAATAGTATATATGATGCATCAATTCAAACAGCAGCAGCATTAATTGGTATGATTCCATCGGGTTTATTTTTATTAACAACTACTGCACTTGCAGTTAGTGTAGTAAAACTTGCAAAACAAAAAACGTTAGTTCAAGAGTTATATTGTATAGAAATGTTAGCAAGAGTAGATTTAATTTGTCTTGATAAGACAGGAACTTTAACTGATGGTGAAATAAGTTTGAAAAATGCTGAATTCATAAGTGATGAAGCAGTAGATTTACTAGCATTTTATTTAAAAAAATCTAGTGATGATTCAAGAATGATTAAAATTTTAAAGAAAAAATATAGTAAAACAAAAAAAGAATACAAAGTAATTAAAGAAATACCTTTTTCAAGTGAAAACAAATATAGTCAATTGATTCTTGATAATAAAATTCTATCACTTGGTGCACCAGATAGAGTTTTAAAGGATAAGTACGATGACTATAAACAAAAGATAGAAGAGTATATTGATCAAGGTTACAGAGTTATTCTTTTTGCAGAAGACTACAAGCCATTAGCATATATTTTATTTGAAGATAATATTAGAAAAACAGCATCAGAAACAATTAACTATTTTCAAACAAATGAAGTTGAAGTGAAAATAATAACTGGGGATTTTCCAAAAACAGCTTCATTAATTGGTTTAAAAGTGGGAATAAAAGATGCTAATAAGTATATTGATATTTCTAATTTAAGTGATGATGAATTAGTTCAAGTTGCTGATAAATATACAGTTTTTGGAAGATCAAACCCAAATCAAAAACAAGTACTAATTAAAGCATTTAAAAATCAAGGACATAAGGTTGCTATGACAGGTGATGGAGTTAATGATATATTAGCTTTAAAAGAAGCTGATACCTCAATAGCAATGGCTTCTGGTAGTGAAGCTGCTAGAAATGTTAGTCACTTAGTTTTACTTGATAATGATTTTAGTCATATGCCTGATATTGTTTTTGAAGGACGAAGAGTGATTAATAATATTGAAAAAGTTGCTTCTTTGTTTTTAACTAAAACTGGTTTTTCAATATTATTATCAATTTTTACTCTATTCTTATTCAAGAAGTATCCTTTTATACCGTTACAGTTATCCGTAATTAGTTTTTTTGCTATTGGAACACCATCATTTATATTAGCATTTAGACCAAACAAAAATCGGATTAAAGGAAATTTTTTAAAGAATATTTTGAAAAGAGCAATACCAGCATCATTTCTGATTTTATTTGCTCATATTTTAATATTTATTTTAAGTAAAAAAGGAATTATCTCAAATGATACAATGGCAAGTGTTGGTTATTATGTTACAGCACTTATTCTAATAGATGTATTAATTAATGTATCTAAGCCATATACTAAATTTAGCATTAGTTTAATTATAACAATGATTTCAGGAGTTTTATTATCGCCAATTTTGATAACAAAATCAATAGAAATATTGCCTATTTATAGGTTAGAATTGAATGCATTTTTAGTAATTTTTGGAGGATTTGTTGTATATCCAATATATATATTTATATTGAGATGGATTGTTGCATCTCTAAACAATAAAAAAAGCGATTAATTCGCTTTTTTTTGTTATTTATACTGAATAACGATGTGCAATTGAACTTGCAGCAGCAGCAGCGATAGCACCAACAATATCATCTAAAAAAGTATTACATTTATTAGTTGTTTTACCATCACTATCAAGCTTACCGATTATTCCGGGTTTTGTTTTATCTACAAAACCAAAATTTGTAAAACCAATTGATCCATAAACATTAACAATTGATAATGCAAGGATTTCATCAATTCCAAATAAACCATAATCACCGAGTAACATACTTAGAAGTGGTTCAGATAGTTTACCTTCTTCAGCTAGAATATCAAGTTCTAATCCTGTTAAAACAGCATGTTGAACTTCACGTTTCATAACAACTCTTTCAACATGATTTAAACATAAATCCATTGTTATATCTTTAACATATTGTTTTTGTAAGTCAAATGTTATTTCAGCAATATCAGATAATTCAACACCTCTTTGACTTAAACGTTCTTTAACAATTTCGTACTTGGTAACATCGTTTAATCTATTATCCATTGGTACATAATTTCCTTCGTTTTTTTTCATATTTTTTTTCCTTTCGTAATAATTATTTTAAAAACAGAAAAGCGTTTTCAATAGGGAGTAATAAATATTATACACTTTTAATTTAATAAGTCAAATGAGAAGATATAGAATAATTTGACTTATTTGTTTAAATCAAGTAAAATTGATTAGGAATAAATTTAGGAGTGATTTTATGGATTGTCCAAGTTGTGGATTTGAATATACATATGAAGAAGATAATATGATTGTATGTTCTGCATGTCAATATAAATGGGAAAAAGAGTCGGATGTTAAAAGTGTTTTAGATGCTAATGGTAATAAATTATATGATGGTGACTCAGTAATTATCATTAAGGATTTAAAAGTTAAAGGAAGTAGTGACTCTTTAAAACAAGGTACTAAAGTTAATAGTATAAGAATTGTTGATGGAGATCACAATATTGATTGTAGAATACCAGGATTTGGAAATATGAGTTTAAAATCTGAATTTGTTAAGAAAGCGTAAGTGAAAATATGGATGATTTAAGTTTTGATAAGAAGAGAAAAATAGTTTTACGATTACTTGGCTATGGACTATTAATTATTGGAATGATTCTAGCAATATATTCTTTATTGAATTTTTTTGATGTATTCAATGGGTTTATTGAAAAAGATACAATTGTACAAAAAACAAATGCTGAAACAATTAGTAGCGTAACATTTATTGTTACATTTATAGGTTTTTTACTGTTAATAGTTGGAAGTTTCTTTTTAAAGTTTGGTTATGATGGAACATCTAAGAAATTCATTCATAATGAGAATGATAATATTAAAAAAGCTTCCGAATCAATAAATTATATTTTAAGTAGGAAAGAAAATAAGTAATAAACAACAGCATTGCACTGTTGTTTTTTTTAAAAAGCAGATATGTTATAATTAAAACAAAAATATTTGATTTTATAATGATTTACTTTTTTGCTTTTTCATGGAAAGGAAATTAATGAAAATTACACACCAAATTGATATAAACTTGTTTATGATTTTCTGTATAATTATTTTACTAATAATTGCTAAATTTACTTTAGATAAGAAAAATATTCTAACAAAAACCTTTTTTTCAATGGCAATAATAACATTAACACAATTATCTCTTGAATCGATTGCAACAGTTTTGGATGGTGCTCCAGGAAAAATAATTGGTCCCTTGTTATACTTTATATATATTGTTATGTTTATACTATCAATTTTTTTATCATTGTATTGGTATTTAATAATGAAAAGATTTTTTAAAATTAAAAATGATGTATATAAGACTATTGAAAAAATATTATTTGTCATACAACTGATAAATATCATTGTTATTATTTTAACTCCATTAACAAAAGCTGTATTTTATATTGATAGTAATAATATGTATAATAGAGGTAAATTATTTATAAATCAAACATTTGCTATTTATTATTATCCAATATTTGCAACTATCATTCTGTTGGTAGAAAGAAAAAAACTTGAATCAAATGATTTTGTATTATTACTTTTATCAATGTGTATCCCTGTTATTGGTGGTATTGCACAAGCAATTTTTTATGGATATTTAATAATTTGGCCAACAACTGCATTTTCCCTTATACTTACATATATATTTATTAAACAAAAAATGATCCAATATGATGCCCTTACTGGAGTATGGAATCGTGGTTCATTATTTGAATATGTTAAGCAAAGATTTAATCTTGATGAGAAAAATATTTTTGGTGCGCTTTATTTTGATATTGATTGTTTAAAACAAATCAACGATCAATATGGACATAGTGCTGGAGATAGAGCAATTGTTGAAATAACTGTAATCATTAAAAAGATTGTTGGAAATAATGTTGTTGCTAGACTTGGTGGTGATGAATTTATTAGTATATTAGATGTTGCTACTAATGAAGAATTAAATGTGTATAGTACAAAAATAAAAGAAGAGATTAATGAATTTAATAAAAAGAATATTCTTCCATATTTAATAACAGTATCAATTGGTGGAGATATATTTGATAGTAAGTTTAAAAATTTTGATAATTTCCTACATCATATTGATATTCTAATGTATCAAGATAAATCATTAAATCATCGCGAAATTAATAAATAGCTTTCAAAGGCTATTTTTTATTTCCAACAATTTAGCACATAATACTTGACAGTGCCAAACTAATATAGTAAAATAATCGTAGCAAACAGATATGATGAGTGCCAAAGAGGTGAAAAGGATGTTAACAAGTCGCCAAAAGTTAATCTTAAAAGCAATAATTGAACAATATGTTGAAGACGCTCAACCAGTTGGATCAAAGCTATTAACAGAAATGCCTTACCTTAATTACTCAAGTGCTACCATTAGATATGATATGGCACGATTAGAAGAATTAGGTTATTTGGAAAAAACCCATACATCAAGTGGACGTATTCCATCACAAAAAGGATATCGTTATTATGTTAATAACTTGGTTACTAGAGATAGTGATGTTATTGATGATTTTCCGCTAGTTGATGAAATATTAACAAAACATAGTTATTCAAGAAAACTTGCTGTTGAAGAAGCAATTAATTTACTAAGTGACTTAACAAAATATACAGCTCTTGCTGTAGGACCTGCAAATTTAGGAGTAAAAATTAAGAAAATTGATTTTATTCCGGTTGCAAATAATGAAGCAGTAATTTTAATTGTTACTGATCATGGTCATGTTCAACATCAAAATATTAATATTCCTGATGGTATGAAAATAGATGATTTAAAAGAAGTTATTAAAACATTAGATGAATTGTTACATAATCGCCAATTGGATGAAGCTAGTGAGATTCTGAAAAATGAATTTGCTAAAACACAAATATCTTCATTCATGGAGTATCAAAATCAATTGTTTGAATCATTTATTAATGCATTTTCTAAGTTTGCTGAAGATAATTTCTATCTATCGGGTATTACAAATGTTTTTGATCAACCTGAATTTACTAATATAAATCATGTTAAAAACTTTGTAAATATGTTAGATCGAAGAGAAATAGTGAAACTTATCGGTGGTAATGATGGTTTAACTGTTACCTTTGGAAGTGAAATTGAATTAAAAACAATGGAAAACTTCAGTATCATTTCGATACCATATAGTATCAATGAACAAGAAAAAGGAACAATAGCCGTTTTAGGACCAACAAGAATGGAATATTCAAAAGTAATACCGCTATTAGAGTATATAGCATCAAATTTAGGAAAATTATACAGGAAGTAGGTGGATTTAGTGGATGAAAAGGACATAAATAATAAAGAAGAAATAGACTTAAATGAAACTAAAGTAAAAGAAGAAACAAAAGAAGATAAGAAACAAGCTAAAAAGCATAAAAAAGATAATTTAGAAATTGAAAAACTAACTGAGGAAGTTAAGTTATATAAAGAAAGTTATCTTAAAAGTTTGGCAGAATTAGAAAACTTTAAAAAACGTATGAACGAAGAAAAAATTAGAGATCGTAAGTACGCGGCTTCAAATTTAATTACTGATTTATTGATGCCGCTTGACCAATTAAAAAAAGTTGTTGAAATGGAAACAACAGATGACAAATTAAAAAACTTTTTAATTGGCTTTAAAATGATTAATGATAAAATCTTTGATGTTTTAAAAGATGATGGATTAAATGAGATTAAATCTTTAAATGAAAAGTTTGATCCTAATTATCATTATGCAGTTGAAAAAGAAAATAATAAAGAAAAAGAAAATGGAATTGTAATAGAAGTTATCCAAAATGGATATATGTATAAAGATCGAATATTAAGACCTGCAATGGTTAAAGTAAATGAATGGAGTGAAAATAACAATGAGTAAAACTACAAATAAAATTATAGGAATTGACTTAGGTACTACAAACTCTGTAGTATCAGTAATGGATGGTGGAGAAGCTAAGGTTATACCTAATGCTGAAGGTGGAAGAACTACTCCATCAGTTATCGCTTTTAAAGGAAACGATATTTCAGTTGGTGAAGTTGCAAAAAGACAACAAATAACTAACCCTAATACTGTTTCATCAATTAAGAGACATATGGGTGAAAAAAACTATACTGTTGATATTGAAGGTAAAAAATATACACCTGAACAACTATCAGCAATCATTCTTCAAAATTTAAAGAAAACAGCTGAAGACTATTTAGGCGCTAAAGTAACAGAAGCAGTTATTACTGTTCCAGCATACTTTAACGATGCACAAAGACAAGCAACAGCAGATGCTGGTAAAATTGCTGGTTTAAATGTAAGAAGAATAATTAACGAACCAACAGCTGCAGCATTAGCATATGGTATTGATAAAGTTGATCAAGAACAAACTATCTTAGTATTTGACTTAGGTGGTGGTACATTCGACGTTTCAATCTTAAAACTTGCTGATGGTACATTTGATGTTATTTCAACTGCTGGAGATAATAAACTAGGTGGAGATGACTTTGATGATGCAGTTGTACATTATCTTGTTGCTGAATTCAAGAAAGAACAAGCAATTGATTTATCAAAAGATAAAATGGCAATGCAAAGATTAAAAGATGCTGCTGAAAAAGCTAAAAAAGAATTAAGTGGTGTAACAAGTACACAAATCTCATTACCATTTATTAGTATGGGTAGTGCTGGTCCAGTTCACTTCGAATTAACTCTTACAAGAGCTAAGTTTGATGAATTAACACACTCATTAGTTGAACGTGCTAAACTTCCAGTAAGACAAGCATTAAAAGATGCTAAGATGAGTACTAGTGATATTGATCAAGTATTATTAGTAGGTGGTTCAACAAGAATCCCAGCCGTACAAGAATTAGTTAAAAAAGAATTAGGTAAAGAACCAAATAGAAGTGTTAACCCTGATGAAGTAGTTGCTATGGGAGCTGCAATTCAAGGTGGAGTATTAGCTGGTGATGTTAAAGACGTATTATTATTAGACGTAACACCATTATCACTTGGTATTGAAACATTAGGTGGAGTATTTACAAAATTAATTGAAAGAAATACAACAATCCCAACTTCAAAATCACAAGTATTCTCAACTGCTGCTGATAATCAACCTGCTGTAGATATTCATGTATTACAAGGTGAAAGATCAATGGCTGCTGATAACAAGACTTTAGGAAGATTCCAATTAACAGATATTCCTGCGGCACCACGTGGTATTCCACAAATTGAAGTTACATTCGATATTGACTCAAATGGTATTGTATCAGTAAAAGCAAAAGATTTAGGAACTAATAAGGAACAAAAAATCACTATTTCTGGTGGTGGCGGATTGTCAGATGCTGAAATAGATAAAATGGTTAAAGAAGCTGAAGAAATGGCTGATGCAGATGCTAAAAAACGTGAAGAAGCTGATGCTAGAAATGAAGCTTCAAACTTAATCTTCCAAACTAAGAAAGCAATTGATGATTTAGGTGCTGAGGTAACTGAAGAACAAAAATCAAATATTGAAAATAAAATTAAAGATTTAGAAGAAGCATTAAACGGAACTGATGTTGAAGCAATTAAAGAAAAGAAACAAACACTTGAAAAAGATGCTCAAGAAATAGCAATTAAAGCATACGAAAAAGCCCAAAAAGAACATGAAGCAAATAATGCGGATGCTGAAAACAAAGAAGATAACGAAAAAACAAATACTGTAGATGCAGAGTTTGATGAAAAATAAAAAAGATAGGGGCAAATCGCCCCTAACTTTATTACAGGAGTTGTAAGATGGCTAATAAAAGAGATTATTATGAGGTCCTTGGAGTTGAAAAAACAGCAGCTAAGGATGAAATAGATAAAGCATACCGCAAAAAAGCAAAACAATATCACCCAGATGTTTCTAAAGAAGAAAATGCAGAAGAAAAATTTAAAGAAGTTCAAGAAGCATATGAAACACTAAGTGATCAAAATAAAAGAGCTGCATATGATCAATATGGTCATGCTGGTAATCCATTTGGACAAGGCGGATCAAGTGGCTTTGGCGGTGGATTCGAAGGATTTAGTGGCTTTGGTGGATTTGGTGACATCTTTAGTGACTTATTTGGTGGTGGAAGACAGCAACGTCAAGAAGCATATAATGGACCACAACGTGGATCAGATATTGAAAAATATATGACAATAGATTTTATGGAAGCAGCACTTGGAACTAAGAAAACCGTGAAAGTTGAAGTAGAAGAAGATTGTCCTGATTGTAAAGGTACTGGAGCTAAGAGTAAAGATGATATTAAAACATGTTCTCACTGTCAAGGTAAGGGTTATGTTAATGTTGATCAAAGAACAATTCTTGGAACAATGAGAAGTCAACAAACTTGTTCAGTATGTGGTGGTACAGGAAAAGAAATCAAAAATAAATGTACAACATGTGGTGGTATAGGTAGAGTTAAAGTTTCTAAGACTGTCGAAGTAAATATTCCAGCAGGAATAGATAATAATATGACATTACGTGTTGCAGGATACGGTAATGGTGGAATTAAAGGTGGACCACATGGTGATTTATTAATCACATTTAGAGTAAGACCTCATAAAGTCTTTGAACGTCGAGAAGATGATATTTATCTAAATGTTCCAATAAGCTTTACTGAAGCAGCACTTGGAACTACTAAAGATGTTCCAACTATTTATGGTGAAGTATCACTTAAAATTCCAGCAGGAATTGAACCAGGAACACAATTACGTATGCGTGAAAAAGGTGTTGCATCTGTTAGATCTAAACGTAAAGGTGACCAATTTGTTATTGTTGAAGTTAAAGCACCTAAAAAGCTTTCTCCAAAAGAAAAGAAATTATATGAAGAGTTAGCTGAGCTTGAACAAAAAGAAAATGATTCTATGTGGACTAAGTTTAAAAACTTATTCAAATAAAATATGGTTTATAAAGTGGGATGATGAATCCCATTTTATTATTTTAGTGGTATAATAAGTTTAAATAGGAGAATGATTTTATGATATTAGTTAAACATAATAATGAAGGAAATTTAAAACCATATTTTTATTGGGCACTAGAAGAGTATATTTTAAAAAATGTTTTAAAAGATGATGAAGCTTATTTTTTTACTTGGAAAATTAAAGGTGTTGTGATTGGTAAGAATCAAGTACTTGAAAATGAAGTTAATCTTGATTACTTAAAAAGCAATGGTATTGAAGTATTTAGAAGACCAACTGGTGGTGGTGCTGTATACGCAGATGAGAATAATACTATGTATACAATGATTACTAAAAAAACCAATAATTTTTCATTTAAACCATATTTAGAACTTGTTATTGAGGCTATAAAAAAACTTGGATTAGAAATAACGTTTAGTGGTAGAAACGATTTATTATATGAAGGTAAAAAAATAAGTGGAGTGGCTTTCTTACAAAATAAATATGGAGTTTTAATTCATGGAACTTTTATGTATGATGTTGATGTTGAAACCATGATTAGAACGATAACTCCAAACAATGAAAAACTTATATCTAAAGGAATTGATAGTGTAAGAAGTCGAGTTGCGAACTTGAAACCACATTTGAACGGTCTATCAGAAAATGAACTCATTAGACATTTAGAAAAAGAAATAACAACGAAAGAATATATTTTATCAGCAGATGAAATATCAATAATTAATGAAATGTCTAAGAAATATGAATCAGATGATTGGCGATACAGAATCCAACCAGCATATACGAAGAAACTTACTAAAAAAATAGCTGGAGGATTGTTTGACATTCAACTTGATTTAAATCATGGAATAATTGAAAAGATTAAGATTAATGGTGATTTTTTTGATTTATTACCTATCGAAATTTTAGAAAAAGCATTAACAAATATTCCGTATAAAAAAGAAGATATTATTTCAGCAATTGACAAGGTTAATGTTGAACAAATTATCTTAGATATTAAAAAAAGTGAAATAATTGATTTATTGGTTTCAGGAATAGTCTAATATCGTTAAAAAAACTTATTATATTTGACTATGTTGCTAATAATTTGATAAAATAAGAATAGGTGGAAAGGTGGGAGAACATAATGGAAAACAGAATTAAGATAATGAAAAAGTATTTTCGTAAATTAAAAGGTAAAGAAAATAATAAAGTTGAAGGTCTAATAAATGAGACAACAACAAGAGCGCTTGAAAGAGCGAAGAAAGTATTATGTATTGAAAATCACAAAGTTTCAAAACCTTTAGTGATTTCAGCACCAAATCTAAATCATAGTAGTAAACTAAAATTTAGAGTGACGGAAGTTAATAAGGAACACCGTATTGATTATAATAATGCAATTCTAACAACAATTTTCTTTGATGAAAATACATTGTTTTATCATAAAGCAGAAGTTAACTATATTACAGGTCATGTTGATGTTGATTTTGCTGGTGTGATTAAATTAAATGATATTAAACACTTACAAGTTAAAATTGATTATGACGATCCTAAAGAACCAAAAGTTTCAAATTTGACATTAAGATTAGATCTAACTGGTGGTAATTCAATTGCTTTTTCACTGAGAGATCATTTCTTATTTGATGGATATAATTATCCAGATGTTTTAACAGAAAAAGAAAGATTAGTTATTCAAACAATTCAAAAAGCAATTCGTTTGTAAAAATGACCCTTTTAGGGTTGTTTTTTTAAACTTTTGTTTGACAAATGCAACACAAATTTGTATAATAGCATAGGTGGATAAAATGAAAATATATACATCACAAATCGACGGAATAATAAAAATTGATAAATACTTCGATTTTTCAAATTTAATCGATAAAAAGAATGATATTCTAGAAATAGGAGAATGTCATGTAACAGGTTCTATAATTCCTGGATATGAAGAATTAGATTTAAATATTGACGTTAATGTTGATTTAGTTCTTGCAAGCTCAAGATCATTAAAACCTGTTAATCATCATTTAAGTTTTAATTTGGCTTTAAACTTTGGCAATGGTAAAGAAGCAGATTTTGTACTTTCTAATGAAATTGATTTAGAAGAAATAGTTTTTGCTCATATTTTATTAGAGAAACCATTAACAATCTTTTTACCAGATGAAAAACCAAAAGATGAAGAAGAAGAGAAAGGTATTAATCCAGCTTTTAAAGAATTAAAAGATTGGAAAATATAGGAGGTGACATAAATGGCAGTTCCATTTAGAAGAACGGGTAAAACAGCGAAAAGAAAACGTCGTACTCACCAAAAGTTACAAGCACCAACATTAGTTGTATGCCCACAAACAGGTGAATTTACTTTACCACACCGTGTAACACCAAATAGTGGTTATTACAAGGGTCAACTTGTTTTAGAGAAAAAAGAATCTAAAAAATAAGATGAAAGAAAAAGCACAGAGGTGCTTTTTTCTTTCTTTGGTATGATATAATTAATATTGCGAGGTATTTAAATATGAAACATGTGACAGTATTACTTAATGAGGCAATTGAATATTTAAACATCAAAAAAGATGGAATATATGTTGATGGTACACTAGGTGGTGCTGGACATAGTGAACTTATTTTAAAGAATTTAAGTGCAGGTCATTTATATGCTTTTGATCAAGACTTGTATGCGATTGATGTTGCAAGTAAAAAGTTAGAATCATATTCTAATAAAACGATAATTCATGATAATTTTGCTAACATGAAAAAACGATTAAATGAACTTGGAATTTCAAAAGTAGATGGTATTTTACTTGACTTAGGAATGTCATCATTTCAAATTGATGATGAATCAAGAGGATTTACATATTTGAAAGATGCAAAACTTGATATGCGTATGAATCAAGAAAGTAGTTTAACAGCTGAAGAAATGGTTAATACTTATGATAAAGATGAACTTGCAAAAATATTCTTTAAATATGGTGATGAAGAGAATAGTTATAAAATTGTTAATGAAATAATTAGAAGAAGACCATTAAAGACTACCTCTGATTTGGTTGCCATATGTGATAAAATTAATTTTAAAAGAAAAGGTCATTCGTCTAAAAAAGTTTTCCAAGCATTAAGAATTGCTGTTAATAATGAAATCGGTGTTTTAGAACAATTATTAAATGATTCTGTTGAATTATTAAATGATCAAGGTAGAATTGTTATTATTACTTTCCATTCATTAGAAGATCGGATTGTTAAGCATTTCTTTAAAGAAAAATCGGAAATAAATGTTCCTAAAAACTTACCATTAATTAATATTCCTAAAATGGATTTAGAGATAGTTACAAAAAAACCGGTATATCCTAGTGATGAAGAATTAGAAAATAATTCAAGAAGTAAATCAGCTAAGATGAGAGTTGCAAAAAAAATAGATGCCTAATTAGCATCTTTATTTTTCGCTCCAATAATTATTCTGATGTATTCTAAGTCGTAACCTTCAAGTTTCGGATGTTTACTAATAAATTCGAAAATATCTGGATCATTAATCTCTGTAATTTCTTCAGTATCCTTTAAACTAATATGGATATGACTTTCGTTACTGTGTCCGGGATTATCCATTGCTAAATCATAATATTTTCTGTTTCCAATGTATAATTCAACGACAACTTTTTCTTTGACTAAAAACTCTAAATTATTGTAAATAGAGGCAACGTTATTATAACCTCTCTTAAAAAGTTCTTTTTGAATTTCTTTAAATGTTAAATGTTGGTTTTCTAATATTTCAATCATAGCGATACGGTTATTAGTTAATCTATGACCCATACCTCTGATTTTATCGTAATATTTCTCTTTGATATCCATTTTGGTACTCCTTTTAGTCTTATCTATAAAGATTATAACAAGCATATCAACAAAAAAGAAGTGAAATACTCTAAATAGTCTTATTATAATGTATTATAATAAAAAGTGATATAATATTAATGGTGGTTATATGATAAATATAGTTTATGGAGGTTCGTTTAATCCTCCAACAAAAGCGCATTATGAAATAGTAAAGAAATTATTGAATGAGTTTAGAGATTCTAAAGTTATTATTGTTCCTGTTGGAGATACATATTTCAAAAAAGAATTAATTGATTTTAAAATTAGGAAAGAAATGTTAAAAATAGTTTTTAATACTAATCCTAATGTTGAAATTAATGATATTGAGTATTATAAACCTTTTGATGGAACCTTAAAAACTCTTTTGAGTCTAGAACAAGTTTATGAAAATCTTCATCTTGTTATTGGTGCAGATAATTTAGTGAATTTTGATAAGTGGATTAATTATGAAGAAATATTAAAAAAATATCCATTAATAATTATTAAAAGAAATAAACAAGATGTAAATGAATTAATTAAAAAATATCTATATTTAAAACCGAAGTATCAAGTGATTGAATTTAACAATGAAGCTAATTCAACAGCAATCAGAAATAATGTTCATGAACATAAAGACTGGTTAGATAGAAATGTATATCAATATATAAAAGATAATGAATTATATGGAGCGTGAAATAATGTATAAAAATGGTTTCTTAAAAGTAATGACTGCAACTCCAAAAATAATTGCAGGAGATATTAAAAATAATGAACAAGAGATTTTAAATGTTTTAAATAACACTGATGCTAGTGTTGTTGTTTTTCCTGAGTTAACATTAACTGGGTATACAACATCTGATCTTTTTTACCAAGAACGTACATTAGATGAAGCACTTGATTCACTAAGATTAATATTGAAAAATAATAAACATGAGGGTATTGCTGCAATTGGAATACCATTAGATATTAAAGGTGGTTTATTTAATGTTGCTGCAATAATTCAAAAAAATGAAGTCTTAGGAATTGTTCCAAAATACTTTTTACCAAACAATCAAGAATTTCAAGAAAAAAGATGGTTCTTATCTGGACATGAAGCAAATTTTAATGTTGTAAAGCTTTTTGGAAAAGAAGTACCATTTGGAAGTATTATTTTTATTGAAGAAGAGAAAAAGGTTGCTATTGGAGTTGAAATTTGTCAAGATTTATGGAGTATTAAAACACCTGCAGATGATTTAGCAATGGCAGGAGCAAATATAATTTTAAATCTTTCGGCTTCAACAGAACTTATAAACAAAGATAGTATTAGAAGACATGCTGTCTTAGACCATTCAAGAAAACAAATGGCTGCATACCTATATACAACAACAGGAATGTTTGAATCAAGCTCTGAAGCGTTATTTAGCTCACATAAAATGATTGCTAGCTTGGGTGAAATGGTATCAGAAAGTGAAAGTGTTAGTTTTGAAGCAGATGAATTAATAGCAGATATTAATGTTACAATGATTAACTATCGTAGAAGACAAGATAGTAATTATCGAGAGAGTATTTTTAAAAATGAAATAAAGTACCACGAAGTTAATTTTACATTAAAAGAGAATAATAATTTTTATTTCTCGAATAAAGTAAATCAGAAACCTTTTGTACCTGAGAAGAAAGAATTAGAAAAGACATATAATATTCTAACAGCTAGTCTAATAAAAAAACTTTCAACTCTACCAGTAGATAGTAGAAAAATTATTTTGGGATTATCTGGAGGATTAGATTCAGCGCATGCTTTAATAATAGCGTATAATGCGTTTAAAATGATGAATCTACCATTAGCAGATTTATATGCAGTTATTTTACCGGCACATGCATCAACTTCTAAGAGTATGCTTGATGCTGAAGAACTTGCTAAAGGTTTAGGATTAGAGCCTTTAGTAATTAATATTGAAGAAAGTGTTAATAAACATTTGAAAGAGATTAATCATGATACAAAAGATGTAACATTTGAAAATGCTCAAGCAAGAATGAGAACACTTGTTTTAATGGATTTAGCAAATAAATACAAAGGAATTGTTTTAGGTACTGGTGACTTGTCAGAAATAGCATTAGGATTTATGACTTATAATGGTGATCAGATGAGTATGTATGGAATTAACTCTGGTTTACCAAAAACATTAATTCAAGCATTAATTACATATTATTCAAATAATAAATATAAACATATAAAAGATGTTTTAACAAGAATTGTTGAAAAGAAAATTTCACCTGAATTATTAGATGGTCAAGAGTCAGAAGCAATGATTGGGACATATTTAATAAATGATTTTATTATGCACTATCATTTAAATTCAGGATTAGATGAACCAAAACTTATTTGGTTAGTAGAGAAGGTATTTACTCTTTCAAATTCAGAAGCAACGACTTATGTAAATCGTTTTATAAAACGATTCTATAGTCAACAATTTAAAAGAACAACAATGCCAGAAGGACCAAAACTATTTGATTTAAGCTTATCTCCAAGAATATCATATAGGATGCCTTCAGATATAGTAAGAAAGTGATGAAATGAAGAAAAAAGAAAAAGTTATAGTAGGATTATCAGGTGGAGTAGACTCAAGTGTCGCTGCATACCTGTTATTAAAAGATGGATATGATGTAGAAGCAGTTTTTATGAGAAATTGGGATAGTGCAACTAACCAAGATTTCAAAGGAAATCCAACTGCTTTTGATGAAGTCTGTGAACAAGAAAAAGATTATCGAGACGCAAAAAAAGTTGCTGATAAATTAGGTATTAAGTTACATAAAGTCGATTTTATAAAAGAATATTGGGATGAAGTATTTACATATTTCCTTGATGAATATAAGAAGAATCGTACACCTAATCCAGATATTTTATGTAACAATGAAATTAAGTTTAAAGCATTTGTTAAATATGCAAAAACGCTTGATTATGATTATATTGCTATGGGTCATTATGCAAGAATAAATCATGATTCAACTGATCCCATGCTTTTACGTGCAAAAGATAATAATAAAGATCAAACATATTTCTTATCACAATTAGAAACAAGTCAATTAAGAAATGTTTTATTTCCAATTGGAGAATTAGAAAAAGAAGAAGTAAGAAAAATTGCTCACGAGCAAGATCTAGCAACTGCAGATAAAAAAGATTCAACAGGAATCTGTTTTATTGGTGAAAGAAACTTTAGTGGTTTTTTAAGTAATTACTTACCTGCTAAAAAAGGTGATATGCGCAGATTAGATGGAACCTATGTAAAAGAACATTATGGATTAATGAATTACACAATCGGACAAAGAAAAGGATTGGGTATTGGTGGAAGCCAAGATTCATTAGACGCATGGTATGTAGTAGGAAAAGATTTAAAAACGAACACGTTATATGTTGAACCAGATAAAGATCATCCTCATTTGTTTAGTAATAAGGCAATTATTACAGATATTAAATGGCGTGGAGCAAAAAAATCAGGAAAAATGAGTGCTAAGTTTAGATATCGTCAAAAAGATATTGATATTAATCTAACATGGATTGATGATACTAAAGCAATCGTTGAATATAACAATGTTAAAGCAGTAACACCTGGACAAGCAGCTGTTTTTTATGATGGTGATGTTTGTTTAGGAGCTGGATTTATTGATCAAGTATTCTTTAATGATGAAGAAAGAATTTATTCATAAACGATATTTTTATAATATCGTTTTTTTTACTTGACATTAAAGTTAACTTGAATGTTAAAATCTATATGGAGGTTGATATTTATGAAAATAAAAGAATTATCAAAAGCAAGCGGTATAAAAGCTTATACTATTAGATATTATGAAGAGATTGGATTATTAAAACCAACACGTTTAGAGAGTAAATATCGGATATTTCAAGAATCAGATTTGTTAAAATTAAAGCTAATCAAAGTTTTGCAGTATGCGATGTTTGATTTGAAAGAGATTAAAGTAATTTTAGAGAGTCTTGAACTTGAAGCTTCACCTGAATGTAATGAAAAGATTGGTATAATTATAAAAAGTAAAATTAAAATGCTACTTGATCATATAAATAATTATCAAACGATTATAAAATTAATTAATAGTGTTCCACTAGCAAATAATCACATTGAATATAAGGAAAATAAAACTTTTTTTGATGAAAAATTATACATGATTGTTAATGATTTATATGAAAAGATTGAGGTGTAAAAATGAAAAAAGAATTACATGTAATTATTGGAGCCAACGGACCAATAGGAACTAGTATTTATAATGAATTAAGACGAGTAAATAAAACAGTAATAAGAGTAGGTAGAACAGATATTAAGGAAAGTGATTATCTTAAAGCTGATGCAACAAATCAAAAAGATATTGAATTAGTTACTAAAAATGCTACACACGTTTACCTAACAATTGGTTTAGAATATAGTACAAAAGTATGGGCTAAGAATTGGCCAATCATTATTGATAATCTTATTTTAGCAGCAAGAATAAACAAGTTTAAGATAATCTTCTTTGATAATATATATTTATATGGAAATAGTAGTTCAATTATTTTTGAAGATAGTTTGAAAAAGCCTAATAGTAGAAAAGGAAGAATAAGATTAGAACTTTTCAAAAAACTAAAAAGTAATATGGGTTCAATTGATATTTTAATTGTGCGTGCTCCAGATTTTTTTGGACCAATGGCAAAAGGAAGTATTATTCATACAGCGTTTCTAGAAAATATGATTAAAGGTAAAAATCCACTATTTCTAGGTAATCCAAACAAAAAACATAGTTATGGATATACAATTGATTTAGCACGTGCAACAGTTTTATTAGCTTTAGATGATCAAACTTATAATCAAGAGTGGAATCTTCCATCATATCAAACTAATAATATCTATGAAATCTTTAATTTATATACTAAAAATTTGAATAAAAAATATCGTTTAAGAATTATTCCTAAAAGTATTCATAGATTTTTAAGTTTATTTATCCCGATTTTAAAAGAAGTGTATGAAATGAGATATCAATTTGAAAATGATTATATATTGTCATATTCAAAGTTTATTTCTAGATATCCTGGTTTTAGGCTTGAAAGTATTGAAGATGCTATATATGAAACTACAAAATATTTTATCGACAATAAAAAAAGTGAGTAGTCTCACTTTTTAGCTAAATAAGTATTAAATTCAGTTTGAAGTTCTTGATTGATTGAAGTTAAAAAATCTTCATCCATTTTCAATAGTTTGCGGTCATAGGTAAGTAGTCCATTCACTTCATCCTCAACATCAGTTACTTGAGTATAGATAAGTACTGAAAGACCTTTTTTAATTTGTGGTTTAACTTCATTTATAAGAAGATTTTTATAAGCCTTTTGAAGTTCATCTTTAGTATTAAATATTTTATATCCAAAGATTTTATTTGGATTAAAACGATGATTTTCAATTGGATAACTATATCCACCAAATTCTGTTAAAGCAAGGATTCTTTTTTTAGAGTCCTTTTTACTAAAATTAATCTTTTTAAAATAAATATGTCTACTACAATAATCACCAACTTTTTGATCAGCCCATCCACTTGCATGATCAATTAGTCTTGTATCATCAAGATTTTTGAGTAATTCGGTAATTCGTATAGAGTCAAATTGTCCCCACCCTTCATTAAATGGAACCCAAGTAATAAGTGAAGTGACATTATATAAATAATCAATCATTACTTTTAAATCTTTTTCATATAATCTTCGACCAATTTCATTTTTTCTACCAAACAAACGATGATTTCTATCGTTTAGATGTATCCCAATTAAATTAAGTCCATGATGGAGTTTGATGTTAGTGGCATTGCTATTAATCATGTCTTGAAAAACTAGCATTCCAATTTTATCACAATACTCATAAAATTTATATGGAGAAATCTTAATATGCATTCTTAACATATTAAAACCTAATGACTTCATTTTTATAATATCATCTCTAATTATTTCATAGCTTGGAGGGGTAAGTAAACCATCAGGATAGTATGCTTGATCAAGAAGACCATTAACAAAATAAGGTTCATTGTTTAAGAAGAATAGCATTTTATCATTTAACATTTTTCTTTCAACTTTTCTTAAGCCAATGTATGATGTAATACTATCATCACCATATGAAATTTCTATATCATAGAGATTAGGATTTTCAGGTGACCAAAGATTGACAAGTGATAAATTTAATGTAAAATTATCATTCTTAGTTATAATGTTACCAACAAGCATGGAATTGAAGTAAACTTTCACATCTATATCTAGACTTCCAGTTTTATCAACAAAAAAATCAATATATCCATTTATATCAGTTTTCATTTTTAGACTTTTAATATAATCTTTTGGAACACTTTCAAGCCAAACAGTTTGCCAGATTCCAGATTGAGGTGTATAAAATATTCCTCCTCTTTTAATTCGTTGTTTACCAACTAAATGATATGAAGTATCAGTTAGATCAGTAACTTTAATTAAAATTGTAAAACTATTACCACTAATATACTTCGTAATATCAATTGAAAAAGGAGTATAACCACCAATATGTTTATATACATATTCATCATTAATATAGATTTCAGATGTTTGATCAATTGCTCCAAAATGAATGATTAAAGAATCTTTTTTAAAATCTTTTGGAAGAAACACTTCACGGTAATAGAAAAGTGTTTCGCTTGGCATTAAAATCTTATTAACAGTTGATAAATAAGTTTCAGGTGAAAATGGTACTAAAATAGTTTTATTGAATGTTGATGGTCTTTCACCTTGTGTTATATCATAAAACCAATATCCATTCAAATTTAAATAACTATTTCTTTTAAGTTGAGGTCTTGGATAATCAGAGAGAAGATTGTTTGGATCAATATTCTTTCCATAGGGTGTTAATAATTGTTCATGATTATAATTCAATTGGACCATCACTTGGTGTAACAACATAGAATGATGGTTCATAACCTATTAGATTAGTATAGTTTGTTTTTACTTTCGGAATAAGATTATCAATATCTTTTGATTTAATAATTGCAACAATACAACCACCAAATCCTGCACCAGTCATTCTCGCTCCTATGGCACCGGCTTTAATTGTTTCATTAACCAAAGTATCAAGTTCAATACCAGTAACTTCATAATCATATTGAAGTGATTTGTGAGATTCATTTAAGTATTCTGCAAATTCTATAATTTTGTTGTCTTTTAATGCTTGTGCTGATTTAATTGTTCGATCTTGTTCAGTGATTACATGTTTAACACGCTTATATAAAATTGGTGATAAAAGTTTTTTAATTTTAGGAAGTTCGTTAACACTAATACTGCATAAGTCTTTTACATCATAGTGCTTTTTAAGAATTTCAAGAGATTCTTGACATTCATTAAAACGTTCGTTGTATTTAGAATCTGCAAGTCCACGCTTTTTATTAGTATTAATAACAAGTAAACTATAATCATTAAGAATTAGCGGAATATATTTATAGTCAAGTGTTTGGGTGTTAAGAAGAATTGCATGTTCTTTTTTTCCAGCAACAATTGCAAATTGATCCATAATACCTGAATTAACACCAACAAAGTTGTTTTCAGACTCTTTACCGATTAAAGCCATGTTTGTAATATCAATATTTAAATCAAAAATATCATTTAAGATATAAACAATTAGCGATTCAAGTGAAGCACTTGAAGAAAGTCCAGCATTTGTTGGCATTGTATTATATAAGTATAGATTAAATCCATGATCTATTTTATATTTTCTATTTTTCATTACTGAAAAAACACCTTTTACATAATCAGCCCAACTATTCTTTGAATCTTTAGTTATATCGTTAATTTCAAACTCATATATTTCATCTGTAAATCCTTCAGAATAAACTCTTACTAAATTATCGCTTCTAAGTGAGATTACTCCATATGTTCCATATGAAAGAGCACAAGGCATAACAAAACCACCATTATAATCAATATGTTCACCTATTAGGTTTACTCTTCCTGGAGAAAAGTAGACTTTCTCAGGTTTTATTCCAAATATTTTTGTAAAATTTTCTTTTAAACTATTTTTCATATTCAATAACCTCATTAATAAATTTTTTAAAATTTTTAATACCAATACTATTTTGTTTGAAAACACCACAATCTTCAAGAATTTCTTCAAAAGTTTTTGCAAGTTCAATATTGATTAATTTATCAATGTTAGAAGAAGTAGCTTTATGTTTCCATTTATCAGCCCATGTTTTATGTTTGATTGCATCATTATCAAGTTCTTTATTATTAAGAACATAATCTTTAACACTTTGGAGTTCAGTTTTTAATCTTCCTGGAAGAATAGCTAAACCGATTGCTTCAATAAGACCAATATTCTCTTTTTTGATATTCCATTTATCTTCATGAGGATGGAATATTCCAGAAGGATGTTCAATACTTGTTTGATTATCTCTTAGAATTAAATCAAGTTCATAAAGATTATCATTTTTTCTAGCAATAGGTGTTATTGTATGATGTGGCGTCTCATCTGTAAATGCACGAATATTTAATTCTTCATTGTTATATTTTTTCCAATAAGATAAAAATTTATTTGCATATTTACTAATCAGAGATTTGTCACTAGAAACAAGTCTAACTGTTGATAATGGCCATTCTAATAATTGAATTTTAATGTTATTAAGATGTTCTTCATGAAGAACATTAGCAAGTTGAATTGGAAAAATATGATTTCCACCTTGATAGTGCTCATGGGATAGAATTGAACCACCAACAATTGGTAAATCAGCATTAGAGCCAAAGAAGTAACCATCAAAAATGTCGGTTAATTCAAGTAGATTTTTAAATGTTTGATTTTGAATAGACATACTTACATGTTCTTTAGAAAAAACAATCGCATGTTCATTGTAGTAAATATAAGGAGAAAATTGAAAGAACCAATCATTATCAAAAAGTTTAAAGTTGATTAAACGATGTTGATTTCTTGAATCTCTTTGATAATTACCGGCAAAACCTTCATTTTCTTTACATAATACGCATTTTGGGTATGAAGATGATTGGTTTTTAGCAGCGAGAGCAATACTTTTTGGATCTTTTTCAGGCTTAGAAAGGTTAATTGTTATTTGAAGATTTCCATATTTAGTTTTTTCTTCAAAAGCAATATTTTTTTCAATACGATCAGTTCTAATATAATTCACAGCTTTTGAGTGGTTATAGAACCAAGAAGTAGCTGTTTTTTTATTATTATTAGCTAATAAATCAAATTTATCTTGAATCACAGATGGTAAATTAACAAAAACATTCATAATTTTTGAATCAAATAAATCTCTTTCTATTATAGAATCTTCAATTTGTTTATTCTTTATTAGGTTATCAAGAATAGGATTAAGAGCATCAGCAGGAGTGTTAATTGGATTTGGAACTAGATAATCATCATTAGGTATAATGCCTAAAAGATTATAGAGTTGATTTCTAACATATAAATAATCACGTTTAGTTATTACATTGTTTTCAATTTCAAAATTAATTAAGTTTTCAATATGTTGTTTCATTTAAATCACCTTTTTTGTACTTTCTCTAACGATAAGTTTGGTAGAAATAAGAACTTTTTGTTTTATATCCCTACCATCAATTGCTTCTAATAATAAATCTACGGCTTTTTCACCCATATGTTCTTTATACACTTTAATAGTTGAAAGAGGTGGTATTGTATAGGCACTTTGAGGTATATCATTAAAACCTAAGATTGATACATCATCAGGAACTTTAATTCCTGCTTCATATAAAGCACGTAATGCACCAATTGCCATTGCATCACTAGCAATTAAGTATGCCTCAGCTAGATCATTAGTAGCAATTGCTTCCTTCATTAATTGATAGCCACTATCAATTGAAAATTTTCCAACATGAATTTTTGTTTGATCTTTAAAATAGTTTCTAAAGAAGATTTCACGGCGTTCACCAATTAGTTGTTTTTGGGTATGAGTATATTCTCTACCACCGATATAACCAATATCACTAAAACCTAATGATTCTAAGTAATGAATTGCTTCTAAGTAGGCACTTTCAAAGTCAATAACAACACTATCATAGAGTTGTTCATTTGGTGATGAATCAACAAAAACAATGTTCTTATAGTATTTATTGAAAAGATCAATTTCTTTTTGATCGAACTTACCGACAGCAATCGCCCCATCAGCAGGAGTAATTAGAGTATTTAGGTCATCATAAAAAATCTTAGTCATTTTTATATTTTTTTCATGACAAGCATTTTCAATTCCAAGCCTAATTGCTAAGTAATAATTATCTTCAAGTTCCTCACTTCTTGTATACCAGTGTATTAAAGCAATCGTATATTCGGTTTGATTTTTTCTTGTTTTTGGACCTTTATAAGATAATGTTTCCGCAATTTCCAAAACTGTACTACGTGTTTGTTCACTAACATTCAAAGTTGAGTCATTATTTAAAATTCTTGAAACAGTTGATACAGACACTTTTGCTTTATCAGCGATGTTTTTTAGTGTTACATTTGACATTTTTACCTCCTAAAATAAAGAATATTCTTAATATAATATAATTATACCATCAATCTAGTAAAAGTTTACTAAAATTTTAAAAACTGAAAAATATATTATTAACTTACTAATAAAATCAATAAGAAACTATTAATATGATATAATAAAATATAGGATTTAAAGAGGAAGTGTAAGCTTGAGTTTAGAGAGAATAACAGCGAAAATTAATCGATACGTATATCACAATAATGATAACTCTTATTCAATTGTTAGAGTAATAAATGAGAATAATGAGGATTTAACTATTGTTGGCTATATTCCTATCCTTAGTGAGGATATTTTTTATGAGTTTTTAGGAAAATGGATAAGTCATGATAAATACGGAAAACAATTTCAAGTTGAAACATATACAAAAAGTAATACTCAAAGTGTTGAAGGAGTAGTTAGTTATTTATCAAGCTCATATTTTACTGGAATAGGTCCAGTAACTGCTCAAAAAATAGTTGAAGAACTTGGTGTTGACGCGATAAAAATAATTCTTTCAAATAAAGATATTTTAAAACAATTTAATTTTTCAGATTCAAAAATTGAAAAACTTTATCAACAATTACTTGATAATCAAACAAATGAACATATTTTGGTTAACTTATACGGATATAATATTGCTGGTAAAACAGCAATGAAAATTCTTAATTTTTATGGATTATTAACATTAGATAAATTAGAAGAAAATCCATATCAATTAATCAACGATATTGAAGGAATTGGATTTATAAAAGCAGATGAATTAGCTCAAAAAATGGGAATTGAAAATAATGATCCAAGACGCATTGAAGCTGCAGTTCTTTTTTCTATGAAAACATACTCTTTCCAAAATGGTGATACATATTTAAGTGCAATTGATTTGAAAAAATATACTGAGTCTATTTTAGGTTTTGAAATAGATGTTAAACCAGTCCTAGATAGTTTAGTTTTAGAAAATGAAATAATTCTAGAAGAAGATAGATATTATTTATATAATTCATATTTTGCAGAAAATAGTGTTGCTACTGAACTTAAAAGATTAAAAAATGAACCTTCTGAACTAACTGATTATGATTATTTATCATCATTATTAGAGATGGTTCAAATTCAAAAAAATATTGAATATACAGAACTTCAAAAATCAGCAATTTTAAGCTCATTAACAAGTAAGGTTTCAGTAATTACTGGTGGACCTGGTACAGGTAAAACAACAATTATCGATGGAATAATTGAAATATATGCTTCTTATTTTAAAATAAACTTATCTAATCCAGAAATTGATGAAAAAATTGGATTAATGGCTCCTACTGGTAGAGCAGCTAAAAGAATGGAAGAAGTTTTAGGTCTTCCAGCTAAAACAATTCACAGGCAATTAGGCTATGGATATGATGGTGTTTTTACATATGATGCAGATAAAAAAATGCCTCAAAAATTAATAATTATTGATGAATCTTCAATGATTGATATATTTTTAGCTAGAAAATTACTTGAAGCCATCGATTCAGATGCTCAAGTAATTATTGTTGGAGATGTGGATCAATTACCATCTGTATCACCAGGTACAGTTTTAAAAGATATTATTGAATCAAAGATTATACCTGTTGTAAAACTGACTGAGATTCATAGACAAGCTAAAAATTCAAATATTATTAAATTAGCAAATGCCGTCAATATGCAAAAACTTGATATGCAAAGACTTGAAAGTGGTAATGATTTATTCGTTAGAAATGAGTTTCCTAATAATATCAAAAAGATTATTTTAGAACAAATTAAAGGTGCATTAGATCAAGGTTATGATATGATTAATGATATTCAAATCTTAATACCAACATATAAAGGTGATATTGGTATTGATGCAATAAACCTTTTGTTACAAGAGAATTTTAATGATCTAAATAAACCATATATTGAATATGGTGATAAAAAATATTTTGAAAAAGATAAAGTAATTCAACTAGTTAATGATCCAAAAAATTTTGTTATGAATGGTGATATTGGTTATATTAAAAGAATTAGTAAGACTGTTGATAACAAAGATTACTTAGTAGTTGATTTTGATGGAAATGAAGTCTTTTATGAAAAAAATGATTTAGACTCATTGAATTTAGCTTATGCAATGAGCATTCATAAATCTCAAGGCAGTGAATATAAAATAGTTATACTACCACTCATCAAACAATATACACATATGTTAAAAAAAGAATTGCTATATACTGCAATTACAAGAGCAAAGAACTATTTAATAATAATAGGAGATATAAATTTATTAGTATATGCAGCAAATCATTTATCAGAGAAAAGAAAAACAACACTTAAGTTAAGACTACAAAGTTAGAAAATGCCTATTGGGCATTTTTTTATATACTCTTCATTTTATGAAAACTTATTATAATGTTATAAAACATTAATTTGATACTTCTCTAAAAAAATTATTAATAACTTGAAACTTTGAGTAGTAAAAAAGTATTGAATGTTTATGGAAATATTCGAAAAAAGAGACTAACTATATAAATAGAAAGTCTCTCTAATAAAATCATGCCAATAAGTTTTAACTATTTGGTTAAATATGAAATCTTCTCATAAATTCTTCTTTAACTTCTTTAGGTGAAAAAATTATTAAACCAATAAGTGTTAGTAAACCATAGAAGAAAGATGCTGTTATTGCCCATTTAATTTGAGTAATTTTAAAAATATTTAAAAGGATAACTAATAGATTAAATCCAATTGAAGTTAACAAGAAAGATATGTAATCTTGCCATTTGTTTTTCTTTGACAGTAAAACAATTGTTAATAATAAAGTTGAACTAATAAGTGAAAATGGAAGAACAATATCAATTGCCCAATGATGATCTTTAATCAAGAATCCAATAGCTAGTATTTCAATAGTCGTTAAGACTATAAATCCTAATAGTTTAATAACGAATTTAGGACTATAAAGGATTATCCATAATAATATAATTAAATAAATATTTGAAACACTAACGATTAGGCTCCAATCAAGTTTTCTTGATAAAGAGTAGTTTACAAAAGAAGTAATGATAATAGATGCTAAATTAATTAAAATAAAAATTCTAAATAAAAGACTAATTGATGATTTACTCTTTTTATAAGGTTGAAAATGATATTCAGTAGGTGTTCCATCTTCATGAAGTTCATTATGACAAAGGAGGCAATATTCAACGGGTGAATCATATTTTATATCGCAATTTTTACAAGATTTCATCATACCCCTCCTCGTAATTTGTATCAACAATTACTTCAATGTTATCACTACGTAGTTGATAAACAAAAGTTTTAATGACACTAACATCCTTAATAATACTATTAAAAGTTATATTTGTATGTTCTCCATAACTCACAATTGTTGTATTTATACCTTTACCACTATTGATAAAATCAACATCTTTAATATATTGTTTCATTTCTGATGGTAGACTTACAATTCCCATATTTGAAAGTGAAGAAGTGTTAATTGATTCACCTAATAAATAATACCCAACTCTAAAAAACACATTTTTTATAAACAATGGAACAAATCTAACAAAAGGATTCTTTTCTAATGAAACAAGAGCTCCTAATCTCATATGAATTTTTTCTTTAACTATTTGATCCTTAAACTCTAGTTTTGTGTGTTCAATCATTTCTTCAAAAGTCCATTCTTTACTAAGTTCAAAAGTGGATTTTATATATAAAGAAAAATTTCTTAATGAAGTTGAATTAAATAATGGTCTTAAGTTAACAGGAATAAACATTTTTATAGGTTTTTTACTATTTTTAACATCAATACCTTCATCATAAATACCATAAGCAATTAGTGCAGAAACATATTCAGTAACTGTACATTTATATTTTTCTTTAATCACTGTTAAAAAATCTTTTGTGTTAATTCGTATTTTAAATACTAGTGACCAGTAATCTTTAAAAACATCACCTTTTAGATGATATGCTTTTTCTTCTTTTAGATTTTTTTTAATTTTTGGATTATAATTTGCTCCAAAAGAATCTTCATTTTCTTTGTTTGAAAAAGGCATTTCACTTAAAATCAAACTTTCATGATCAAAATAATGACCCATAAGTTTTAAATATTTATAGGTTATTGATTTTAAAAAGTTAATTGCTCCAGTTCCATCTGTTAATGAATGAAATGTTTCAAGGGTTATTTTATTTTTTAAATAATAGACTTTAAATAAATATCCATTATTTTTATTGAATTTAAAAAATTTACATACCTGACTAGGTTCTTCTTCAACTTTAAATGTTTTTTTATTTTCTGAGAAATAATTCCAAAAAATTCCATTCTTTAATTGAATATTAAAAACTTGAAATCTTTTTAAAGTTAGATTAACTGATTCCTCTAGAATGTCAGGATTAATATCTGATGTTAAATAGAAAGAAAGTCTAAACACATTACTTCGAGCTTTCTTAGAAACAGCAGGAAATACTTTTGCGGCATTATCTAATTTATGCCAATAACGAGTCTTTTGCATCATATCACCTTTACTTAACTGTCTATTATTATACAACAAAACACTATTAAATAAGAAATTAATAAGTAATAATAAGGTTTTAAATGCTATAATTATCTTATGATAAGATAAGGGAGACTATGATTATGAAGAAAATTTTAATGACAATGCTTTTTCTAGTTACTGCAATAGTAATAGTTGGTTGTGTACCTAAAAAGCATAAAGTTGAGTTTTATGTTGATAGTGAATTATATAAAACACAATATATCTTGGATAAAGAAACTATCGAAAAGGTTGATACTCCAAAAAAAGATGGTTATACATTTGAGTATTGGCTTGAAGGTGAAGAAAAATTTGAGGAAGATACGATAATAACTAAAAACATAAGATTGGATGCTAAGTTTGCAAAGAATGAAGAATATTTTAATGTAAAGTTTTTAGTAGATGGTGAAGAATTTATTGTTAAGCAAGTAATTAAGGGGAAGAAACTTGAATTTGTTGATGGACCAGAAAGAGATGGTTATCAATTCGAATATTGGATGAATGATAATGAAAAATTTTCATTTGAAACAATAATTTCTAATGATTTAGTTTTAGTGGCAAAATATACTGAAGTTGGTCATGAAGTAAAGTATTATATAGATAATAATGTACATAGAATAACAAGAGTTAGTGAAGGTAAAATTCTTAAATTAATTGATGCTCCAAATAAAATTGGATATAAATTTCTTTATTGGACAGTTGATGGAATTAAATATGATAATTCAAAACCAGCTAACAATGATATTACATTAACAGCTAAATATGAACGAATTAATAATCAAGAAGTTACTAATATGTTAGATTTTTATTATATTAATGATACTCATGGTGCTGTTTTAAATAAAGAAAATGAGATGGGTGTAGCGAAAATTGCTAATTTAATTAAATCTAAAAAATTAGAAAATCCAGATAATACAGTCTTTATTACTGGTGGAGATATGTTTCAGGGGCAATTAATATCAAATGATAATCGTGGTGCTGTTATTGTTGAATCATTAAATTCAATGAATTTAGATGCTTTTGTTATTGGTAATCATGAGTTTGATTGGGGATTAGAAACAATTTTAAAATATTTCAATCCTAAAACATCAGGAGTTAAAGCTAATTTTCCAATTTTAGGGGCTAATGTTAAATTAAAAAGTACTGATGAAATGCCGGAATTTCTTGATGCCTACACTATTGTAAATAAAGGTAATATTAAAGTTGGTATAATTGGATTAATGGGTGATGGTCTTGAAACTAGTATTGCCAAACAACGCGTAAACGATTATTATTTTTCAAATGTATATCAAGAAGCACAAAAGTATGTTGATATTATTAAAGATCAAGTTGATATGATTGTGGTATCAGTACATGGTTATACATTAGGTCAAGGACTTATGGAGAATCTTGCAAATCTTGATAAGGTTCATTTAATATATAATGCCCATACACATCAAAAATACTATGGAGAGATTAATAGAAACGATTATCAAAAAGTTCAGTATGCACAAGCAGGAGCAAATGGTTATTATGTTTCTAATATAAACTTTAAATACAAAATAGAAAATGAAAATATTTTTGTTAATAGTCAAACAAATGAAATGTTAGATCAATATAATGAACAGTTATTAGAAGCGGAAGACGTAGAAGTTAAAAAAATAGTTGATAGATACTATAATCAAGTTAAACATTTGTATGAAGAAGTTGTTTTGATTGCTGGTGAAAATATGTCTAGGGATGTACTTGCAAATTACATAAGTAAAGTTATGAAAGAAAAAGCTGGAGCAGTAGTTGGATTTCAAAATAGCGGTGGAACAAGAAGTGAACTTTATCGAGGTCAAGAAATAACGGCTGCAGATATATTCCAAATATTTCCTTTTGATAATCGTGTAATAGGTTTTGATGTTAAAGGATCAGAGTTAAGAAAAATACTTAAAAATCAAAGTTTATATGCATCAAATGATTTATTGAATATCAATGATAATGAAATATACCGAGTTACAACTAATGATTATGTATTCTATAGTTATAGTGAATTTGTTGATTACACATATAAAAACGAACAAGATTACGGTGATATGTATGAAGTTTTAAAGAAATTAAAAGCGAACGGTGAAACACATTTTAGTTCCGAAAGTGAGATATTAGTTAACCAAAAAAATCCTTTTTTTAAAGGGTTTTTTCTTTTTATATGTTATAATTACTTTAGGTGATAAGATGTATAATATTGAATTATTAATTTCAAATAGTCATGTTGATAACAATGGGGAAATGAAAGAAACTGCGATCATTAATGCTCTTCAAGATGTTGAAGGAATGCACATTTTAAGTTTGAAAGAATTTACAAAATATCTAATGGATAATAATTTAGGTGTTTTTTTGTTATATCGACAAATTGATATTTTGAAGAAACCAAAATTTGGTGAAAAAGTATTTGTAGCAACATATCCATATAATACAAATATTTTAAGTGGTTATAGACACATTTATTTAGTTAATGAAAAGGGCGAAAAAATTATTAAGACAAATGCATTTGGTGCGTATGTTAACTTAGAAACATATATACCAAACAGACTTCCTAAAGAAATATTAAAAACAATTGGTGATGGTTTGGCAGATGAAACTTTTGAACATTTACCGAGAAAAATAAAATACCAAACTGGAACAGAAAAATATATTGACCAATTACAAATTAAAAAATCTCATATAGATAGATACCATCATGTTAACAATGCACATTATATAACATTTGCTCTTGATAGTATTGATGAAGATATTAGTTTTAACCGAATTAGAGCAGAGTATATGAAATCATTTCAACTTGGTGACTTAGTTAAAATATATTTAATTGAAGAAGATGGTAAATATATATTTGTTTTAAAAAATAAAGAAGATGAAAACTGTGCGATTGTTGAATTCTCAACTTTCCAGTAAAATAAGTTTAATCATATAAATTAACTTAGGATCTAGTGAGGATTTACAATACAAGAAATAAAAGAGAAAGATTTAGTTTTTTTCTTTTAAAGATATAAAAACGAACAAAAGTATTTAGTTATACTTGACATTTAATAAATATGTGGTAAAATTACATAGGTATAAATTGAATAAGTGGAAAGAAGAGATCCCTCTCGCCTGATGATTCATTCATGGGCAAAATGGCACAAAAAACAATGTAGCATTTTTTTTAGTGGGTCCTTGTGGTACTCACTTTTCTTTTTATTCTAAAAAAAATAGGAGGCGAATTCCATTAGAGTAACTAAAAAAAACACAGAACTAGTTAATGAGAACATTCCAAATGTAGAACTTTTAGTAATTGATAATGAAGGCAATAACCTTGGTAAAATGCTAAGAGACAAAGCTATTAAATTATCATATGAAAAAGATTTAGATTTAGTAGTCGTAGCACCAGAAGCAAAAGTAATGGTTGCAAAGATGATGGATTATTCTAAGTATCGTTACGAACAACAAAGAAAATTGCGTGAAATGAAGAAAAATCAGCATATAGTTGACGTAAAAGAAATTAGATTAAGTCCAACAATTGGGGAACATGATTTTAATACTAAACTAAACAATGCGAAAAAGTTTATCCAAAAAGGTGATAAAGTAAAAATAACTTTACGCTTTAGAGGTAGAATGATTACACATAGTCAGTTAGGTGGCGAAGTTGTCGAAAAATTTATCGATGCACTTGGAGATATGGTATTGGTTGAAGCTAAACCAAAACTAGAAGGCTCACAAATGGTTGCAGTTGTTGCACCAATTAATAATAACTAATAAGAAGAAAGAGGTAAAAATAATATGCCAAAAACTAAAACACATAGTGGTTTAAAAAAACGTATTAAAATTACTGCTACAGGAAAAATTAAAAGAGGACACGCTTATAAAAATCACTTAGCAGAATCAAAAACAACAAAACAAAATAGACAATTGAGAGGCACTACATTGGTACATCCATCCGATGAAAAAAGAATTAAACGCCTTATTTCAAATATGTTATAATCGGGAGGAATAAAAATGGCTAGAGTAAAAAATACAGTAGTAACAAGACGTCGTCGTAAAAAAATAATTAAAGCAGCTAAAGGATATTTTGTTTCAAAAGGAACAATTTATAAAACAGCTCATGAACAAGTTATGCGTTCACGTGCTTATGCATACCGTGACCGTAAACGTCGTAAGAGAGATTTCAGAAAATTATGGATTACAAGAATTAATGCAGCTGCACGTTTAAATAATATTAAATATTCACAATTAATTCATGGATTAGCATTAGCTGGTGTTGATGTAAACCGTAAAATGTTAGCTGATTTAGCAGTTAATGAACCAAAAGACTTTGCAGAATATGTAAAAGTTGCACAAAAAGCAATTACAAAAGCAAGTAAATAATGACCTAAAGCGTGGAAAAATCCGCGCTTTTGTTTTATAATGATATAGAGAGGTGCATAATGAAGAAAAGACTAAATATCTTAATAATTACATTAGTTATTATGTTGCTAACATTTTTTGTTGGTTTTTTTAGTGGCGGCTTAAATCAAAGAAGAATAATTCTTGCGATTGAGCTTATTTTTGTAACTTATGTGCTTGTTTATGTTTTTGGTGGATTAGGCAAATTAGTTAGTTCATTAATTTACGGAATGTTTTTAGCAATATTATTAGTTTTATTTACAGAATATGATAGTGCATTAATCGTTATTGGAACATTTTTATTTGTTTTAAATCCTTTAGCAGATTTTGAAAATATAATTGAAAAAAGATTTCCAGAAGAAGGATCAATTATTGGTCATATAAGAGGATCATATGCACCATATTATGAATATCGTAAGGAAATTAAGAGTTATTACCATTTACCACAAACAAGAAAAATTTATACTAAGTCTAGTTATTTAAAACTTCGACAAGCAATTTCAATAATAATGGCAATGGTAGCAGTATTTTTATTACTTAGAGAAGTAAATAATCTAGTGAATTTACTTAAAAATTTTGATATACATACATTCTTTGCAACCTCATATAGTGTAATCATTTTAGTTTTCTTAACAGTTATTCTATATAAAAAAGGATTTCAATCAATGCTTAATTTATTAACTGTATCAGTTTTCCCACCAGTAGCATATTCAATGTATTTTATAGTGAAACCAGAATACCTAGGAGTTATTTTAGGAACTGGAACAATAATACTAGGAATTGCTGCAGGAATTTATCAATATTTCAGTTTTAGAAGCAGAATTGTTTACGAAGATTATTATTACTATGATAATGATAGACAAGTTCACGTGCATGCTAATGCATTATTTGAACCGTTTGTATATAGTGATGCATTTTATTTGAATGCTGTTTTTAAAATTAAAACTAATAATAATAATTTTAATAAGGTATTTCATAACATTATTGTATATGCAGATATTTATAGATTTTTTATTACTGCATATACGTATAATCAAAATGAAGTTACAATATATACTGATTTCCATTATAACGATGAAAAAAGAATTGGAAAATTTGCGGATTACTTGGAATCATTATTTGAAAATCAAGTTACATACAATGTTGATATGGATAAAGAAAAACAAAATTATGAAAAAAATTTCTTTCATAATGATGGATATATAATAGCAAGAACTGTTTATTTAGCAGAGTTGTTAAAAAAACTAGAAATAAAGTCAAATATTATCATCAGTATGGTCGCTTATTTTAATAGTTTAGAAGATATTAATAATATTAGTGATAAATACTCTGTTACAAGAATTCCAGATTTAGATATGGAAAATATTTATACAGTTAGAATTGACATGAGAGTCAATAATGTTGATTACATTATTGAATCAAAAGTTAGAGATTTATTATTAGAACTAATGATAAATAGAGGATCATATGTAAGAATTTCAGTGTATTATTAAGCAAAAATTCTTGACAAAATTAATCCTAAATGATAAAGTAATATTACCTTAGGAAGAAACCAGTGGAACCCAAAGCTTTGGAACGGGAATTTAAACTATATAGGTGTGAAGGCCATTTATTGGAATCCCGAAATATAGAAAAGGAAATACCCACTTTAAATTTATTCGTTCTCACAATCTTCCTAAGTTTTTTTTATACTAAAATTGTAGTATAATATATTTAGTCAAAATGAAAGAGGGGCTTATATGAAAATATTTAAAAAAGTACCATGGGTATCAATTGTATTAGGTTCATTATTATTACTTTATGGATTTATTTCTTATATGGTAGATAAAGGAGTTTTCTCATTAACAACAACGGTTGGAAATATTGTTATTGCAGTTGGATTAATTGTTTTTGCAGTTTTATTTGTACTACCTAAAATAAGTAAAAATGTAAGTAAATTATCAAAAACATTAAGAACAACAGAGTTCATTATTTTATTAGTAGCAGCTATTCTTGGATTTATCTTACCATTATTTGGTGAAAATATCGTTAACTTAGGTAATGGATCACTTTGGTTTGGTATTGCACTTGTTATGGATGGTGGAATTGGATTATACTTAGGTACTGAAGGTAAAGTAAGTGCACGAGGATGGAGATTTTTAGCATATTTTGTATCCACAATTATGGGGACATGGATTTATGCAAAAAACTTTATTGATTCAAACATTAAAATTGCGACATTCGCAGCTCTAGTATTAACTGGGCTATATTTATTAGTTGTAGGATTAATTCATTTAAAAAAACCAAGTAAGGATAGAAAGCAGGAATAAAAATGTCAAAAGAATTATTAAAAAAACTATCTGAAGCAAATGGAGTTCCTGGAAACGAATTTCAAGTTGCTAGATTAATTGAAAAAGAAATTAAACCATTGGTAACAGAAATAAAAAAAGATAATTTAGGTTCTGTTATTGGAGTAAAAGAAGGAAATGGACCACATATTTTAATTGGTGGTCATATGGATGAAGTAGGTTTAATGGTCAAAGGGATTACTAATGAAGGTTTTATTAAGTTTCAAACCCTTGGTGGATGGTATTCACAAGTAATGCTTGCTCAAGAATGGCAAATAACAACTAAAAAGGGAATTGTTATTGGTGTAACAGGATCAAAACCACCACATATTATTCCACTAGAAAAAAGAAAAGAAGCTGCTAACATTGATGATATGTTCTTAGATGTTGGTGTATCTTCAAAAGAAGAAGCAATTAAACTTGGTATTGAACCAGGGAATATGATTACTCCGCTTCAAGAGTTCCGTGAATTAGGTAATAAAAACTATTTATTAGGTAAAGCATGGGACAATAGAATTGGTAGTGCTGTTGTTATTGAAGTTTTGAAAAATTTAAAAGATACAAAACTTGATAATAAATTATTTGGTGCATTTACTGTCCAAGAAGAAGTAGGATTAAGAGGAGCCAAAACAACTTCATATGTTGTTGAGCCACAAATAGCATTTGCAATCGACACAGGGTTTGGGAATGATGTTCCAGGTTCAGTTTCTGAAGAACAAACATTAGGTAAGGGACCACAAATCCTACTTTTCGATGGTGGTTTAATAGCACATCGAGGATTAAGAAAGTTTGTAATTGATATTGCTAAAGAATTAAACATTCCATACCAAGAAGGCGTTATAAATGGTGGAAGAACAGATGCTGGAGAAATGCACTTATCACATAGTGGAGCTGCTGCACTTTCAATTTGTATTCCAACACGCTATATGCATTCACATACTTCGGTAATTCATTATGAAGACTTCCAAAATACGGTTAAACTAATGACTGAAGTATTAAGAAGATTGAATGCTGAAACAGTAAATAAGATTTTATTTGATTTTGAATAATAAAAAAACTTGAAATTATTGACAAAACAATGGAACTGACCCAAACTAATGGGAATGAATAAAAAGAATTTAAACATAATTATTAATCAACCTATAATCAATAGGTGATAAGTAATTAAGTTTCGCTTGTATTCTAGTTTCATTATAAAATTTTATATATTCTATCACAGTTTGTGATACAATTTCATTAGAACTTTGTAGATGGGGTTCTAAATAGAATGTTTCATGCTTCAAGTTACCATGAAAACATTCGATCAAGGCATTGTCAGCAGGATTTCCCTTTCGGGACATACTCATGATGATGCCTTTTTCTTTTACCTTGTATTGATATTGACCTGAAGTGTATACCGAACCTTGATCACTATGTAATATACAATCATCAGTTAGTTCAGGTAATTGATTTAACGTATCAAACACCAGATCTAAGTTTTGTTTGTCCGATATTGTATAAGCGACTATCTCACCATTATATACATCGATAATACTTGATAGATATTGCATTTTTGAACCAAACGGTAAATATGTAATATCTGTTACTAATTTTTCAAAAGGTCTTGTTGCGGTGAAATCTCTATTAATTATATTCTCTACGGTAACTATTGGTTCACCAGTTTTACGATACTTTTTAACTTTAACACGACACTGTGAGTTATGTTTTTGCATATACTTTTGGACTGTATTCTTTGATGCACTGAAATCTTTGTTAATTAGTTGGTGAATTTTTCTATAACCATATCTGAACTTTGTTTTCTTACAAAGTTCAATTATTGCTAATTCTAAATCACTTAAAACATTATCTGATTTGTTGTTTAGCCAGCGATAATAAGTTGATTTACTTACTCCTAATGTATCTAAAATCGTCTTTCTAGTCATTTTATCTTTAAAATGATTAACTACATCAATGACTATTTTTTGATCAATCCTCCCTTCAAACTTATATACTTTTTTAGTATTTTATTTTGTGCCTCGAGTTGTGATAACTTATCATCTGTTGTTAGTTTAGGTCCATGACCAAAACTATACTGTTTACCAATTGGTTGTTTCAATCTATTTAGTTCACCATCCCTAAACCAATACCACCAAGTATAGACTTGAGAATCTGATTTAATACCTAACTTTTCCTTTATAACTTTTACAGGTATACCCTCAGCTTTCATTTCTATTGCTTTAAGTTTTATATCTTCTGTATAAAATGTATTCTTATTTTTAGACATTAAAAAACACCTCCATTAATTTCATTTTACAATGAAACTAATAGAAGTGTATTTTTTTTATTTAGTCCCAACCCTTTGGGTCAGTTCCAATAGTTTCTTTTTTTATTTTGTGGTATTATATGCCTATAATATGTTGTAGGTGATGAAATGTATAATTTGCTTGCTAATGGAAAAGATACCTTTAATATAATATGTGAGTCAATTGATAATGCTAAAAATGAAGTAATAATAAAGATGTTCATATGGCGTGATGATTATGTAGGGAATTTGGTTTTAAAACATTTAATTAATGCAGCAAAACGTAATGTGGATATTACTATATATAAAGATTTATATGGTTCAGTTTTTGAAAAAAGTAGTGATGATAAAGCAAGTTTATTTCATAAAGAAATACCTTGGAAACTTACTTTAAAATCATTTTTTTATGCTAATTCAGGTTATCGTGAGCCTTATACGCTAAATAAAAATAAGCAAGTATATAATGATAATTTGCGAGAACTTTTGTCTTACCCAAACGTTAGTGTTGACACAACATTATCTAAGGATTGTTCATGTTTCTATTTAATTGATCAAAAAGTCCTTACTCTTGGTGGCATGGGTATTGAAGACAGAGAATATGAAGACAATAATGAATATGAAGAAAATCAAAATTATATGATCAAAATTATTGATTTAGAAACAATTAAATTTTTTGAAAAGCGACTTAATGATGATAGTTCATTTGATTTTGAAAAGAAACTAGATTTCATTTTTAATAAAAAAAGAAATATGAAAAAAGTTATGATTGATCTTATTTATAGAACTACTGAAAAAATGTACCTAGTTACTGAGCATTTCGCAAATAAGTCGATACTTAAAGAAATATTAAAAGCTCAAAAAAGAGGAATAAAAATTGAGATTATTACTAATCGAAAGACACGATATCTAACAAATTTGAATCTTAAAATATTAAAAAAATTAGTTAATAAAGATGTTAATGTTTACTTAAGTGATAGACGAATAACAGCAAATACTTTTTTGCTTGATAATAAAGTAATAATAGGCTCTACTCAAATTACTAAAAGAGGAATAAAATTTAGACAATCAGTTATTTCAATTAAAAACGAAAGTATCGTTGATGAATGGTCTTTACAATACAAAATATTAAAATCTAAATGTGTAAAAGCCAAAGTTAAAGATTTTAAGTACTCTAAAATAAAAGCTTTTTTTGAATCAATTTTCAGTTAAATATAAGGCGTTTTACTTTTAAAGGTAATAAATGCCTTTTTTTGTTTCTTTAACAATAAATAAGGTGTAAAATCCCTACCAAATATCATTTAAATATGATATCATAGTAAGGATTATATGAGGTGATTTAAAATGTTATCAACAAATAAGTTGACAGTACAATTAGGAAAAGAAATTTTATTTGAAAATGTTTCAATTAAATTTACAGAAGGTAATGCATATGGCATTATTGGTGCAAATGGAAGTGGAAAATCTACTTTTTTAAAAGTATTATCAAAAGAGATTGAGCCAACACACGGAACAGTATTTATTGAAAGTAGCAGAAGACTTTCCTTTTTAAAACAAGATCATCATGCTTACGATGACTACACTGTTTTAGAAACCGTAATTATGGGAAATACAAAACTATATCAAGTAATGAAAGAAAAAGATGCAATATATGCTAAACCAGACTTTAATGATGAAGATGGAATTAGAGCAGGAAAACTTGAAGAAATTTTTGATCATTTAGGCGGATGGGATGCAGAGTTTGATGCTGCAGTCTTACTAAATGGTTTAGGACTATCAACAGAATATCATTATGAACAAATGGCAAATCTTGATAGTAAACTGAAAGTTAAAGTTTTATTAGCACAAGCATTGTTTGGTAATCCAGATGTTTTATTATTAGACGAACCAACAAACAATTTGGATATAGCAGCGATTAGATGGTTAGAAGAATTCTTGATTGAATTTAAAAATACATTAATTATTGTTTCTCACGATCGATATTTTTTAAATAAAGTATGTACGCATATAGCAGATATTGATTATAAAGAAATTAGACTTTATGCTGGTAATTATGATTTCTGGTATGAATCAAGTCAATTGATGCTTAAACAAGCTAAAGATGCTAATAAAAAATCAGAAGAAAAAATTAAAGAATTACAAGATTTTATTGCAAGATTTAGTGCGAATGCATCAAAATCAAAACAAGCAACATCAAGAAAAAAATTACTTGATAAGATTGAAGTTTCAGAGATAAAGCCATCAACAAGAAGATATCCATATGTTAATTTCCAAGCTTTCAAAAAACTTGGTGATGATATTTTAACAGTTGAAAAACTAACTAAAGAAGAAAATGGGAAAAAACTTCTTAATAATGTATCATTTGTATTAGGTAAAAACGATAAAGTAGCTTTTGTTGGAGACAACGAAAAAGCAAAAACTGCACTATTTGAAATTTTACTAGGCAATGATGCAAATTATTCAGGATCATTTAAATTTGGTGAAACTGTTTCAAAGTCATATTTCCCACGCGATAATTCAAAAATATTTGTTCGAAATGACAAAATCATTGATTGGTTATCAAATTATACTGAAAATAAGGAAGTTGCATTTTTAAGAGGATTCTTAGGAAGAATGTTGTTCTCAGGTGATGATGTGTTTAAAGAGATTAAAGTATTATCAGGTGGAGAAAAGGTACGTGTTTTATTATCTAGAATGATGCTTGAAGGTTCAAACTTAATGATTTTTGACGAACCAACACACCATTTAGATATGGAATCAATAACATCTTTAAATAAAGGTATGAGTTCTTTTGAGGGAGTTGTTTTATTTTCATCGACTGACCATGAGTTAGTTCAAACAACAGCTAACCGTATAATTGAAATTAAAGAAGATGGAACAATCATTGATCAACCAATGACATATGATGAATATCTAGAAATTCAAATGAAGAAATAGAAACAGCTTAGGCTGTTTTTTTATTGACAAAAGTAAATTATGGTTATATAATAGTTGAGTAATCATTCAACTGAAAGGTGGTAATTATGAAGACTTGTGGCGATAATTGTAATTGTACGATATTTCATGAAGATGTTTTAAATGAGGTAGAGGAACAAATATTAAGTAATCAAAAAATTAATGAGATAAGTGATTTTTTTAAAATAATGGCAGATTTTACAAGAGTTAAAATTTTAGAAGCAATTAAAGATCACGAACTATGCGTTTGTGACTTAGGTCATTTGTTAGGTGTAACTAAAAGTGCAGTTTCACATCAAATGAAGACATTAAAGAAATATAATTTAGTTACATCAACAAAAAAAGGAAAAATGGTTTATTATAAACTAAATGATGAAAATGTTTCAACAATCATTAATAGTGTAAATAAATTCATTCAAGGTGAAAAAAATGCGTAAAAGAATAAAAGTAAGCAATATAACATGTACTAATTGTGCCAAAACAATTGAACAACATTTCAATAAAATGACAGATATTAACGCAAAAGTTTTAGTAACATCAAGCGCAGTAATATTCACATATGACGAATCAAAGTATAATGAAGATTTTTTATTTGATCAATTATTACAAATTGGTTATTATGGAATTAAAGATGATGAAAAAGAAAAAAAATCAAAAAGAAAAGATTTAATTGATTTAGTGATTGCAATTATTTTTACTATTCCACTTTTATTTACAATGTTTGAGCATCTTGGAGCCACTTTTATAAAAGTTCCAAGTATTTTCATGAATGGATATTTTCAATGGATAATGGCAACACCAGTTTTATTTATTTCAGGAAGAAGATTTTTTAATGCCACTTGGCATTCAGTTAAAGCAAGAAACTTAGGAATGGATTCTTTAGTTGTTATAGGTACAACAAGTGCATATTTATATAGCATATTTACAACTATCAAGAATCATGGTCATACTCATGATCTTTATTTTGAAACGACAGCAGTAATTATTTTAATGGTCTTAATTGGGAACTATTTTGAAAACAGAATTAAAGCAAAAACAAGTGCGACCCTAACAGGACTCTTAAGCTTAGGTGCTAAGGAAGCGATTGTTATTAGAAATGGAATAGAAGTAACAATTCCAATTGATGATGTAGTAATTGATGATATTGTTATTGTTAAAGGATATGATAAAATCCCTGTTGACGGAATAATCATTGAAGGAAAAACTTATGTTGATGAATCTATGTTAACGGGTGAATCGATGCCAGTTGTTAAAAAACAAGGTGATGAGGTAATAGGATCATCAATGAATATTATGGAAACAATTAAAATAAAAGTTACAAAAATTGGAAGTGAAACAGTTTTAGCGAAAATAATTCAAACTGTTGAAGAAACTTCACTTATAAAACCAAAAGCACAAAGAATTGCTGACAAAATCTCAAGTATTTTTGTTCCAATTGTTGTTATACTAAGTGCTTTAGTATTAATTGGGTATTTAGTTATTTCAAAAGAAACATTTAGTGGAGCAATATCTCCTGCAATCGCTGTTTTAGTAGTTTCATGTCCATGTGCACTTGGACTAGCAACACCAACAAGTATTAGTGTTTCAAGTGGTATGGCATTTAAAGAAGGTGTTTTATATAAAGGTGGAGAATTTTTTGAAATTGCTAATAAAATAACAGCAATCGCATTTGATAAAACAGGAACTCTTACAAATGGTAAACCAAATGTTACAAATTACTTAGGAAATGAAGAGTATTTAAAATATACAGCATCACTAGAAAAACATTCAAATCATCCAATAGCAACTTCAATAACAAAGTATTATAAAGATGAATTTTTAGATGTTAAAAATTTTGAAACGTTAATTGGATATGGAATAAAAGGAATAATTAATAAAAAACAAGTTTATGTTGTTTCAATTAGTTATATTAATGAAAAAAACTTGAAACTAAATAATGAATTTATGGAGTATGAGAAATATCAAGAAGAAGGAAAAACAGTTTTTTTTACAGTTATTGATAATGAAATTGTTAATATGATTGCTGTTGCAGATGAATTGAAACCAAGTTCATTTGCCTTAATCAAAGAGTTAAAAAGAAGAAATATAACTCCATATATGATTACTGGAGATCAAGAAAAAACTGCTAAATATATTGCTGGATTATTAGGTATTGAAAAAATATATGCAAAAGTCTTACCACATGAAAAAGCAAATATTATCCAAGATATTCAAAAACATGAAAAAGTTGTTGCATTTGTTGGTGATGGAATTAACGATGCACCAGCACTAAAAATGGCAGATGTTGGGTTTGCAATTGGAACAGGAGCAGATATAGCAATCGATACTGCAGATGTAACATTAATGAATAATGATTTAAAAACTGTTTTATATGCAATAGATTTATCAAAAGCCACTTTAAGGAATATTTATCTTAACTTTTTTTGGGCTTTCATATATAATATAGTCATGATTCCACTTGCTGCTCTAGGATTGTTTAATCCGATGTTAGCGGGTTTTGGAATGGCATTTAGTAGTATTATGGTTGTATTAAATGCACTTAGTTTAAAATTATGGAAATTTAAATATAGAGAGGAAATAAAAAATGAAAACAATTAAAGTAAATGATATGTCATGTATGCACTGTGTTAAAAAAATTCAAACATCTTTATTAGCAAATGGTGTTGATGGAAATATTGATTTAATGAATCATGAAGTTGAAGTAAATGAAAGAGATATTAATACTGCTGTAGAAGCAATTAAAGCAGCAGGTTTTACACCAGAAATATGATAAGAATTCACGCTGGTAAATTTAAAGGTAATTCAATCAAGCGTGTTGGAATTGATTCAACAAGAGAAACAGCCTCAATGGTTAGAGAGGCTGTTTTTAATAGTCTATACCAAATAAATGGTAATGTACTTGATTTGTTTGGTGGCTCAGGATCATATGGTTTTACAGCTTTATCGCTTGGAGCTAGTGAACTTACATTAGTTGATGTTAATAAAAGAGCCTGTGCAGTTTTAAATGATAATGCATTAAAATTAAATATTTTAAACAATGTGAAAATATACAATAAAGATTATGAAACATTTTTAAAAATAAATACTGAAAAATTTGATTTAGTTTTTTTAGATCCACCATATAACTTTAATAGTTATGATAAACTATTAGAAAAAATTTCAAATCAAACTACAAAAAATGCTAAAATAATTCTTGAAACTGATAAAAAAACTAATATACCAGAAGCATTCAATGATTTTATAATCATTAAAAATAAAACGTATGGAATCAAGAAAATTGTAATCTATAGTAATAATTCTGACTAATTATAAATTATCACTTGTATTTAAGGCGATAATCTAGTAAAATTAAAATGTGTAAGAGGGAGGTAGTTTATATGTTAATATTAGCAGTTGCAACAGGATGGGCTATTGGAATTGGTGCTATCGCTTTGGTGTTAGGACTAGTTGTTGGTTTCTTTTTAGCAAGAGCATGGTTTAAACGTTACTTGGCTAAAAATCCACCAGTTAATGAACAAATGATTCGTGAAATGATGCGTCAAATGGGAAGAACACCATCAGAACGTCAAGTTAAACAAATTTTAAATTCAATGAATCAATATAAATAATGAATGTATGAATACGAGGAAACTCGTATTTTTTATTAATCTTTAATTAAGATTATTTACATAAAACTTAAAAGAATATAAAAAAAATGAGAGTAAATTCTCATTTTTTTATACTAAATTTATTTTCTTCACCGCTTATTAATCTTATAATATTTTGTTTATGTTTTAAAATTATTATTGAAGCCATAAGACCATAAACAATGGCATATTCAATTGGTATGAGTGGTAAACCTGGTGTTGCCATATCTTTCATTATATTAACATTAAAAATTGCGAAGAAGATGCTAACTAAGAAAATTGAAACACCTGTAATAATTGAAGCAAGTGAAACATATTTAGTTATATAAACGATACTAACTAATATAAAAACACCCATTAAAGCTAGTAATGGCGTTAGGAATAAAACCACACCAAATGATGTTGCAACTGCTTTTCCACCTTTGAAATTAAGAAATATTGGATAAATATGACCAATTACAGATATTAAACCGTATATTGCTAAGATGTTAGTTGGATTATCAAAAATATTAACGATGTAATATTGATCTAATTTAAAAATAACTAAAATAGCCATTATGATAATACCTTTTAATGCATCAAAGAATAATGCAAGAAGTCCATATTTGAAACCTAATACTCTTGAAGTGTTTGTCGCTCCAGTGCTGTTTGAACCTAATTTTCTTATATCAATTTTTCTTACAATTTTAGCAATTAGATATCCACTAGGAATTGAACCTAGTAAATATGAAAGAATGCCAAGGATAATTATAATAAGTAAATTCATCTTTAACCCTCCATGCATAATATTATACAATAAAAAAAATAAAAAGAAAGGTTATTTATACAAAGATTAATATTTGAATATAATCTCCTTTTTTGGTATAATATGAGAAACAAAGTAAGTGGTGATTTAATGAGCAAAAAAAATAATGAGTATAATGAGAAATCGATTCAGATCCTAGAGGGTCTAGAAGCGGTTAGAAAAAGACCGGGGATGTATATTGGATCAACGGATGGAAAAGGACTACACCATCTTGTATGGGAAATCGTTGATAATGGTATTGATGAGGTACTTGCCGGTTATGGTAAAGAAATAGAAATAGTAATAAAAAATGATAATAGTATAATAATAACTGATAGTGGACGTGGAGTTCCATATAAAATGCATGAGTCAGGAGTACCAACAACTGAGATTATTTTTACTAAACTTCACGCTGGTGGTAAATTTAGTGAAGATGGTGGATATAAAGTATCAGGAGGTCTTCATGGAGTTGGTTCCTCTGTTGTTAATGCACTATCACAGTTCTTAGAAGTAACCATCCATCGAGATGGTTTTATTTGGCGCCAAAGATTTGAAAATGGTGGTAAAAAGATTGGTAAACTTGAAAAAATTGGAAATACAAATAAGACAGGTACGAGTGTTTGGTTTAAACCAGATCCAAAGATTTTTTCAACAACATTATTCCAATATGATACTATTAAAGAGCGTGTAAGGCAATCAGCATTTTTGATTTCAGGATTAAAAATTACATTAATAGATGAAAGAAATAAAGTTAAAGATATTTTTTGTTACAAAGATGGTATTAAAGAATATGTTGCTTTTATTAACGATGGTAAAGAATCAATTAATGAAACATATTTAATAACATCTAGTTATAAAACAACTAGTAAAAGTGTTATTGAAGTTGATGCTGCTATTCAATTTACAAAGAGTTATAATGAAAAGATTATTTCATTTGTAAATAATGTTAGAACCAATGATGGTGGATCACATGAAGTTGGTTTAAAGACAGGATTAACAAGAGCAACTAATGATTTTGCAAGAAAATATAATTTCTTAAAAGAAAAAGATAGCAATTTAGATGGTTCTGATATTCGTGAGGGAATAACAGCAATCGTTTCTTTAAGAATACCTGAAAATATTTTAGAGTTTGAAGGACAAACGAAAGGTAAACTAGGTACACCAGATGCTAGAACAGCAACAGATGCACTAGTTTATGATTACTTTACAACGTATTTAGAAGAAAATAGAAAGTTTGCTGAAACAATAATTGACCGTGCATTTTCAGCTCAAAAAGCAAGAGAAGCAGCTAGAAAAGCAAGAGAAGCTGCAAGAAATGGTAAAACTAAAAATAAAGGTGAAGTAACATTATCAGGAAAACTTACACCTGCTCAAGGCAAAGATAAAATTCTTAATGAATTATTTTTAGTCGAAGGAGATTCTGCTGGTGGTTCAGCTAAACAAGCAAGAGATCGTAAATTCCAAGCTATATTGCCTCTTCGTGGTAAAGTTGTTAATACTGAAAAAACAAATGTCGAACAAGTTTTAAAGAATGAAGAAATAAACACAATTATCCATACAATCGGTGCGGAATTTGGAAATGATTTTGATGTTAAAAAAGCTAATTACGGTAAAGTAATTATAATGACCGATGCTGATACCGACGGAGCACATATTCAAGTCTTATTATTAACATTCTTTTTTAGATTTATGCAAGATTTAATTAAAGATAATAGATTATATATTGCTCTTCCTCCTCTCTACAAATTAACAAGCGGTAAAGAGATTATTTATGCTTGGAGTAATGAGGAAATGCAAGAATATTTAAGTAAAAAGAATTATACAATTCAACGTTATAAAGGTCTTGGTGAAATGAACGCTAATGAACTTTGGGAAACAACAATGAATCCAGCTAAACGTACACTTATTCAAGTTAATATTGATGATTTAGCGGCTTCAGATAAGAAAATTGAAGTCTTAATGGGTGATAAGGTTGAGCCTAGACGTGATTGGATTGAATCTTACGTTGACTTTGAAGTAGTCGATGATTTTGATATTGAGAAAGGGGAAACTAAATAATGGCAAGTAAAAACATTAAAAAAATTACTGAATATTTAGAAAAAATAGTTAATGAACCCCTAGAACATATAGTTTCAGAGCGCTTTGCAAGATATTCTAAGTATATTATTCAAGATCGTGCATTACCTGATGCCAGAGATGGTTTAAAACCTGTTCAAAGAAGAATTTTATTTGCAATGAATGAACTTGGAATGCAACATAATAAACCATACAAAAAAAGTGCTAGAATAGCCGGTGAAGTTATGGGTAAATACCATCCTCATGGAGATTCAAGTATTTATGATGCTATGGTTAGAATGAGTCAGGATTTTAAAATGCTTGTTCCATTAATTGATATGCATGGTAATAATGGATCAATTGATGGTGATAGTGCCGCAGCAATGCGTTATACAGAAGCAAGATTATCATTAGCAGCTGAGTATTTACTTAAAGATATCGATAAAAAAACTGTTCCATTTGTTCCAAATTTTGATGATGAAGAATTGGAACCAACAGTATTACCAAGTAAATTTCCAAATATTTTAGTTAATGGTTCAAAAGGAATTAGTGCTGGATATGCAACCAACATTCCTCCTCATAACTTAAATGAAGTAGTTAATGCAACAATTGCATTTTTAGATGATGAAGAGATAAGTGATTCGAAACTTATTTCATATATTAAAGGACCTGATTTTCCAACTGGTGGTATTGTTCAAGGAAAAGAAGGTATTAAAGAAGCATTAAAAACTGGTAGTGGCAAAATTATTATCCGTGCTCGTACATTTATTGAAGAAATGGCGAGAAATCAAGAGAGAATTGTTATTACTGAAATACCATATGAATTAAATAAAGCAGAACTTGTTCGCTCAATTGATATGTTAAGAGTTGATAAAAAAATAGATGATATTTTAGAAGTTAGAGATGAAACTGATCAACAAGGAATGAGAATTGCAATTGAACTAAAAAAAGGTGCTGATGCAAACTTTATTTTAAACTATCTATACAAATCAACTGATTTACAAATCTCATATAACTATAATATGACAGCTATCTTGAATAGACGTCCATATCAAGTTGGGGTTAAACCGTTATTAAAAGCTTATATTGACCATCAAAAAGAAGTTATTACTAATCGTTCAAACTTTGAATTAGATAAAGCTAAAAAACGTGAACATATCGTTGAAGGTTTAATTAAAATGGTTTCTGTATTAGAAGAAATTATTAAGATTATTCGTAAATCAAGTAATAAAGCAGATTCAAAAGAAAATATTCAAAAACGTTTTGGATTTACAGACTTACAAGCTGAAGCAATTGTAACACTACAACTATATCGTTTATCAAATACAGATATATTAGCATTACAAGCTGAAGCAGGTGAGTTAGCTAAGAAAATTAGATTCTTAAATGAAATCTTGAGTGATGAACGAGTTTTAAAAGAAGTTATTAAAGAAGAATTGCAATTTAGTAAAGAAAAACTTGGTCAAAAACGTAAAACAACAATTGAAGACGAGATTGAGTCAATCAAGATTGATGAACGTGATCTAATTAGTGATGAGAATGTTATTATTGGTGTTACGAAAGATGGATATGTAAAAAGATCAAGTCTAAGAAGCTATCAAGCAAGTCAAACAATTGGTTTAAAAACTGATGATGGACTTATCTTCCATCGTGAAATATCTAATTTAGATACATTACTAATATTTACAAATTTAGGTAATTACATTTATGTTCCAGTCTATAAAATTGATGATCAAAGATGGCGTGACTTAGGTGTATATATTGGCAATATTGTTCCGGTTGAAGCAAGTGAGCGAATAATATCAGTTATTAATGTTAGAGAATTCAATGAAGATATTAATCTATTACTAGCAACCAAAAATGGTTATATGAAACAAACTAAACTTAAAGATTTCGAAGTTTCTAGATATTCAAAAGCAATTAGAGGTATGAGACTTCAAAAAGATGATGAATTAGTTAGTGTCAATATGAATCAAAAAGAAAATATCATTGGTTTAAGTAAGCAAGGATATGCTCTTAGATTTAAAACTGCTGACTTACCAGAATATGGAAGTTCTGCTGGTGGTGTCCAAGGAATGATGATTAGCGATGATGATGAACTGGTTGAAGCATTTTATGCTTTTGATAGCGATGATTTTGTAATGCTTACAGTTCGTGGTCATATTATCAAGGATAATGTTTCAGAATTAACAGTATATAGTAGAAATCGTAAAGGAATTCGAATTGTTGAAAACTTGAAGAGTAATCCTCATTACATAGTTTCTGCAGCAAGATTATCAAAATATCAAGAAAAAGAAAATGTTAAATCATTACTTACATCAACAAAACAAACATACGAAGTTACTGTTTCAGAATATAAATACAGTTATAATAAGTATGGTAAGAAAATGTTTGATGAAAATGTTGAAAAAGGATATAAAATCTTTATAGAAGATGCTATTGATGAAGTACCGGTAGTTATCAAAAAAAAGCCTGAAAAGATTATTTTTGATGAAATAAATGCTGTAGTTGAAGAAGAAAAAATTATAAATAAAAATAAAAAAATTCATCTCTCAAGATTAGATTTATTTGAAGATGATTAAAAGGAGGAAATGAATGATAAATGTTACTGTGAATGAAAAAAAATTTGAGTACAGTGTTCCACCAACACTTGAGGAAGTTGCAAAAGATGCTAAACTAAACAATGTTTTAGCGGCAAATGTTAACTCAAGATTACGTGAATTGAATTATGTGTTAAGTGACGATGCTGATGTTAAATTTTTAGGATATGATTCTAGTGATGCAGTTAGAATTTATGAAACAACTCTAAGATATGTAATTGCTAAAGCTGTTCATAATTTATATCCGAAATCAGAAGTTAAATTTAGTTATAGTGTATCTAGATCTATCCTAGCTGAAATTGATGGGCTTGGTTTTCCATTAGATGATGATATTCTTTTAGCTATTAAAACAGAAGTTGATCGAATTATTAAAACAAATTATAAAATCGAACGAAGAAGAATTTCTGTTGGTGAAGCAACACGCCTATATACTAAATTTAATATGCACGATAAAGTGGAAATTTTAAAATATCGTGAAGAAGAATATGTTAACCTTTATGAATGTGATGGGTATTATAACTATATGTTTGGTTATATGTTACCTGAAACAGGTTATTTAAAGACTTACAATATGTTTTTATATAATCCAGGGTTCTTAATTCAATATCCAAGAGCAGAATTTGGTGGTAAAATCCCAGAGTTTATTGATGAACCAGTATTTGGTGGTGCATTAAGAAAAGTTGCTCAATGGGGGCAAACAATCGGTGGAAACACGATTCCAGCAATTAATAGTTTCTCAAAAACACATCACGATTTAGTTGATTTTGTCAATATGTGTGAAACTAAACATAATCAACAACTTGTTGAATTAGGAAAATTAATTAGTGATAATAAAGATGATATTAGATTAATTGCAATTGCTGGACCTTCATCAAGTGGTAAAACAACTTTTTCAAATAGATTACGTATCGAATTAAAAACAAGAGGTATAAAACCAATCATGATTTCAATTGATGATTACTATTTAGGTAAGCATCAAGCACCAAAAAATCCTGATGGTTCACCAGATTTAGAACATATTAATGCATTAGATGTTGAATTATTCAACAAAGATATGGCAGCTTTAATTAGAGGCGAAGAAGTTGAATTACCTAAATTTAATTTCTCAAAGAATGCTCGTGAAAAAGGTAAAAAAGTTAAAGTTAAACATGATGAAATAATTATTATTGAAGGTATTCATGCTCTAAACAGTTTACTTACAAAGAGCATTCCAAATCATCAAAAGTTTAAAGTTTATATTGCTCCACAAACTCAACTTCATATTGATAATCAAAACCCAATTTCAATTACAGACTTAAGATTATTAAGAAGACTAGTTAGAGATCAAAAATATCGTAATTCTAGTGCTGAAGATACATTTGATATGTGGCCAAGTGTTAGAAAAGGTGAATTCAAATGGATTTATCCATACCAAAAAGAAGCTAACTATGTCTTTAATAGTGAATTAACATATGAATTTGGTGTTTTAAAAAAACATGCGGTTAAACAATTGAGATCAGTTGAATCAAGTAGTAAACATTTTATTACAGCAAATAGATTATTGAAATTCTTAAAATACTTTAAAGATATTGAAGATGAACTGGTTCCTGTTAATTCTCTTTTACGTGAATTTATCGGTGGATCTAGTTTCGCTGAGTAATAATGAAAGCATTAGCAAATATCAATAGACTACAAGTTCGTAATGAAACATTAATGTTATTACTTGATCTTTATGAATCAAAAGGAAAAACTTTTTACTATGATGATTTGTTTAGTAAAGAAATTGATGCTTTTACTAATAACACCCTTGAGAAGGATGTTACTGAACTTGTTAAAATATTGAAAATAGATTTAACTGAAGCAAGAATTAAATTATGTTCTAAAAGAGATTTTGTTCCAAAAAATAAAGACGAGCAATTATTATTAAATGTTAAGAGAATTGTTGATCGAATTCAAAAAAGTTATAATAGTTTTGAACTTATTACTAACGAGGCACAAGAATTATCAAAAATGTTAGGTAAAGACCATACAAGTATCAATTGGACTAAAAACAAAATTGATGAGGGCGGTTTATTAGCTTCTAATAAGTTTCGTTTAACAAGAGAAGATTTAGAACAATTAATAGTTCAATATAAAAAACTTGTTAAAGAAAAAAAATATGAATTAACGACATTAATAACTAACTTTTATGTTGATTTTATTAACATGAAAATATTTGATAATTACAATGAACTGATTGCTTTAATGTTGTTATATACAATGCTTTTTCAAACTTTCCCTATATTTAAATATGTTTCATTTTTTCATTACTTTGCTAAATATCAAGAGCCATGGCAATACGCATTAAATCAAGCCAACTATAATTGGGCAAGTCAGTTTTCACAAACTGATAATTTAACGGAAATTGTTTATAAGATCTTAATGGATAGTTATAATGAAATAGATGAAATTGCACATCAATATGAGTTTGAACGGAATTTAAATAAATCTGATAATTTGGAAAATACTATTTTAAAATTCAAAAGATTATTTTCAAAAGAAGATTTACGTGAAGCGCATCCGACAGTTAGTGATTCTACAATTAATAGAACCCTTCAAAGATTACGTGATGAAAGAAAAATAATGCCAATTGGAAGTGGAAGAAGTTCTAAATGGCAAGTATTAGTTGATCAAGAAAAGGATTTTTCACAAATTTCCATCTTTGATGAATAAATAAGATTAAAAGATTTCTATTAATTTAGGAATCTTTTATTATATATAAATGTTTAAACAAGGAGTAATATTATGCTAATAAAACTAGTGAAAGATATTGATAAAAATGAATATCCATATAGTACAATAGCGTTTAAATCTTTAGATTTAAATGCACCTGTTGTGTTTTTCACAGGTGAAAATGGATCTGGGAAATCAACGATATTAAGAATAATAAGTCAATTAACAAATAGTATTAATGTTTCTAAAAATATTGATTATAGATTTGAAAAGTATAAGGGATTTTCTGTTTCATGGAATACTAAGTTAAAGCGAGGTTATTATTTTCAAAGCGAAGATTTTTATACATTTTTAAGTTGGATTGAAAAAGAAGAACAAGAAAATAAGGATTTGTTGAATCAATCAATAAAAAAACATGGAAATAGAGAGTCATTCGGGAAAATACTAGAAATTGGATTGCATGAAGGAAATGTTGAAAAAATGAAGTCGATGGTTTCCAAGTTTAAGATGGCATCACATGGAGAAGGTTATATAAGTTTTTTTTCTTCTAAACTTAGAGGCAAGACTCTCTATTTATTAGATGAACCAGAAACACCGTTATCATTTCAAAATCAACTAACCTTAATTTCACTAATAAAAAAATATGTTGATGAAGGTAGTCAGTTTATTATTTGTACGCATTCACCAATATTATTAGCATATCCAAATGCATTAATATATCATTTTTCAGATAAAATTAGCATTACTGAGTATGAAAATCACCCAATAGTTAGAGATTATACATCGTTTTTAAGTTCACCTACACGGTATATGAAGTATTTGTTTGATGAAGAAGAATGAATATGATCTCATAAGTAATTAAGGACTTCTACTAATATTTAGAAGTCTTTTTATTTTTATAATCAATACTATTGACAACCTTATACTATGCATTGTATAATATTATGCGTAAGGAAGCAGGTGGGATGTTTGCAGGTGCAATTAAAAAAGGGTGTTATTGAAATTTATGTACTAGCTGAACTTTCAAAAAAAGAATCATATGGTTACGAAATAGTTTCAAATCTTTCAAAATATATTCTAATATCAGAATCAACATTATATCCAATATTAAGAAGACTAGAAGAAGCTGATGAATTGGAAACATATAATGTTATTCATAATGGAAGAAATAGAAAATATTATAAGATAAAACCAAAAGGAATAGATCATATAAATGAGTTTGTAACATCATGGGAAGAAATCATGATTACATATCACAAGATTGTGAAAGGTGAATGAAATGAAAAAAATTATTAAAAAAATTGAGCATGAGCTCAGAGGTTTAAGAAGTGAAGAGAAAGAAGATATTATTTCATATTATGTTGAAATGATTAATGATAGACTTGATAATGGTGAAAAACTTGAAGATATAGAAAAAACGATTGAGTATAGTGAAATAAGAAAAAATTATTATCCGAAAACAATTAATGAAAGGGAAAATAAAACAGTAAATGATAGCTTGAAAACATCAGGAAAATTATTGTTATATTTGTTTGCTAGTCCTTTACTAATTCCAATTGGATTGGTTTATTTAGTAATAATAATTGTAATGTATATTTTAATATTATCAAGTATCATTGTTATGGTGGCTGTCCCATTTGGATTGGTAGCTTATATAATTGGACTGTTTAGAGATAAGATTGAAATAGGAAATTTATTGATTTCAAGTGGTGTTTATATGGTTGTAATGTCAATATTAGTTGTTATTTTCTATAATATTATGAAATGGTCAGTTAAAGTTAATAATGCACTAATAAAAGTTTTTAGTCGTAAAGTCTTAAAAAGAGGTGAAAAATAATGAAGATATTTAAAGCAATCATACTATTTGGGTTTATTATTGGGGCCCTTTTAATTGTTATTGGATTTGTAGCAGGTGGAAGCATTAGTGGTGTTAAAGATGTTTTTGTTTGGGATTCCAGATACGTAAAACAAGAAAATTATTTAATTGATAATTCAGTGAATGAAATTGAAATCAATAGTGATTCAAGAAATATTAAGATTAATAAAACTGATGAAAAGAATAGTTTTATCGAATATTATTTATATGAAAATAAAGAAACAATTGGATTTGAATTAAATAACAATAAACTAAGTATTAAACAAAAAGATTCAAGATTTAAATTTCCTTGGGTTTCAATTGGTGGAGCTACTAAAAAAGTAAGCACAATTATTGTTAATTTGACTAATGATGATGTTAAGAAACTTAAATTAACTACAAGTTCAGGCTCTGTTGAACTAGAAAATATTAAAGCAGATTTCTTAGATATTAAAATTAATTCAGGAAGTCTAAAGATTGAAAATGGTGTATTAAATAATACAAATGTTTCAATTGATTCAGGAAGCACAACTATTACAAAGTTAACTACAAATAGTGCTAAATTTGATGTTGATTCGGGAAGAGTGAGTATAGCTGAAATCTTTGGTGAAATATTAGATATTAATATCGATAGTGGTTCAATAAGAATTACTGATAATAATATAAAAAAGAATAAATTTAAAATTGATAGTGGTAGTATTAGGGTAACAGATAAAAGAGAAAAAAATAAAATTGGATATAAAGCAAAGACGTCAAGCGGATCAATTAAAGTCTTTGGTGAAAAGTATAATGAACTATCTGATAGATTAGAATTATTTGAAATTATATATGAAATTAATATTAGTAGTGGAAGTATCACGATAAGTTAAAATTTAGAGATAACGATAAAAAGTTATCTTTTTATTTTTTGTAATCCCTTTCATTTTTTTGAAAAACGTTTTCTCGCTTTAAGAAAACGTTTACTTTCTAAAAGTAGGTGCAATTCCTTTGATTTTTTTGTATTATATATGCATAGAAACAACAATACAAATCGAAAGGAAAATTTAATATGAAAGAAGATACTTTAGTTAAAAATGAAGTAGATCAATTAGTTGATCAAGCTAAATTAGCTCTTGACGAATTTTTAAAATTAAGTCAAGAACAAGTAGATTTTATTATTGCAAAAGTTTCAGTTGCTGCACTTGATGCACATGGAGTTTTAGCGAAACTTGCAGTAGATGAAACAAAAAGAGGTGTATTTGAAGATAAGGCAACTAAAAACTTATTTTCTGTAGAATATGTTGTTAATCACATTAGACATTTAAAAACTGTTGGTGTGATTAGTAATAATGAAGTAACAGGAATTAAAGAAGTAGCAGAGCCAGTTGGGGTTATTTGTGGTATTACACCAGTAACTAATCCAACATCTACAGCAATCTTTAAAAGCTTGATTGCTTTAAAAACTAGAAATCCAATTATTTTTGCATTTCATCCTAATGCTCAACAATGTTCTAAAGCAGCTGCAAAAGTTGTTTATGATGCTGCTGTTGCTGCAGGTGCACCAAAATATTGTGTGCAATGGATTGAAAATCCTTCAATGGAAAATACTAATAATTTAATGAAACATGAAGATGTTGCAACTATTCTTGCAACTGGTGGAAATGCAATGGTTAAGGCTGCTTATTCTTGTGGTAAACCAGCACTTGGTGTAGGGGCAGGAAATGTACCAGTATATATTGAAAAAACTGCTAATCTAAAACAAGCAGTAAACGATATTGTTTTATCAAAATCATTTGATAATGGAATGATTTGTGCATCAGAACAAGCATGTATCATTGATAAAGAAATCTATACTGAAGCGGTAAATCGATTTAAACAATTTGGTGTATATTTCTTAAATAAAGAAGAAAAAGTGAAAATCGAAAACTTATTATTTCCAGATGGAAAAACATTAAATGCCAAAATTGTTGGTCATAATGCAGTTAGCATTGCAGCAGATGCAGGAGTTAAAGTTCCTGAATCAACAGTAATTTTAGGTGCTGAATGTAGTGAAGTTTCTGAAAAACAACCACTTACAAGAGAAAAATTATCACCAGTTTTAGCATTCTTAAAAGCTAAAGATACTAAAGATGGAATTGATTTAGCAGAAAAAATGGTTGAATTTAATGGATTAGGACATAGTGCAGTTATTCATACTGAATCTGAAAAAATTGCTGAAGAATTTGGACTAAGATTAAAAGCAATCCGTATTATTTGGAACTCACCAGCAACTTTTGGAGGTATTGGTAATGTTTATAATCGTTTTATACCTTCATTAACTTTAGGATGTGGTTCTTATGGAAAAAACTCTGTTGGAGATAATGTTAGTGCAGTTAATTTACTAAACATTAAAAAAATTGGGAGAAGAAAAAATAATATGCAATGGTTCAAAGTTCCTTCTAAAATTTATTTTGAAAAAGATGCAATCGAATATCTTCGTCAAATGCATGATGTTGAAAAAGTAATCATAGTTACAGATAGAATGATGGTTGATTTAGGATATGTTCAAAAAGTTACAGATCAATTAGCACTTAGAAGAAATAAAGTTAGTGTACAATTATTCTGTGATGTAGAACCAGATCCATCAATTGAAACAGTTAGAAAAGGTTATGAGTTAATGCGTTCTTTTGAACCAGATACAATAATCGCAATCGGTGGTGGTTCACCAATGGATGCTGCAAAAGCTATGTGGTTATTCTATGAACATCCAGAGGTAGATTTTAATGACTTGAAACAAAAATTTATGGATATTAGAAAACGTGCATTTAGATATCCTGAACTTGGAAAGAAGACTAAACTTGTTTGTATACCTACAACTTCAGGAACAGGTAGTGAAGTAACACCATTTGCAGTTATTACTGATAAAAAAGATAATAAAAAATACCCTCTTGCTGACTATTCATTAACACCTACGGTTGCAATTGTTGACCCAGCATTAACTTTAACACAGCCAAAAAGTGTTACAGCAGATACAGGAATGGATGTCTTAACTCATGCAGTTGAAGCATACGTATCAACACTTGCAAATGATTATACAGATGCGCTTGCACTTGGAGCGATTAAGATTGTATTTGAATATTTAAAAGAATGTGTTGATAATGGAAGTAATTTCCACGCAAGAGAAAAAATGCATAATGCCTCAACAATGGCAGGTATGGCATTTGGTAATGCATTCTTAGGTATTTCACATTCTATGGCACATAAAGTTGGTGGATTATTCCATGTACCTCATGGTAGAATAAATGCAATTTTATTACCATATGTAATTAGATATAATGGCGTTAAACAAGGAAAACTTGCAACATGGCCAAAATATAATTACTATCATGCAGATGAAAAGTACTATGATTTAGCACTTGCAATCGGACTAAAACCTAAAACTGTTGAAGAAGGTGTTGCAATGTTTGCAGATGCTTGTTATGAACTTGGAAAATCACTTGGAATTAAGATGAATTTCAAAGATCAAAATGTTTCAGAAGAAGAATACTTAGCAAATACAGAAAAATTAGCATTCTTAGCCTATGAAGATCAATGTAGTCCTGCAAATCCAAGATTACCACTTGTAAGTGAAATGGAAAAAATCTTAATTGCTGCGTATTACGGAAATAAAATTTAAAAATATATTATAATTAAGTCACTGTTAAACAGTGGCTTTTTTTTGGAGGTATATAATGGATAATATTGAAATAATAAAAAATAAAATCATTAATGACTCGGAAAATTTACAGTTCAAAAAACAAGGATATCAACCAATATTTATGGCAAATAAAAATGCGAAAATTTTAATTATTGGGCAAGCTCCAGGTCTTAAAACGCAAGAAAAAGGTTTTGTTTTTATGGATAAGAGTGGTGATAAGTTAAGAGAATGGCTAGGAATAACATATGATTATTTTTACAATTCAGGAGAAATAGCTGTTCTTCCATTGGATTTTTACTATCCTGGAAAAGCTAAGACAGGTGATTTACCTCCTCGAATTGAGTTTGCAGAAAAATGGCATAAATCAATTATTGATGAAATGCCTAATATTAAACTTACAATTTTAATTGGAACATATGCCTGTAAATATTATCTTGGAGATACATTTAGAGAAAACTTAACTGAAACAGTCAGAGCATATAGAGCATATTTGCCAAAGTATTTTCCTTTAGTTCATCCATCCCCATTAAACTTTAGATGGTTTAATAATAATAAGTGGTTTGGTGATGTAATAAAGGAGTTACAAGAGATTGTTAAAATAATAATATAATAAAAAGAAAGGTTTTAGTCTTTCTTTTTGTTTAATTCGATATTAATTTTCTCTTGTAGACTTTCTTTTTGAAATAGTAGATCATTAATTAGTTTTGTTTCTTTAATTACTTTTAAAGTTTTTATTGGTACTTGATATTTTGTTGGTCTTGTATACTTAGGGTCTCTAAGTGAGAAGAAAGCATCATCTGTTGCAACATCAAGCATTTTATTATCTAGAACAAAAGTTTTTTCAGTACTGAAAAGATGTGTTCCAAAATATAAGTCATTTTTACAATCTAAATCAAATAATTCAATTACAGATCTATAAATATCCATTTGACCTCTTACTAGTGGTTGGTTACCAGTAATTAAACCATTTTTGATGTTTGTAGCATGATCAATATCATTACTTGGAACATATAAAAAGCACATAACTTTTTGTAATAAATCACGTTCAAAAAGGGGATCTTTTTTAATATCTTTATTGAATAGTTTGTATAAATCGTTATTTCTAAGACCACTTCCATGATCACCATAGAATAAGTAAACGTTATTTGAATCTGTTACATTATTACCATTTCTATCTATAAACAATCTTTTGATAATATTATCATAATAGCTTGCAAAACTTAAATATTTATTTGTTAGAGGATTAAGTGTAGTATCTTGATCAATTAGTTCTTCATTTGGATGATATTCAAATGGTGTATGAGGCATCATTGTTATTGGAAAGTACATGTAATTATTTTTTTCATTTTTCATTAACTCATTAGTTTTTTCGAATAATTGGTAATCACTTGCCCAAGGACTAACATGAAATTTATTAGGTAAATATTCAAATTTATATAAGTGTGCAGTTCCGATTTTTCCGTGTGGAGTTAGATTATCAAATGATTCTAAACTATAAAAATCATTAAAATCGATTAAGTTCTTATAAGCATGATTACGGTTATAAAAAATTGCTTGATCACCATGAATAGCGAGTGTCTTATAATTCTTTTGGTTAAAATATTTAGGTAAGGTAGTAAGAGGGACAAATGATTTATATTTGTTTGTTACACGATTAAATGATTTCCAATAATAATTATCACTACCGCTAGGATATAATCCTGTTAAAGTTGTAACTTCTGCATCACTTGATACACCAATACCAACGCTAGTGTAGAAGTTATCAAAGACTAATGATTCTTTTAAAAGCTCTTTTAAAAATGGAAAGTTTTCCTCATCATTTTTTAAATCTAATAAAAATGAATTCATCGACTCCATTTGAATAAGAACTAAATTTTTACCTTTTAAAATGCCATGTAAATCACTATTTTTAATTAGTGAGTCATTAATTGTAATTGATTCTGCTAAGTCATTTTTTGTTAATCTATTACTATGTATGCTGTTATCTAATTGGTTTGTATAAGTTTTTTGATTTTTATTATATTTAGAAATCTTTAAAAATAGTTCGTCTTGATTATGAATATTAAGAAGTTTTTCGATATTTGGTTCAAAATTTGGTGATATCAAATGAATAATATAATATGGGTATACTCCATAATTTTGAATAGCATAAGTAGTTTGTGCACTTTTAATTGGAAGTTCTTTAATGAACATTTTCCGGTATAAAATATATGAAACTATTAAAAGAATAAGAGTTATTGTTACATATAAAGAATAAGTTCTAAAGTCAAAGTTAATAACAATATTTTTTAAATCATTACTTTCAATGAAAACGAGAACTAATGACATACTGATTGTTGGTATAAAAAGAAGTACTCGGTAATATTTAAATAATTCACCAATTATTTCACCGAATAAGCCCTTTGATATTCCAGCACTTGGATTTTTAAAAATATCAAAACCTGATTTAGAAAATACATTTCCATAATATAAGCTAAAAACACTAATAGCAAAAAAGAATATATTAAGAACAATCGATAGAATAAGAAGGTAGATAGTAATTGAATACATATCTTTAAATATAAATATTCCAATTGTTAAAAATAAAAGTAATGTACCAACATTTCCAAATAAAGCATTTAACTCACCAATAAAAGTATGCTTGAATGGAGCAATATAACGATTTAGTTTTTTATAAGTTAAAAAGTAAGTATTTATTGTATTAAATAAAATGAATGAGGTAAAGATTAAAGTTATTATTTGTAATGGTGTCATATGACCACTTCCTTATTAAACATTATACACTAAATAACAAAGATAGTTAAACATTTTTTGGGACTATTACATATAAAAAAAGATAAGTGATTATTTTCACTTATCTAGTGTAACTTGTTTTTTTGTTCGTGTTTTCTTTTTAGATGAGAAGAATTCACTTTCTTTTAAATGTTTCCAAACAACTAAAATAATTCCTCCAAGCGGAATTGAAAGAATAATTCCCCAAACTCCTAAAATATAACCAAAGAATAACATAAATACTAAGATCATTGCTGAATTAATATTCATTTCTTTTCCAGCAAGTTTTGGCATTATAATATTATCTTGTAAAAATTGAATTGATGCATTAAGTGAAAAGAGAATAATATTAGCTATTAAACCATTAACATGCCAATTGGGATTATATAAGAGGTTTGTTCCATTAACAGAGAAAACATAGATAATTGGGATTATCATTCCAATTGCTGGACCAATATAAGGAACTAAATCTAAGATGGCAATTAAGAATGCAAAGAGAATTACATATCCAATCGGTAAACCTAGAAGAGCGTAAACAAAAACAAATATTGAAAATAACATAACAATTGAAATCATTTTACTTTTAAAATATGAAACAATAACTTGGTTTGAATCTTCAATAATTGGAATAATATTTTTTTGCCACTTAGTTGGAATGTTTTCATTAATTTTATCAACAACGACTTCTTGAGCATTTAAGAAGTGCCATAAGAAAATAGGAACAAGAATTATTACTGAGATTGTTTGTAGAACTGTTGTTATAATTGAGTTTGTATTACCAATAAAATCTTTAATATCTAAACTAGTTATAAGCTCTTCAATCCATTCATAAACCTTATATAGATTATTATTGCTAAACCAAGTTTGGACAGAATGTATAAACGATTCACTAGTTATTTGATTATAAAGATCTACTCCCTTATCAATTAAGAAACTAACGATAAAGAAGACTAATGCAGCAATTACTGCAAATAAGATTGTCATTGTTATGATAATAGCACCTTTTTTACTTATACCTTTTTGTCGCATTAGCTTTCTTGCTAGTGGATTCACTAGATACATTAAAACTAAAGCAAAAAGAACTGGAGTTATAACAAGGCTAAATCCTTTTAAAATACGACTAATAATATTGTTTGGAAATGTAGCATTTAAAAGATGAAATAAATATAGAAAAGCTAAAACTGAAATAATACAAAGCATAATTCCTAAAAACTTTTTCACTTTATCACCTATTTTCTTTTGTATACTGAAATTATATCATAATATATTATTAATTCTTTACTATAAAGTAAAAATATAGTATTATATTAATGCGGGGATGTTAATGGATTCGTCAGGGCATCGTATGATGTATAAGCATGTCTTGGTTGCTCAAGTAAAAAAGCCGAGGTTAATTAATAACCGGAAACCAAAATTTACAATTAGCTGCCTAAGATAAGGTTCAGCTGGCAAAAATAAGCTCACTTACGGTTTATTGGCGCCCAAAGAAGTAAGTTATATCTAATAAACTCCTTTATATTAGACGAAACTAAAAAGGATAGTATTATTAACTTTTGTTTATTTAGTTAATGATATGAAATTATAAATGAACTAAACATGTAGAAAGTATATTTGAAAGTGTCTTGCACAGGGGTTCGACTCCCCTCATCTCCACCATATAAAATTAAGGGCTTTGTTAAGCCATAAATTCAACAAAAATTTTAAGAGTGCTTAAAAAGTGCTTAAAATTATAAATTACACCTATTTATGAGGTGTTTTTTATTTGTATATAAACTGAAAAAAAGAGTTATTAGCAATTTACTGTGTTTTTGGTATAACTATATAAGTAAAACTACATTTAAATATTTTTATAGTAGTATTAATACCGTGTGTTATGTTAAAAATGCGTAGTAATTGATATAATATAATAAATATTCGATTATAGTTTCAAAATTAACATAGGAGGATTTAATGAGAAAATTCAAATATCCATTTCAAAAAAGAATAAATAAGAAGTTACTAAGAAAAAGAATTATGCTGCTAGATGAAGAAAAAAGGAAAAAGTATAAAGCATATATATTATTTAGAAATCTTTTATCTGTTCTTTTTGTTGTTGTTGTTTTTATTTTGTTGATCGTTATGGCTATTTTCAGTGAAAAAATTGGACGAGCAATTGGTAAGTTCTTTACAGCTGTTGTAACATTACTTATTACCTTTATTGTACCCGGAGTATTCGTTATCTTTATATATTTAAAGTTAGAAAATAACTACTCATATCAATCACTTGGTAATATTCCAAGAAAAACGATTCAAGAGTGTAATAAATCATTAATGAAGTTTTATAAAGTATCAAGTAATTATATAATTACAAAATGTTATAATAGTTCAAATGATTTTCTAACTAATAAAGATGTAATATTGTTTTTCTATAAGAGTAAATTAAGGATTATTAATGATTTACATCTACAACAAAAGATTTTGGATGTTATGAATTTCGAATTGATGAAATAAGGGTTTACTATGAAAGAGAAGGAAAAATACTTAAAACTATTGTTAAGTCAGACAAATTGATGTTAACACTTGGTGGTAGAGCTAAGCCATTTATAAAAAAAGAAGAAAATAAGATTAAATTAGAAAAATAAAGGATTATAATGCTAATTAGATTAAATGACTTATAAGTCCAACTTTTTGTCCGCACCTCCTTTTGTCCATTCTTATCTTTACATTTATAATAATCACTGTTTATGATTTTTCAAATAGAAAAATGTCGTACTTTTTAGGCTAATAGATAGATAAATAGTGGAAAAAACCAGTAACTAAGAAAAGGTGAAAATATGATTGATAAAACAACAGATTCAAACTATACTTATAAACGAAAAACAAGTATTGATAACAATACACTAAAGTTCTCCTATGAATACGATTTAACAAAAGAAATAGTAGATGCAGATGTCGCTGATATGATTCTTTATACATGTCAAAGCGACATTGATTTACAAAAAATACTTGAAAGATACGATGAAGTTACACTTGATATTCTAGTTGAAATTGTTAATGAATATAGATTGTCACTTCTTAAGTAAAACATATGGAAGATTATTATAAAAGAAATTGATTATGAAAAATATATATGATTGGTAGTACAATGACAATTGGGAAAAACAATATATCGAGTGAATTTAGAAAAAAACTTAATAGCCCTTATACTTCAATTATAAAATAATACTTTAATCAAAAAAAACACTTAAAACATCATATGATCATATGAATAATTAATGATGATAAAAATAGTGACAGTCACGGTCGCTATTGTTTAACAAAGTATAAAAAAACTAATGATAGAGTATATATATATATATATACCTTTAAGGAAATGAAATTATACTTTTTATTATGCTCTATCTAATCACAATCAATCATTTACTAAAAGCCTTGAGAATTTAAAAAGCAACCTTTCAAAAATGAGTTTTAATATGATTAAAAAAACATTGATACCTGTTTTAAACAAAAAATGATAAGTTTAATGTTGTATCATCATCAGCAATTGTGAATGATTTCTTGAATGAAATGATGATATTAACAGACAAAGAATATCAATTTCTGGAGTTGGCACAAAATAGTATTTTTCATTTAGAATTGCTTTTTGAAAAAGAGACTGCTGACAAATTAATGAGTCATCCAAGAATCAAATGGATTATCCAAAACAAAGAAGTAAATGATGCATCTACGACTAACTAAAAAACAAATGAATGGTTAAATAAGTGGTGAGTAAAAATGAAAAATTTAAAAATAAAATTAATAGTTACTATTTTATCAATAATGTTATTTGCTATAGATATAGTTTTATATTGCACTGACAATTCTATGGATTGGAATATAGAAAAAATTACTTCATTTATCTTTATATCTATTTGGATTTGTTCAATTCCACAAATGTTAACTTATTATTTTTTCAAAATAAAAAATTCTAAAATAAAATATAGTGTGAGTTTGGGATATGAAGTTGGAATTAGGAGATTTTTAGGGTTCATATTTGCGCCGTTTTATGGGATTAAGTTTTACATTGTAGACTTGAATGACTTGAAATATAATGGTGAGTTTTTTTTTAAAATTCTAAAAAAACAAAATTACTAGATTAAGTAATTAGTTTATGATAGAATAATTAATAATTACAATGCATTAAAAATGAAGTTGTTAATTAACAATAACTAGTAATAGAGGAGGAAGTATGAAAAAAAATTTAATAACGATGATAACTGTAATCATCACCCTTTCTTTAGCGGTATTAGGTTTTGTCTTAGGTGGATTTGAATTTAGTAAACTTCAATTAGAGACATTATTGATATTGGCTGCTATCTGTGCATTCAGTGTATTATTTTGCTTCATAGTTGGTGAACTAACAATGAATAATTCTCAGGTGGATAAATTATGGTCAATTTTGCCTATAGCATATGCATGGGTTATGGCTATAAAAGGTGGTATGGATCTAAGAATAGTTATTATGGCAGTTCTTATTACTCTTTGGGGTATTAGACTTACATATAATTTTGCTAAAAAAGGTGCATATTCAATTAAATTTTGGTCAGGTGAAGAAGATTATCGATGGGTTGTATTAAAGAATAATCCTAAGTTAAATAAAAGATGGAAATGGGGATTATTTAATTTCTTCTTTATATCTTTATACCAAAACGCATTAATCCTAGCAATTACATTACCATTACTTGCTGTTATGGAGTCTACAGTTGCACTTAACGTATTTGATATTTTAGTTGCAGTTCTTTTGTTTGGTTTTATTGTATTAGAGTCTGTTGCTGATAGGCAACAAATGGCATTTCAAACTAAGAAGTATGAATTACTAAAGAAAGAAAAAGACTTAAGCAAGTTACCAAGTCCTTATAATAAAGGATTTAATACACAAGGTTTATGGGGACGTTCAAGACATCCAAACTATTTTTCAGAACAATCAATCTGGGTTGTTTTATACCTATTTACAATTAGTGCAGGAGTAACAACGCATTTCTTATTCAACTGGACTTTAGTTGGTTCTATGTTATTAATCTTACTATTTATAGGTAGTTCAAAGTTTTCTGAAAGTATTACTTTGAAAAAATATCCTGAATACGAAAATTATATTAATAAAGTTTCTAAGTATGTTCCACTTAGAAAGTATAAAGACTAAAAAAAGAGCTTGATCACCTTAATTGATGATTAAGCTTTTTAAATATTATTATTGTTAGAATAAGCATATTTGAAATAACTATTAAATTAACAATGAAAAAACTAAACTTAAAATATTAGCAACAACTGCATAAAGTAACGAACGATATTTTCCATGCTCTTTTAGATATAATCTATAAATGACTATTTCTGAAAGAAGAACTAGAATTTCACCAATAATTAATGCAGCTATATACGCAAAACTACCATTATAATATATTGCAATGAATAATCCAAATGTTAAAATTATTTGAGTAATTAAATTTGTAATTATTACAAGTACATATGATGCTTTCTTTTTGTAGCTAAATAAGAATAAGACGAAAACTTCAATAATGACTGTAAGTACTAATCTTACTAAAAGACCAGAAAGAGTTTTCCAATAATTATGAACTTCTCTTATAGTGATGTTTTGATCATAGATTACTAAACTATCAGATTTTTCAACTTTTAAATTAGACAAATCGATTGTTGTTGATGAATCAAAAGCTCTAACACTTATTTCATTTGTAATAAACATTGTATTAGATTCTAAGTCGTAGATCATTACTTTAAAAGTTCTAGGCATACGATATCCGAAATTATAATAATGACTGTTACCTTTGCTCTCCAAATACTTAGACCAAAATGGTGCACCATTATTAATGGTTGCTGAAACATAACCATTATATGATTTATCAACAAGGAAATCTTTTAAGTATTCAAAACTATCATTTCGTTCTTCCAATACATCAAATTCATATTCTCTATTATTCCCTTTAATTAAAAGTTCAATATAAAGTCTTTTATCACTATAACTATTAATCATTAGTTTTAATGATGGTTTAGGACCCATATCTGCTTTAACTAAAGGACCTATTGATATGAAACTTAAAACAAATAATAATATTAAAATTATCCTTTTTTTCATTTCAACCTCCAATATTTAATTTTTGTTAGTATCTTATAAAATGATTATATCCTAAAAATGCATCTAATGCAAATTTGAGTAAAATTTAAGTATAAATATAAGTGTTGATAGACACTATCAAACTATTATAATAACGGTATTATATATAATATTCAGATTAAATGATTTATAATAAAAATAAAAAGGAGTTTATATGAAGATCATATTGATTAGACATGGTGAACCAAACTATGAAGAAGTTAGAAAATGGGGAAATATTGGGTTAGGATTTGAATTAGCAAAACTAACTGATAAGGGTGTAAAGCAAGCAGAAGATAGATCAAAAGATGAAAGTTTATTTGATGCGGATCTAATTATTTCTTCACCATATACTAGAGCATTACAAACAGCAGCAATTCTATCAAAAAATCTTAATATATCATTAGAAGTTGAAACGGATTTACATGAATGGTTTGCAGATACAAAATTTTTATTTGATTATGATGTTTTTAAAGCTTCAGAAGAGTTTTATGCTAATAAAGGAATATTAACTAATAATAGTAAATATCGTTTTGAACCGATTGATATTATTAGAAAGAGAGTTCTAAATGTTTTAAATAAATATCAACATTTTGAAAAGATTATTGTCGTTTGTCATGGGATTGTTATGGGAAGTATGACAAGTATTGATGACATGATTGAACATTGTGGAGTTAGAGAGATCGAATTATAGCGTAAATACATCTATTTAGGTGTATTTTTCTTTTTAATTAGTTTTAAATTATCTTTTATGGTATACTCTTTTTGTTATAAAATTTGATAAAAAGAAATGAGAGATTTAATGAACGAATTTAATGATTTAAAAATTAATGAATTAATATTAAAAGCAATTAAAGAAAGTGGATATATTAATCCAACACCAATCCAGAAACAAGCGATACCTAAGTTATTGGAAGGGGCGGATTTACTTGCGAGCGCTCAAACAGGAACAGGTAAAACAGCTGCTTTTGCAATTCCAATGATTGAACATATAAATAATTTAAATGTTGATGCTAAAAAGCATGATATAAAAGGGTTAATCTTAACACCAACAAGAGAATTAGCTAACCAAATATTTGATAATTTTAATAATTATAGTAAATATTTAAAAATCAAAACTAATGTAATATATGGTGGAGTATCTCAAAAAAGACAAGAAGATAATCTTGCTAAAGGAACTGATATTTTAGTTGCTACTCCAGGAAGATTATTAGATTTAATTAATCAAAGAATTATTAACTTATCAAAAGTTAAGTTCTTAGTTTTAGACGAAGCAGATCAAATGCTTGATATGGGATTTATTAAAGATGTATATCGTATTATTAAATATATACCAAAAGAAAGACAAACAATGCTCTTTTCAGCAACAATGCCAAAAAGTATTGAAGAATTGTCAAATGATATATTAAATAATCCAATTAGGGTTGCAGTTACACCGGTTGCTAAAACATTAGATGTAATTACACAAGAATTATATTATGTTCCTAAAAAACAAAAATTAAAACTTTTATTTGATTTAATTGTCGATAATAAAATGACTTCTGTTTTAGTATTTGCTAAAACAAAGCGTGGCGCTAATGCAATTGCTAAAGATTTAATTGATGGTGGAATGAACGCTTTAGCAATTCATGGTAATAAGTCACAAAACGCTAGAGAAAAAGCATTAGATAATTTTAAAAAAGGAACAACAAGAGTTTTAGTTGCTACTGATATTGCAGCAAGAGGAATTGATATTGATAAACTGCAATATGTGTTTAATTATGATTTACCTGATACACCAGAAACTTACATCCATAGAATTGGAAGAACTGGTAGAGCAGGAGAACTTGGAAAATCTATTTCATTTTGTGATCCATCAGAACTTGGGTTATTGAAAGAAATTGAAAAGCATATTAAACAAAAAATTACTGTTATTACAGACCATCCTGATCATATTAAAAATATTGAGTCACAAAAAGTAACTCCAAAAAGTAATTCAAATAAAAACAGTAGCTCTAAGAATACTACTAGAAGCAATAATAATTTTGGTAATAAAAGAAGTAATCAAAATAAATCAAAAACAAATAATGATAAAAATAAAAAAAGAAGGTATTATCCAAAAGGAAATAAATAATCTTTTGTTCATGATATAATAAAACAAAAAGGTGGTTTTATTATGAAATGGAATAATGTTTCTGAGTACCTAAATACCCTTCCTATTGATGTTAAAACTAAATTAGAAGAGTTAAGAAAATTTGTCTTATCGTTAGATAAAAGAATTGAAGAATCAATTAGTTATAATATGCCAACATATAAAATTGGAAAACCAGTATTTTATTTTTATGCGTATGAAAAACATATTGGAATATACCCATTACCCGATTCAATTACACATTTTAGTGATAAACTTACCAAATACAAGAAATCAAAAGGTGCATTTCAAATTCCAATTGATCAAGATATTCCTTTTGATTTAATTAAAGAATTAGTTACATTCAATATTAATAATTTAAAGTAAAAACACAGATTTTATTCTGTGTTTTATTTATATAAACGATTATGATTTATTCCCCACTCATGTAATTTTATTAAAATATCTTTTAAACTCATTCCATATTCAGTCATTTCATAAGTAACTTTTAGAGGAATTGTTTCATACTGAGTTCTTTTTACAATCTGATTATTTTCAAGTTCTTTTAACTCCTTAGCAAGCATTCTAGGAGTAATTCCATTAATTAAACGCTCGAGTTCATTAAATCTTTTAGAACCGTTAGATATTAAAGTGAAAAGAATTGCAGGCTTCCATTTACCAGATATAATTGATAATGCATCATTAACTTCACAATTTGTTTTTTTCATTTTTACTCCTTTTACTATATAAAAAGCATTAACTATACTTTTTATAGTACCTAGTGATATAATTATTATACATTAGATTTAAGGAGAAAGCAAATATGAAGAAATTAGAGTTTGGATTATATTCACTTGGAGATTACGTAAGTGATGCAAAAAGTGGTTTGAAAATTAGTGAACAAGAAAGAATTGAAAATATTATCGAAGCTGCAAAACTAGCAGAACAATATGGATTAGATGTTTTTTCCCTAGGTGAATCACATCAAGAACACTTTATATCACAAGCACATGCTTTAATATTAGCAGCAATGGCACGTGAAACAAAAAACATTCGAATCTCAAGTTCGGCAACAATTATTTCAACATCAGATCCAGTTAGAGTTTATGAAGATTTTGCAACCCTAGATATATTATCAAATGGAAGAACTGAACTAGTAGCTGGAAGAGCATCAAGAGTTGGATTATTTAGTTTATTAGGATATGATTTGCGTGATTATGAAGAATTATTTGAAGAAAAATTTCAATTATTACTTAAATTATTTAAAGAGAAAAAAATAACATGGGAAGGTAAATTTAGAGCACCACTTAATGATGCAGTTGTTTATCCTAAACCTCTCCAAAAAGATTTCCCGATTTGGAGAGCAGTAGGTGGAACAATTAATAGCGCTGTAATGGCAGGTAGACAAGGAGTTCCAATGACACTTGCAACACTCGCTGGTCCGGTTATGTATTTTAATCAAAATGTTCAAGCATATCGAAAGTTTTTTACTGACAATCATCCTAATTTAAAACCTAGAGTTGCTATTGATACATTCTTATATGTTGCCGATACAGATGAAGAAGCATTTAAAACATATTATCAATATGCAAACCATTCATTAAAAATGGCAAATGGTACTGGTCTTAGAAAAGAATCATATATGAATGTTTTAGATGTTAGAGATGTAATGCTTGTTGGTAGTGTTGAAACAATTATTAAAAAGATAGTTTACCAATATCGTGTATATAAGCATGAACGTCATTTATTCCAAATTGATTTAGGTGGAATGCCATTTAATGAAGTTAAAAGAATGATTAAAGTTATAGGTGAAGAAATTATTCCGGGTGTCAACAAAATATTAAGTGAGGAAGAATAATGAAAATATTAGGTATAAATGGAACTGTTTTTGGTTCTAAAACAAAAATCGCTTTAGAAGCATTAGAATTTAATAGTAAAGTAGAATATGAAATAATTGACTTAGCAAATTATACTGATTTACCATTTGCAGATGGAAGAGTGCTTTTAGACTATGATCTAAAAACACAAGAACTGATTAATAAAATTAGTGATGCAGATGGATTAGTTATTGGTACACCAATCTTTCAAGCATCAATTCCAGGAGCATTAAAGAATTTGTTTGATTTAATGCCTCAAGATACACTGATAAATAAAACTGTTGGAATAGTAGCAGCTGCAGGTTCAGAAAAACATTATTTAGTTCCAGAACAAATGTTATTACCAATCTTGAATTATATGAAAGCAAATGTAATAAATAAATATGTTTATATTACACCTCTTTCTTATGATGGAAATAAAATAAACGATGATGGAATATCTTTAAGATTAGAAGCACTATCTAAAAGAATGATTGATACAATTACATATCAAAAGTCAATTAAGCCTGAATTTGACTTTTAACGATAAAAAAAGATTAGAATTTCAAACTCTAATCTTTTATTTTTACTTATAAATCACTGTATCACTTAATGGTAATCGGTATGATTGATACCCAGACTCATCACTTTTACCAACTGAAAGGATTAGTACCGGATGTAAATGCTTATCGATGTTTAATGCCTCATTTATTAATGATCTATTAAAGCCACCAATTGGGCAAGTATCATAACCATATTCTCTCGCAACCAACATGAATTGCATAGCAAACAATCCACCATCTAATATACCATCATGTAGTACTTTTGTTTCTGGAACTGTTTTTTTGATTTCACTAATTCTTGATAATTGTGAATCCATTACTTCTTTAGGTATTATTCCTAAATCAAATGCTGATTTAAAAATTTTATCTGCCTTATCATATTTATTTAAATCTGTAAAAATGACAATGAAGTGAGAAGCAGTATCTAACTGAAGTTGATTACCAAAAAGAATTGGTCTAATTTTTTCTTTCGCTTCATTACTTTCTAAAACAACTAAACGAGTTGGTTGTAGATTCATTGAACTTGGTGCACGCATTGCAACTTCAATCATTTCATTTAAAGTATTTTTATCAATTTTTACATCTTTTTTATATTTTCTTATTGAACGTCTATCTAAAAATATCGACATCTATATTCCTCCGTTTCTTGATAAATTATAACATACAGTAAAAAAAATAACCTTAAATATGAAAATAAGAAAATGCTTAAGTTGAATTATTATTTTGTGCTATAATTAAAGAAGAAAATTTGAATGAATCGGGTAGATAATATGAAAATAGTTTTAGAATTATTTATTATTTTAATCTTTACTTTACTAGGAGAATTAATTGCTTCAATTTTGCCTTTTAGTTTTCCTGGAAGTGTAATTGGATTATTACTTTTATTTGTTGCTTTAATGACTAAAATAGTTAAAGTTGATCAAATAAAAGATGTTTCAAAATGGTTACAAAAGAACATGGCATTTTTGTTTGTTCCATTATGCGTTGGTATTATGCAATACTTTGATATTATAAAAGTAAGCTGGTTTGAAATCCTTTTAATTTTAGTTGTATCAACAATCATAACATTAATAACAACCGCAGTTATTGCAGAAAAGGGTGTTAAACATGAATGATATAACATGGAGTATAACAATAACTTTCGGAATATATTTATTATGTACGTTTATTCAAAAGAAAACGAAACTTTCAGTACTAAATCCATTATTAATTAGTTCAATATTTATCATGATTATTTTAATTGTTTTTAAAATTGATTATCATAGATATAAAACTGGTGCAAGTTTCATTACATTTTTAATAGGACCTGCAACTGTTTCATTAGCTGTCCCACTATATCAAAACTTAGAATTATTAAAAAAGAATTGGAAAATTGTTTTATTAACTATTTTTTCGGGAGTAATTGTTCATGCATTAGTTATTGGAGTATTAGCAGTAATTCTAAGATTAAGTGATGCAATGGTTGCTACAGTAGTACCAAAATCAGTAACAACAGCAATTGCCCTTGATATCTCAAAGGGATTATCAGGAATTGAGAACTTAACGGTTGCCATCGTGATTATTACTGGAATTCTTGGTGCAGTAGTATCACCATTTATCTTTAAAGTATTTAAAATTAATAGCCCAATTGCACAAGGCTTATCATTAGGATCAGCAGCACATGCTGTTGGAACTTCAAGAGCTGCTGAACTTGGAGAAGTTCATGCAAGCATGGCAACATTATCTTTAATTATTACAGGAATAACAACCGTTATTATATCCCCATTAGTATATAATATTATTGTTAGTTTATTTTAAAATAAATTTGTATTATTAAAGGCTGTTTTACAAACAGCTTTTTTGTTTATATATATAAATGTAATAAGAGCCCAATTCAATTAACATGTTAAATATTCTTGAAAATAAAATAAAATAATGATATACTCAAATTATAATACACATGTTGGGGGATATGTAGATGAAAAAAATAGTTTTAGCAATAATAATATTATTTATATCAGTAACGTTAATAAGTTGTAGTGGTAAACACTATCCTTATGAGTCTGGAGATTTTCTTTATTCAAAAATTGGAGTTGCAAATCCAGATGTAAATATAGCGATAATTGGATTAAGTGAAGAAGGAAAGAAAAAAGAAACACTAATATTTCCTACTATACTTGATGGTTTTTATGTTACTAAAATTGGAACTATATTTGCTAGTGGTAGTAAACCAATAGAAATTAGTAATGCAAAAAGTGTTTATTTTCCATCGACTATAATCTTAAGAAGTTCAATTAAATACCAACATACAGAAGAACAAGAAGTGAATGTATATATTGGATCAAGATTTCCTGATACAAATTTGTATCCAATAAAGGAGTATTTAAAAAACAGTAAAATATTTATCAACTATGAATACTTGATTGAAGAAGAAAAAATAGGACATGATGCGTGGTATAACTATATACCAGCTAATATTGCATATTATATTGGAAATGAAGAAAGAGATTTATTCTTTGTAGATGATGCGGATGGAACAAAAGTAAATGTAATACCACCAGATCCATATAAAGAAGGATATAACTTTATGGGATGGTATAAAGAGATAGAAGGAATAAATAAATGGGATTTTGAGAATGATATTATACCAAGCAAGCAATATGATGAAGAAGGAGAGTATCAGTTTATAGAAACTAAAATATATGCTAAGTGGGTGGTGAAACAATGAAAAAAATAATTTTAGCAATAATACTAGTATTTATATCAATGACTCTGATAAGTTGTAAGGGTAGATATTATCCGAGAGAGTCTGGAGATTTCTTATATACAAAACTTGGTGTTGTAAATCCTGATGTAAATTTAGCAATAGTAGGGTTAAGTGAAGAAGGAAAGAAAAAAGAAACTTTGATATTTCCTACAATACTTGATGGTTTTCATGCTAAGTTTATTGGAACTAGATTTGCAAGTGGTAATAAACCGATAGAAATTAGTAATGCAAAAAGTGTTTATTTTCCATCGACTATAATCTTAAGAAGTTCAATTAAATACCAACATACAGAAGAACAAAATCTTAACATATATTTTGGATATAGATTTCCAGATCCAGCTATGTATCCATATAAAGAACAAATAAAAAACAGTAAAATATTTGTTAAGTACGAGTATTTAATGGAAGAAATTGCACTTGGATATGATAATAGATATAACTACATACCAGCTAATATTGCATATTATATAGGCAATAATGAGGAAGATGATTTATTCTTTGTAGATGATACAGATGGAACAAAGGTGAATGTAATACCACCAGATCCATATAAAGAAGGATATAACTTTATAGGATGGTATAAAGAGATAGAAGGAATAAATAAATGGGATTTTGAGAATGATATTATACCAAGCAAGCAATATGATGAAGAAGGAGAGTATCAGTTTATAGAAACTAAAATATATGCTAAGTGGGAGGTGAAACAATGAAAAAAATAATTTTAGCAATAATAATATTATTTATATCTGTAGCATTGATAAGTTGTAAGGGTAGATATTATCCAAGAGAGTCTGGAGATTTCCTTTATACGAAACTTGGTGTAACAAATCCAGATGTTAATTTAGCAATAGTAGGGTTAAGTGAAGAAGGAAAGAAAAAAGAAACATTGATATTTCCTACAATACTTGATGGTTTTCATGCTAAGTTTATTGGGACTAGATTAGCAAGTGGTAATAAACCAATTGAAATCGATAATGCAAAAAACATTTATTTTCCATCAACAATAAATTTAAGCACTTCAATCAAATATAACCATACTGCAGAACAAGAAGTGAATGTATACCTTAGTTCTATATCGCCAATGATAAGTTTTTATGCACAAATTTACACATTAAAATATAGTAAACTTTTTGTTAATTATAATTTTTTAAAAGAGATTCAAAATATTGACGTATATAAAAAATATAATTACATACCAGCAAATATTACATATTATATAGGAAATGAAGAATATGACTTATTCTTTGTAGATGATGCGGATGGAACAAAAGTAAATGTAATACCACCAGATCCATATAAAGAAGGATATAACTTTATGGGATGGTATAAAGAGTTAGAAGGAATAAATAAATGGGATTTTGAAAATGATATTATACCAAGCAAGCAATATGATGAAGAAGGAGTGTATCAGTTTATAGAAACTAAAATATATGCTAAGTGGGAAAGAATAGGAGATAAATAGTAATGAAAAAAATAATAAGTGGATTAATAGCGTGTTTTATTTTAATGTTTTTTTTAGTAAATGTAACTAGAAGTGTTAATGCGTTAGAAATGAAAAGATTTAATATTGGAGATAAAGAATTATATAATGAAACAAATACATATACATACAAAGATAGTTATCAACCAAACGAAGATAGATATGATTTTAATAGTAAAACTAATATAGTAGTTGATGATAATGAACCTTTACTGACAGTCTTTACACATGGACTTCAAGGCAGTGCATCGCATTGGTCAAATAACGAAAATAGTTTATTCTCATATTCAAAAGATTCAATTATAACTAGAATGGCTAAAATTACTGACTCTAATATCTATTGGGTTAAAATTGATGGACAAATGGAAATTAGAGATATAACTGATGAACTTTATGATTCGTTACGAGCTAGTCATACTCATACTAATTATTCTGGTAAGATTGTAAGAAACATTACTGATATATCAAAACATAGTATAATACTTTTTGAGGCTTCAGAAACTGCTACTGCTGGAAGAAACGATGCTGTATATGATGAATTTAACTATGCAATAAGTCAATTAGTATATGATATTCGTGTATTAAATAATGGATTACTTCCAAAAATAAATTTAATAGGACACTCAAGAGGTGGAATAACAAATATGCAATATGCACTTGATCATCCAGATTTAGTTCATTCAATGTATAGTTTGGGAACACCATATACTGGCTCAACATCTGCATCATTAGATAGATTTTTTTTCAATTTCAATTTTAGTGGTAGCAAAGAAGCATCAGAAGATATAACATCTAAAAGTGTATATGGGAAATATATGGATAGATGGAATTCGAACTATGAAACAAGATACTCACATATAAATGTTATGGCACTTGCTGGGAAAGCAACACTTTTACAGATTGCAGGAGCTTTAACAACAGAGCATAGTCTAGAGTATTTACAAGAACTAATAAGTGATAAAACTAACGGTAAAGTTAATATTGATAAGACTGTTTTAATGGCTGGAATATATACAGCAATTGTTAGTTTAAATCTTAATGTATTAAAAAATCCTTTTGGAGTCCTAACTGCAATAAAAACAGCTATAGGAATATATTCAGAACTTGCAAAAGTTTTTGATTTAACTGATGTGGTATTTGATGATGTAGTTCAAATATTAGCTAATGAGATTAATTTTGATTATCATCCACCATTTTTATCTTGGTATAATGATGGATTAGTTGATTTAGGTTCACAGCTAGGATATGAAGGATTATACTTAGGTACAGGTGAGCAATATTTAGGGTTTAAAAGAGTTACTAAGACTTTTATGCTTTCTAATAGTGAGTTTAATAATACATCGATGACACTGCCTGCTGTTGCTCATAACTTGGAAGCTAGAGATAAAGAATTAGGAACTTATATTCTTTCAGATATTTCAATGGGAATAAAGTTGAATAATGACTATGAAACTTATGAAGTTGGTAATAATGAAATTGGAATTGGCTCATACATAGGCAAACCAATTTCAGATACATTAGTAATACCTACATACATAAATGGTAAGAAGGTTGTTGCTATTGGTGATTATGCATTTGCAAATAATGCTTATGGACAAGTGAATTTAACTAAAGTAGTAATACCAAAGACTGTAATTAGTATAGGAAAAAATGCTTTTTATAATAGTGAAAATATAACTAGTATTACATTTGAGAATAATTCTGGATTACTTGAAATTGATAAAGGTGCATTTTCATATATGCCTAATTTAACTAGTTTTGATATTCCAAACGGTCTACACCATATAGGAGAAAGTGCCTTTTTACATAGTGGCATTTCTAATTTCAATATACCTAACAATAGATATTATTCATGGGAAAATAATTTTCTTATTGATAAGGATACTTCTAATATAAATACTCAAATAGCAATCTATGCTAATCCTAATGTAACTGAGTTTATTGTTCCATCAAAAGTGAAAATTTTGTCACCGTATATTTTTGAGAATAATCAGATAATTCAAAAAATTGATTTGAATAATGTTGAACATGTTGGTCTTAATACATTTTCTAATAGTACATTAACTGTTATTAATGGTGGTCAAAATTTAAAAAATACTGATGACAATGCATTTTCAAATACGCCATGGTTAGAAAACCAAAATAGTGATTTTATTACATTAGGAATGGTTTTAATACAATATAACGGGGAAGAAACTGATGTAGTTATTCCAGAAGGAATTAAAAAGATATCAGGAAATAGTTTTAATAGTAATTTGATAAAAAATATTATCTTACCAACAACACTTGAGAATATAGGTAAAGATGCATTTACAAAATGTTTGAATTTAGAATCAATTCTCTTTAAATCAACACGACCTGCAATATTAGATGGAACTATAAGTTCAAGTGATGTTGAACTATTTGTTAGTGAAGGTAATTATAACTATTATATTAATAGTATTTATTATAGTGAAGTAAAGAATCAAATAAAAGTTAAACCAATAATAATAGACTTCTTTGATGAAAATGGTAATAAACTAGGAAGTAGAACTGAAAAATATGGATCCTCATTTGATCAAGCAATTGAAGCGCCAAAAATAAAAGGTATGGACTTTCTATATTGGTTTGATGAAGATGGAAAAATATATCATTTAAATAGTTATTTAGATATCTATGAAGATATTAAACTCTATCCAAAATATGAAGAATCAAAATATACTTTAAATATATTTAATGATCAAGATAATTCTGAAATTGAAATAACGTATGGTTCTGTTTTAAAATTAGATGTTCCAAGAAAAGATGGATATGAATTTATTGGATGGTATGATAGTGAGAATAATGGTAATCAAGTAATTAATGCATCAGGAGAAGTTGTATGGTATAGAACTAATGAAGTTGAATACTTATATGCACGTTATGAAATAATTGAGTATACTATCGAATATGTTACTAATCAAGGTGAATTTGTAGGTGGAAACAGATATACATTTACTGTTGAAAATCCAATTACAACCAATCAAATATCAGAGGTAAGACGTTTTGGATACATTTTTGATTATTGGAGATATAACGATAAAGAATTTAAAACAACATTCGGTATTTATAAAGATATAAGAATAGAAGCCAAATGGTTAGGGGAAAGAATTAGTAGAAATCTATCTGGTACTATTGCAATAGGTGATGAATATGTAATTATTGATTTACAAAATGCATCAAGAACAAGTATATATTTGTATAAAATTGCTGCTACTGTTAAGTCAGTAACCTTTATTGGCGATAATAGAGAAATGACTAATATGTCAATTGAAGTAGCATCAAGAAGTACAGCATTGATAATGGGATTTGATTCAATGGACTTTAGACCAAAACAGAATATAAATGGAAGAGGATTTAATGCTATAGATGCAAGTTCAAATTTTGAACTGTATATTATATATAAGAATCATAATAAGATAGTTGGTGGATTAGGTGGTAATGGACTTAGTTATTATAGGACTGAAAATCAGGCGATAGGAAATTCTAATGGTATAACTGGCAAGTATGGTGGGGCAGGATCGGCCGGTGGAACTGGAATATATGCTACAAAAGTTACTTTTAGTGAATATGATAATAAATCATGGATTACTGTTGTTGGAGGTAATGGTGGTAATGGTGGCCGCGGTGGAGATGGACAATATGGATCAAATGGTGTACAAAATCCAAATGGTAGTTGGCTTAAACCGAAAAAAGGTGATAATGGAGCAAGAGGAGGAAATGGCGGAACTGGAGGAGCCGGCGGTGAAGGTGGTTTAGCTATTAGAGTTGTTGGAAAAGAATCGATAAAAGTAAGTACAATTAGTAACTATAGATTTACTGGAGGAGCCGGTGGTAACGGTGGTCAAGGAGGCTCTGGAGGTAATGGTGGAACTGGTGCTAGTGATACTAGTACTAATATCTGGAATGGAGTTGGTGATCCAGGAGATGGCGGAAATGGTGGTAACGGTGGCTCTGGAGGCCGCGGTGGAAATGGAAGTGCTGCAACAAATGCTCTTTATGTATTTGGAGTAGGGGGCGCTGGTGGTTCAGGAGGCTCAGGTAATAGTGGTGGATATGGCGGATCTGGTGGTGACGCTGGAAGCAATGGTGCTGATGGTAATAATGGATCTTCAGGATCAATGGGTTCATATGGATCAACAGGCTCATCTGGTACTACAGGTTATAATACAGAACAAACAAGTTCAGGTGTTAGAAACATTTCATATGCATTTGATAAACTGTTTATTGCACTTTACGTATAAGATAAATTTTAAAAAAATATAAAATATCTTTGAATCTACAAATAGAGGGAGTAATGAAAATTGCTCTCTTTTGAATATTATATACATTGGTTTTAATGTTATATAAAGAAAAAGAGCTATTAAATAGCTCTGAATGAATAATTCCTAGTAATAATTCAATTTTATTTTGTTAGTAAATCATGAATATTTTTATTCTTCCGTATGTAATAATATACTGGTAAACCAATAACAAACATAACGACAAATTCTCCTAAAAATACCCAACTGAATGCTCCAATAAATGGCACTATTGTTTCTGTTAATGATAAGTAGTAAATCATATAACCAACTACTAAACCATTAAATAATGCAGGCATTAGTAATGCAAGCAATGGAATTTTTCTTAATAAAATCATTGCAGTTATTGCAAGTGTTGATGCTAAAGTACCAACTAAAGTATCGACAATTCCAAATGGACTGTTTAGATTTGACAAGAATGTTCCAAGTATTAAACCTGGTGCAAGTTTTGGGTTAAAGAGAACGAGAATTAATAGAAATTCAGCAATTCTAAATTGAACAACTTCAAAACTTGTAAAACTAAAAATAAAGACCAAAGCAACATAAAAAGCCCCAATAATGGCATTAATTGCTAGATCTTCAATCGTAAATTTTTTCACGATGAAATCCTCCCTGTTTTTATTTTTTGCTGGTTTCCTAGGGTACAGCAAATATACTTTTGTATTATAGCAAAAATATGCTATAATTACAAATGCGGAGTGATATTTATGTCAATAAAATTTGAAGTTTTACATGTATGTAAACAAAGTGGAGCAAGATTAGGAAAATTAACAACACCTCATGGTGTTTTTGAAACACCTTTTTTTATGCCAGTTGGAACACAAGCAACAGTCAAAACATTAACTGTTGATGAAGTAAAAGAAGTTTCAGAAGGATTAATACTTGGAAATACCTATCATTTATGGCTACAACCAGGAAATGAAATAGTAAGAAAACATGGTGGAATTAGAGGTTTTATGAAATGGGATGGAGCACTATTAACTGATAGTGGTGGATTCCAAGTTTTTTCTCTTAGTTCATTAAGAAAAATAACTGAAGAGGGAGTTCATTTTAGACATCATAAAAATGGAGCAAAACTCTTTATGAGTCCAGAAGATTCAATTAAAGTTCAAGAGGATTTAGCTGCTGATATAATTATGAGTTTTGATGAGTGTCCACCACCATACGAAACATATGAATATATGAAAGATAGTATTGAACGTACTATTAGATGGGCTAAAAGAGGTAAGGATGCACTAACTACAGATCAAGCATTATTTGGAATTGTTCAAGGTGGATTAAATAAAGAATTAAGACAACATTGTGCTGAAGAATTAATCAAACTTGATTTTCCAGGATATTCAATTGGTGGTTTATCTGTTGGGGAAACAAAAGAAGAAATGTATGAAATTACGAAGTTTTTAAATCCAATTTTACCTTTTGATAAACCAAGATATTTAATGGGAGTTGGAGCACCAGAAGATTTAATAATGAATGTTATTAATGGTGTTGATATGTTTGATTGTGTATTACCATCTAGAAATGCTAGACATGGTTCTATCTTTACAACAGAAGGTAAAGTTAATATTAAAAATAAAAAATATGAAGATGATATGGAACCAATTGATAAGGGATTAAATACGCCAGTTAATAATTATACAAAATCGTACTTAAGACATTTATTTAAAGCTGAAGAGTATTTAGGAATGCGTCTTATGACTTACCAAAATTTAGCGTATTTAAAACATTTAATGGGTGAAATTAGAAATGCTATTAAAGAAGATCGTTTATTAGATTATTTAGAAGAAATGAAAGAAAAAACTAATTATTTTAAATAAACTTAAATGTTTGAAAAAATGAATGAAAGTATAGTATAATATATAGTAAGTATTTACTAGTAAAACAAGGAGGTTATACTGTGGTGTTCGGAGAATCTAACAATTTTGATCAAAAGCCAATTATTAAAGTTATTGGTGTCGGTGGTGGCGGAGGAAATGCTATTGACCGAATGATAGAAAACGACGTCAAAGGTGTTTCTTTTGTTGCTGTAAATACAGATGCACAAGTATTAAAACTATCAAAAGCAAACGAAAGAATCCAAATCGGAAAAAAACTGACTAGAGGTCTAGGTGCTGGAGCTAAGTTTGAAGTAGGTCGTGAGGCAGCATTAGAATCAATGGATGAACTAAAGGAAATGTTAGAAGGCGTTGATATGGTTTTCATTACTGCTGGTATGGGTGGCGGAACTGGAACAGGTGCTGCGCCAGTTATTGCTAAACTTGCTAAAGATATGGGGATTTTAACGGTTGCTATTGTGACTAAACCATTTGGTTTTGAAGGACCTGGAAGAATGAAAGCAGCGATATACGGACTTGAAGAAATAAGACCATATGTTGATACATTAATCGTTATTCCAAATGAAAGATTATTACTAATCTCTGGACCTGAAACACAATTATTAGATGCGTTTAGAGAATCGGATAATGTTTTAAGACAAGGTGTTCAAGGAATTGCTGAGATTATTGCAATTCCAGGAATTATTAATGTTGACTTTGCTGATGTTAGAACAGTAATGGAAGATAAAGGGACTGCACTTATGGGTATTGGATTGTCTTCTGGAGAAAATCGTGCAATCGAAGCAGCAAGAAAAGCAATTCATTCTAAATTATTAGAAGTAACAATTGATGGAGCAACTGATGCTATCGTTAATATTGCTTCTGGTTCAAATATTACCTTGTTTGAAACACAACAAGCGTTAGACGAAATTAAGAATGCTGTTGATAATGATTTAAATATTATTTATGGAACAACAGTAAATGCCGATTTAGGTGATGAAATGATTGTTACAGTTATAGCAACTGGATATGAATTAAAAGCTAAAGATAATACATTTGATAATTTTGCAAGTGAATTATTTAATAAAACATCAAACGAGCAAGTAGTTATTACTAAAGAAGGTTTGATGGCTAAAGGTGAAGTGGAAAATGAAGTTAAACCTGATAAAACAGATAAAAAAATTAATCTGCCTTCATGGTTAACTGGAAATAAAAAATAGGCTAACAAGCCTTTTTTAATGAAAGAAGTGTGAATTTATGTTAAAAGCTGGAATCGTTGGTTTACCAAATGTTGGAAAATCAACATTATTTAATGCAATTACTAAAGCAGATGTTTTAGCTGCAAATTATCCGTTTGCAACTATTGAACCAAATGTTGGAGTTGTTCTTGTTCAAGATGAACGTTTAAATGAATTAGCAAAAATTGTTAATCCACAAAGAATCTTACCAACAACTTTTGAGTTTACTGATATTGCTGGTTTAGTTAAAGGAGCGTCTAAAGGTGAAGGACTTGGAAATCAATTCTTAAGTCATATTCGTGAAGTAGATGCGATTTGTCACGTAGTACGTTGTTTTGAAGATGAAAATATTACACATGTTTCTAATAAAATAGATCCTGTTGGAGATTTAGAAACTATTAAAATGGAACTTTATCTTGCTGATTTAGATCAAATTGAAAGAAGAATTCCAAGATTAGCAAAAATGTTAAAACAAAATGATCGTGATGCACAGATCGAACATGATGTTTTAAATAGAATTAAAACAGCAATTGAAAATGATATTGATCCTAAAACATTAGATATTAGTGAAGAAGAAAATAAATTAATTGCAAACTACCATTTATTATCTTTAAAGCCATCAATATATGTTGCTAATGTTGCTGATTTTGAACTTAGTGATCCAAATTCGAATAAACATTATTTAGATTTATTAGAATATGCTAAAAAGGATAATACAATTGTTATTCCAATCAGTGCTCAATTAGAAATGGAAATTGCTCATCTAGGATATGAAGATCAATTAATGTTTTTAGAAGAATATGGTATTAAAGAATCGGGTTTAAATAAATTAATTAAAGAAGCATATAATTTATTAGGACTTAGAACATATTTTACTGCAGGTGAAAAAGAAGTAAGAGCTTGGACATTTATTAATGGAATGAAAGCACCACAATGTGCTGGAATTATTCATACTGATTTTGAAAAAGGTTTTATTGCTGCAGAAACTATTTCATACGATGATTTAATAGCTGCTGGAAGTAGACAAAAAGCTAAAGAATTAGGAAAAGTTAGAATTGAAGGAAAAGAATATATCGTAAAAGATGGCGATATATTAAATTTTAGATTTAATGTTTAAAATTGATAATTTTGATGGGGTAATTGTTTGTGCAAGCAAATACTTTAATCCATCAGAAATGCTTGAAATAAAGAAACTTGGTATTAATGATTTTGGCGAAAATCGTGTTCAAGATTTACTTGCTAAACAAAAAGAATTAGTTGAATCAAACATTATTTGGCATTTTATTGGTAAATTACAAACTAATAAAATTAAAAGTATGATAAATACAATTGATTATTTACATAGTTTAGAATCAATTGCTCAAGCAGAGTTAATTGAAAAATACCGAGATAAACCACTTTTTGTATTTATTCAAGTAAATATTAGTGATGAAGAACAAAAAAGTGGTATAAATCCTAATAATTTAGCTCAATTTATCAATGAATTAAAAAAATATGATAAAATAGTGTTGATAGGTTTAATGACAATCGGTGTTTTAGATAACTTAGAAAAAACCGAAAAAGTTTTTAACGAACTATCAAAATTAAAAGATAAATATAATTTAAAATATCTTTCAATGGGAATGACTGGTGATTATGAGCTTGCTATTAAGCATGGATCAACGCATTTAAGACTTGGAACATATTTTAAAAATTTAGTAGGAGGAAATGATGGGATTATTTAGTTTTTTCAAGAAGAAACCAAAAGAGGAAGCTATAAAAAAACAGGAGACTGTTGAACTAATAATTTTTGAACAATTAGAAGATGCAGATGATACCCATTTAACAAGACTTGCTACTGAGTTAATTAATGGAAAACCATTAGTTATTAATTTAGAACAGTTAGATATAGATGGTGCTAATAAGGTTATTGCCTTTTTATCAGGAGTTATTTATACTATTGAAGGTGAAATCTCCAACATTAAAGAAAAAATTTTCTTGTTTGGACCAACTGATGTTTATACTGATGGTAGTGTAAGAAAGTTATTAGAGAATCTATAATTAAATAGTTACAGTGAAAAGAACAAGCATATTATTAACGTTTATTAGCGAGTTAGGGAATGGTGAAAGCCTAATTAAATAAGATATTATGTATCAACTTGGAGTAACATATAAATTTGAGTGCTAGAGAAATCTGGAACTAAGGTGGTACCGCGTAGTAATACGTCCTTAGCTTTTATAAGGACGTATTTTTTTATTAAAATATTGAGGTGAGAAAAGATGGAATTAAAAGATACATTATTAATGCCTAAAACTGAATTTCAAATGAGAGGAAATTTAGGTGTAAGAGAAGAAGAGTTTCAAAAAAGATGGAAAGAAATGGACTTATATAATAAAGTCTTAGAAAAAAATAAGGATAATACACCATTTATCCTACATGATGGTCCTCCATATGCAAATGGAAATATCCATGTTGGACACGCATTACAAAAAACACTTAAAGACTTTGTTTTAAGATACAAAACAATGGCTGGTTTTTATGTTCCTTTTATACCTGGTTGGGATACACATGGTTTACCAATTGAAAATGAAGTAGTTAAAAAAGGTTTAAAACGTAGTGAAGTATCAAGAAAAGAATTTAGAGAAAAATGTGAAGAATTTGCGTTACAACAAGTTCAAAAACAAAAAGAACAATTTATGAGATTAGGTGTTTTAGGGGATTGGGACAATCCTTATTTAACATTAGATAAATCATTTATTGCTGATCAAATTCAAGTTTTCGGTAAAATGGTTGAAAGAAATTTAATTTATCGTGGATTAAAGCCAGTTTATTGGTCTCCTTCAAGTGAATCAGCATTTGCAGAAGCAGAAATTGAGTACCAAGATAAAAATTCAATTTCAATTTACTTTGCATTACCAATTGTTGAAAATGAAGAATTAAAAGGTGCTAATCTTTTAGTTTGGACAACAACACCATGGACATTACCTGCAAACTTAGCTGTTTCAGTACACCCAAGAATGAATTATGTATTAGTAAATGCTGATGGAAAAAAATATGTTATCTTAAATTCATTACTTAATACATTAAAAGAAAAACTAGGATGGGAAAATGTTGAAGTATTGAAAGAATTCTTAGGCAAAGACCTAGAATATGTTAAATACAGACACCCATTATATAATAGAGTTTCACCTGTAATTTTAGGAGAACACGTTACTGATACTGACGGTACAGGACTTGTTCATACTGCTCCTGGTCATGGTGATGATGACTATCAAGTAGGTTTATTATATAAATTAGATATTTTAAGCCCTGTAGATGCTAAAGGATATATGACTGAAGAAGCTGGTAAATATGCTGGAATGTTCTATGAAGATGCTAATAAAGAAATTGTTAAAGATATGGATGAATTAGGATTCTTATTAAAACAAGACATAATTACTCACTCGTATCCACATGACTGGAGAACTAGAAAACCAGTTATTTTTAGAGCAACACCACAATGGTTTGCAAGTATTGATCCATTAAGAAAAGATTTGTTAGAAGAAATTAAAAAAGTAAATTGGACTCCAAGTTGGGGTGAAGTTAGATTGTCAAACATGATAGAAGGAAGAGGAGACTGGGTTATTTCACGCCAAAGAGTTTGGGGAGTACCACTTCCAATCTTCTATTTAGAAAATGGAGAAGCAATTTTAGATTATCAAGTTATTAAACATGTTTCTGATTTATTTAGAGAATATGGAGCAAATATTTGGTATGAATGGGATGCTAAAGACTTATTACCTAAAGGATATAAAAATGCATTAAGTCCTAATAATATCTATGAAAAAGAAATGGATATTATGGACGTTTGGTTTGATAGTGGCTCATCATATAAAGTGTTAGATGAAAGAGGACTACCATTCCCAGCAGATTTATATTTGGAAGGTTCTGATCAATATCGTGGGTGGTTTAATTCTTCATTAATTACTAGTGTTGCTATTAACGGTGTTGCTCCATATAAAAATGTAGTTAGTCATGGATTTGTTTTAGATGGTAAAGGTTATAAAATGAGTAAGTCACTTGGTAATACTATTGATCCACTTAAAATAATGAAACAACAAGGTGCTGATATTATTAGACTTTGGGCAGCAACTACAGCATATCAAAGTGATGTTAGAATAAGTGATGAATTAATTAAGCAAACAGCAGAATCATATCGTAAAATTAGAAATACATTTAGATTTGTTTTAGGAAATTTATTTGATTTCAATCCGGAAGAAAATTATATTTCTTATTCAATGCGTGGAAGAATTAATCGTGTAATGACATTGAAATACAGAAGTGTAATTAATGCTGTTATTGATGCTTATGATGCATATGAATTTGATAAAGTATATCGTATTATAATGCCATTTATAATTAATGATTTATCAGCATTCTATTTGGATTTTGCAAAAGATGTTTTATATATTGAAGCACAAAACAATTTTGAAAGAAGAGCAATCCAATCAACATTGTATGATATCATCTTAGGATTATTAAAAGTTTTAAATCCAATAATTCCACATACTACTTCAGAAGCATATTGGGAATTACCTTTCCATAAAGAAGAAGATATTTATTTAGAAAGTATGCCAAGTAAAAATGAATTTACTGATGAAGTATTATTAAAGAATTTTGAAATATTTGAAGAAATGCGTGAAAAAGTCTTAAAAGAATTAGAAATTGCTAGAAATGAAAAAGTGATTGGTAAATCATTAGAATCAAGAATTGATTTACAATTAACTAAGGAACAAATTGATGCAATTAAATATTTAGAAGTTGATTTAGAATTAGTATTAATCTCTTCTAATGTTAATGTAGAAGAAAGTGATTCATTTAGAGTTAAAGTGTCTAAATTTGAAGGGGAAGTTTGTGAAAGATGTTGGCGAACTTTCAAAGTGTTAAATGAAAAACATTTATGTGATAGATGTAATAAAATCGTGGAGGATTTTAAATGAACATTTTAATTGTTAATGATGATGGAATTGAATCTAAAGGATTAGAAGTTTTAGCTAGAGCACTTGCTCCTCATGGTAAAATCTATGTTTCTGCACCAATGAATCAACAAAGTGGTAAAAGTCACGCAATAACAATCTATAACACACTTGAAGTTGTTCAAATGCCTTTATTAGCTGGAACAATTGGAACAATTGCTGTTAATGGATCACCAGCTGATGCAACAAAAGCAGGTTTAAGATTATTTAATGTTGATTTTGACTTAGTTGTTTCAGGAATAAATGATGGACCAAATATTGCAAAAGATATTTTATATTCTGGAACTGTCGGTGCTGCATTTGAAGCAAAGATTTATGGTGTAAATGCGATTGCTATTTCTGCTGATGGACTTGAACTTGAATATTTATATGATGAAACTATTAAAACATTAGATGAAATAATTGAAAACAAATTATATGAATTTGATGGTATTTTAAATGTTAATTTTCCAAAATATACATTTGCTAAACCACTTGGTGTTTTATTCACTAATCAAGGAAAACGTTATTTTCATTCAGAGTTAATTAAAAAGAATAGTATTGAAGATCATTACTATTTAAAAGGAAGCATTAGTCAATTTGAGGAAGATTTAGATAGTGATGTATGGGCATATAACAATGGTTATATTTCAATAACACCTTTAACACTTAATCGTACTCATCATGAAATGTTAAATAAATTAAAGAAAACTAAGTAATTATGATAAAATTATTGTAAGAGGTGAGGCAATGGAAAAGTTTCAAGTGCATTTTTTTCGTGAGAAAACAAGAGATTTAGATGTTGAAGCTTTGTTAGCATTCTTTGAAGTTATTGAAGGAATGGAAATTGAAATGGATGAGCGAAGTGTAAGAATAAACTACAAACATCCACGTTTAGGTTATAAAGCCTGTTTTTTAATTATGCCTAAATCACAAGTTAAAGATATTTATCGTTTAAATCCAAGGTATTTAGATTTGAATTTTCAATTAGAGTTACCACTTACTGTTCCAGATTATTTTGCTGATCATGTCTTCCATATTGTTAAAAGACTTGTTGAAAAATTTGATTATTTTGTATATCAAGATTATTTTGAAGATGTATTACCTTTTAGATTAGATTTGGTTATGAAAATATTTAATATGGTAAAAGAAAGATATTTAGAATTACATCCTAAGTTCTTGCAAGAAAATTATTTAATTTCAAAAGATAAGTTAAATAGTGTCTTAAGATATATGGATGATAATTTTAGTTTGCAAAAATACTATCAAGAAGCAAGTACATATGTTCCATTTTATTTATTTTTAGCAAATGCAGATAATAGACTAAGAATCGGTTTTGAATGGAAATACGATACTTTAACCGTGATACCTCCATATGTTGATTTCATATTTTTAAATCGAGGTAATGATGTTTCAATAATTAAGTATCAAGAATTTTATGAACAAGCAAGTAAATTTTTAGATGATGTACCTGGGTTTTTAAAAGATTCAAAAGTTGTTTCAAAGAAAAACTTAAAAAAAGTTAATAAGATTTTAAAAAAGAATAAATTTACTAAGGTAATTGAAGTTTTGACAAAAGTCGATCACTTTCAATTAATTGATTAAGGAGCAAAATGGATAAAAAAATAATTATCAGGAAAGTAGTATTTGAAATAATCGGAATAATACTTTTAGCTTTGGGTGTTACAGGAATTATTGTAACTGAATTAGGTGCAAGTTCACTTGATGCATTTAACGTTTTCTTTGGAAAACTAGTGAAAATAGAAACAGGAACAGCTACCCTTATTACAAATGCAGTAATTGCCGTCATATTGTTTGCACTAACAAGAAACTTTAAATTAGTTTTTAGTATTGTTGTAGGAATATTAATTGGATTATGTATAAACTTTTGGCAGCCACTACTTAATAATATCTTTAATATTGGAGATGCGAATAGTATAATGAATCATTATTGGTTTAGTATTCCATTTGGACTTGTATCAATTGTTATAGTAGCTATTGGTGCAGCAATATTAATAATAGAAAAACTACCAATGTCATCATATGATGAACTAACACTTTATCTAAGTAAAAAAATTGGTTCTTACCATAAAACTAAAGTTTTACTAGATACATTTTTCTTAATATTGGCGATAATTCTAGGATTAATAACTAAATTATTAACTACACAAATTAATTTCTTCACAATAATTGTAGTTATAGGTGTTGGTCCAACAATTAATTTCATATTAAGAATTTATGAAAAAAGAAAGGAAAAGAAAAATGCAATTGAATAAATATATTGATCATACTAAACTTGGAGCAAACGTTTCAAAAGAGCAAATTGATAAACTAATTAAAGAAGCAAAAGAATATAACTTTAAAAGTGTTTGTGTTAATCCTATTTGGGTTGCATATGCAAAAGAACAATTAAAAGGAACTGATGTTTTAGTTTGTACTGTTATTGGTTTTCCACATGGAACACATACACCAATAATCAAAACACAAGAAACACTTGATGCTGTTATTAATGGTGCTGATGAAATAGATGTTGTTATTAATGTTACAGCCTTAAAACAAGGCAATTATGAAACTATTTTAGATGAATTAGAAGGTGTAGTAATTGCTGCTGGTGGTAGAACCGTTAAAGTTATTATTGAAACTTGTTATTTAACAAAAGAAGAAATTATCAAAGCTTCTGAACTAACAGTTGAAGCTGGAGCAGACTTTGTAAAAACTTCAACAGGATTTGGTACAGGTGGTGCTAAAGTTGAAGATGTTAAATTGATGAAAGAAACAGTTGGAAAAGATGCTGAAGTAAAAGCATCAGGTGGAGTTAGAACGTATGAAGATGCTATGGCAATGATTGAAGCAGGTGCGACAAGAATTGGTACTTCAAATGGCGTTGACATTGTACTTAAAAAGGAGAAAAAAAATGATACCAACACCACATATTGAGTTGAAAGACAAAGATTTAATTGCTAAAACAGTTATTATGCCTGGAGATCCATTAAGAGCTAAGTATATCGCTGAAACTTTTCTTAAAGATGTAGTTCAAATTAATGGAGTAAGAAACATGTTTGGTTATACTGGTAAGTTTAATGGTAAAAAAGTAACAGTTATGGGTTCTGGAATGGGAATGCCAAGTATTGGTATTTATTCATATGAATTATTTAAATTCTATGATGTAGAAGCAATCATTAGAGTAGGTTCTGCTGGTGCTTATACTGATAAATTGAAATTATATGATGTTGTATTAGCTAAAGATGCTTGGAGTGAATCAAGTTATGCTAAGACAATGGGAGTGACAGGAAGAAAAACATTACCTGCAACTAAATCATTAAATAATCGATTGTTAAAATCAGCTGCAAAAGTTGGAGTTACATTACATACTGAAACAATTCATTCATCAGATGTTTTTTACCGTGTAAATCCAGATGAGTTTAAAGATATTTATGAAAAACATAATGCTGTTTGTGTGGAAATGGAATCATTTGCTTTGTTTACTAATGCAAAAGCATTAGGTAAGAAAGCTGCATGTCTATTAACAATCTCTGATTCGCTTGTAACACATGAAGCAACAACTGCACAAGAAAGACAAGAAGCTTTCAAAGAAATGATGTTAGTTGCTTTAAATAGTATTTAATCAATTTAAGAGAAAATTTATAAATAATTATATAGTAGAGATTAAAAGAAATACTCTCTACTATTTTTTTATTTAAAGATTGTTTTTATATTAATTTTATTTGAAATTTGATGATTTTAATATAAGTTAAGTTATTAGTATACTCTCTTAAAAGGAGAGATTATTATGCTTAATCAATTAGTATTAATAGGAAGAATTACACATGAACCAGAAGCGGTAATACTTGAAGATGGTAAAAAGGTGTTAAGATTCCAATTAGCAGTGCAAAGAGGTTTTAAAAACTATGATGGAGAATATGATACTGACTTCATTCAAGTAACTGCTTGGGAAGGTTTAGCAACTATTGTTGAGTCATTTGTAAAAAAAGGTGTAATGTTAGCAGTAAAAGCAAGAATTCAAACATGGCAGTATCAAGTTACAGATGATAAAAAAATTAGTATGCTTGAAGTGATTGCTGAAAAGATTACATATTTATCGACAAGTAAAGCAAAATTAGAAGAAGAAATCAAATGATTTCTTTTTTTTAACATGATATTTTGTTATAATAAGTCAAGTATATTAAGGAGATGATTAGTTTGAAGATAGCAGTATATTGTGGAGCAAACAGTGGAGATAATGAAATCTATGCAAAGAAAGCTTTTGAACTCGGCAAATGGATTGGTGAAAATAACCATACACTAGTATATGGTGGGGGTAAAAGAGGTTTAATGGGACTAATTGCTAAAACTGTTCTTGAGTATGGTGGATTAGTAATTGGTATTATGCCACAATTCTTAATTGATAAAGAACTTGCATTTAAAGAAATTACGGAGTTTATTATCGTTGATAATATGAGTATTAGAAAACATAAAATGTTTGAACTATCTGATGCCTTTATAGCAATGCCTGGTGGTGCAGGAACACTTGAAGAAATTACTGAAGTGATTTCATGGGCAGGTATTGGTCAAAATGCTAGTCCATGTATTTTATATAATGTTAATAATTTTTATAAACACTTATATGAACAATATAAAGTTATGACTGATACTGGTTTTTTCAGTAAAGAAACATTTGATAAAATATTATTTAGTGATAATGTTAAAACTATAAATGAATTTATTAATAATTATGAACCACCAAAGTTTAGAACATTTAAATAATGAAATTTATGTTAAAATAGTAAATAGGAGATGAACAATATGAAAATAGATTTTAAAGCAGAAGTATTGAAAAGAAAAGATGATTTAATCAAAGATTTACAAAAATTAATTCAAATAAATTCTGAACTAACAACATTTGATCCAAATAGAGTTGGTGCTCCATTTGGTGAAGGTAATAAAGAAGCATTAGATTATATGTTAAGTTTAGGAAATAAAGATGGATTTGAAACACTTAATGTTGATGGATATGCAGGTCATATTGAATATGGTAAACAAAATGAATTTGTTGGGATAATAGGACATTTAGATGTTGTACCAGCAGGATCTGGATGGAGCTATCCAGCATATGGAGCAGAAATTCATGATGGAAAAATGTTTGGTCGTGGAACTGAAGATGATAAAGGACCAACTATTGCTGCATATTATGCATTAAAAATCTTAAAAGAATTAAATGTTCCATTATCAAAAAGAGTTAAACTTGTTTTAGGTATTGATGAAGAATCTGGTTGGAGATGTGTTAATCATTATTTCAAAAGATTTCCTGAAGCACCAGTATCTGGATTTATTCCTGATGCAGATTTCCCATTAATCTATGCTGAAAAAGGGATTGTAAGAATAAATATTGAAGGCAAGTATGATAATAGCTCATTAGTTTCATTTACTGGTGGACTTAGAGATAATATGGTTCCAGATCATGCAACAGCAATTGTTAAGAATGTTAATGATAAATTTGTAGATTCTTTTGAAAAGTATTTAAAAGAAAATAACTTAAATGGAAATACTGAAAAAACAACTAATGGAATCAAACTTGATTTAGATGGTATTAGTGCCCATGGTTCATTACCAGAACTTGGTAAAAATGCAATTCATTTATTAAACGATTTTTTAATTCAAGAAGGAATTAAAAATGAATTAACAATTTTAATTGATAAATATCTAACTAAAGATACTAGAGGTAATAAACTAGGGATTAACTATCATGATGATGAAATGGGTGATTTAACAGTTAATTTAGGTGTTCTAGAAGTTAATAATAATGATTTTAAAGTTGTTTTAAATGTTAGATATCCTAACGGAGTAGTTTTTGATGAAATGTTTAATTCATTAAAAGATACATTTAAAGGATTTAATGTTTCATATAATCATCATCAAAAATTACTTTACAATGATCCAAATTCAGAATTAGTTCAAAAATTAATGACAGTATATCGTAAACATACAAATGATGTAGAGGCTAAACCAATAACAATTGGTGGTGGTACGTTTGCACGTGCTATGCCTAATGTGGTTGCTTTTGGACCACACTTCTTAGGTAAACCTTCATATATTCATCAAAAAGATGAATACATTGAAATTGATGATTTAATTCTAGCAACAATTATATATACAGAAGCACTATACGAATTAGCAAAATAAAGTATTTAGGGGGACATAATGAAACAGTATTTAGAAATGTGTGAATATATTTTAAAAAATGGTGATACAAAAGATGATCGTACTAACACTGGAACAATTAGTGTTTTTGGTTATCAAACTAAATATGATTTAGATGAAGGGTTCCCTTTACTAACAACAAAAAAAGTCCATTTAAAATCGATTATTCATGAACTTTTATGGTTTATAAGTGGAGATACAAATATTAAATATTTAGTAGATAATAAAGTTAATATCTGGAATGAATGGCCGTACGAAATATTTAAGAAAAGTAATGATTATCAGAATGAATCTCTAGTAGAATTTATTGATAAAATAAAAAATGATGAAGAGTTTGCTAAAAAACATGGTGAACTAGGCCCTGTTTATGGAAAACAATGGAGAAACTTTTTAGGTGTTGACCAACTTCTTAATGTAATTGATGATATAAAGAAGAATCCTAATTCAAGACGTCATATTATTTCTGCATGGAATCCAAGCGAAATTAAGAATATGGCGTTACCCCCATGTCATGCTTTCATGCAATTTTATGTAAATAATGGTGAACTATCACTTCAACTATATCAAAGAAGTGGTGATGTATTCCTTGGAATTCCATTTAATATTGCATCATATTCATTACTATTAATGATGGTAGCCCAAGTTACTAATTTAAAGCCAAAAACATTTGTTCATACTATTGGGGACGCTCATATATATTTAAATCACTTAGATCAGGTTAATCTTCAATTAACTAGAGAAATAAGAAAACTTCCGAAAATGATTATTAATCCTGAAATTAAGAACATTTTAGACTTTAAATATGAAGATTTCAGCCTTACAGACTATAATCCGCATCCCTTAATTAAAGGAGTGGTTGCTGTATGATAAATCTGATTTGGGCTATGGATGAAAACTGGTTAGTTGGTAATAATGATAAACTACCTTGGCATTTCCCTAAAGATTTAACTTATTTTAAAAATGTTACAAAAGATAAGATTGTTTTAATGGGTGATTTAACTTATGAATCAATGAAAGGATATTATAAAACTAAACCTTTCCCATTTAAAAAAATTTATGTAGCAAATTTAATTGATAAAGTATATGAAGATGCAATATTAGTTAAAGATGTAAATCATTTTTTAAAGAATAATAATGAAGAAATCTTCGTTATTGGTGGACCAACAATATATAATCTTGCATTACCTTATGCTGATAGATTATATATTACATTTGTCCTTGGAAGATTTGAAGGAAATAGATATTTTAAAAAATTTGATTTGAATGATTATCAGTTAGTTAATTATTCAAATACTGATAGTTTAATATTTGCAACCTATGAAAGGAGAAAACATTAATGTTTACTTTTATATTTTTCTTTCTTTGGTTTGGGAGTAGTGCACTATACTTTTTCTTAATTAGTGATATTCTATATCTAATACCAGTTTGGTTAATTGCGGGATTTTTAACTAGTATTATCGTGATTATTATTGGATTATATTTATTATTACCATTTATGAAAAAATCAAAACCAAATACAAAGTTTAAACATAAACTATTAAAGAATCTCTCAAGATTTTTAAATGGGATTGTTTTAGGTTTGAAAGTAACAGCAGAAGGAACTGAAAATATTCCAAAAACAGGAAAATTAACAGTATATGGAAACCATAAATCTAAAGATGATCCATTCTTAATTATGGCATACATGAATCGTGCATTAGCATTTACACCGAAAATTTCATTGTATAAGTTGCCACTTGTTTCACAATATATGGATTATTTAGGTTGCCTTCCGATTGATCGTGATGATAATAGAAGAACAGCTAAGACAATGATTCAAGCAATTAAAAATGTTGAAGAAGGTTTGGCAATGCTCATATTCCCAGAAGGTGGGATTTTATCGAGAGAACAAGATTCAATGGTTGGTATTAAAGCAGGTGCTTATAAAATAGGTGTTAAATCTGAATCTGATTTTTTACCAGTTTCAATTATTAATAATAGTAAGATAGCAAAAAAGAAGTTCTTTCAAAGATTACATATTAAAATAATTTTTCATCCAGTTGTTAAATATGAAGAAATTAAAGATTTAACTACTCAAGAAATTGGTGAAAAAATGTTTGAAATAATAAATAGCAGGTTAGATAAATAAGATCGATTAAATCGGTCTTTTTTTAATAAAAAAAGATTGCTATAAAGCAATCCTTATTGTTCCTCTTCATTTAGATATGTTTCAATCAAATTAAGTTTTTTACCATCAAATTCGAATAGATGAATTGATCCATTACCTAAAAAGAAATTAGTATATGTATATTTTTTATTATCAAATAATAGATATACTGTTCTTATAGCATGCGCATGTGTTGTAAGTACGATTGTCTCATCTGGAAAACGATTATAAAGATTTACTAATCCATATGCGATACGTTCTCTAATTTGTTCATTATCTTCAAAACCAACTTCACTAAATCCTTCAACCATGACTTTAGGGAAATTATCAGCAATTTTTGTTAACTCGTAATTACCAAAATCACGTTCAACAAAGTTTGGTTCAATTAATATGTGTCCTTTATAATTAATTTTTTTACTAATCAAATAGCCTGTTTCTAATGCTCTTGATAGTGGACTAGAAACTACTCGATCAAAAGTAACTCCTAAACTTTTTAATTTTTGCCCAGCAGTTTTAGCTTGTTTTTGACCAACATTATTTAAAGGGGCATCAACTCTACCTTGAATTAATCTTTGAGAGTTATAATTTGTTTGACCATGTCTAACTAAATATATTTTCATAATAATCACCTTTCAAACTCTATTATAACATAAAAATATGGTAGAATATATGTGAAGGAGTGATTATATGCACATAGTTGATTTGATTCTAAAAAAGCGTGCAGGGAACGCTTTAACGAAAGAGGAAATTCAATATTTAGTTAAAAATTATACAAATGGAACAATTAAAGATTATCAAATGAGTTCATTCTTAATGACTTTATTTTTTCAAGGAATGAATGATGAAGAAGCTACTAATCTTGCATTATCAATGCGCGATAGTGGCGATGTTTTCGATTTATCAAAAATTAATGGAATTAAAGTAGACAAGCATTCAACTGGTGGAGTTGGTGATAAAGTAACTTTAATACTTGCACCATTACTTGCAGCACATGGTGCTAAAGTAGCTAAAATGAGTGGTAGAGGATTAGGGCATACTGGTGGAACCATTGATAAATTAGAAAGTATTCCAGGATTTAAGACAGAATTATCATTTGAAGATTTTGAAAGACAAGTTAATGAAATAGGTTTATCTGTTATTGGTCAAAGTGGAGATGTTGCTCCGGCAGATAAAAAACTTTATGCCCTAAGAGATGTTACGGGAACTGTTGATATAATACCACTTATTGCTTCAAGTATTATGTCAAAGAAACTAGCAAGTGGTTCTGATGCTATATGTTTAGATGTTAAGGTTGGTTCTGGAGCATTTATGAAAACTTTAGATGAAGCTAAAAAACTTGCTAAATTAATGGTGAATATTGGAAAGTTAGCTGGTAAAAAAGTAACCGCAATTTTAACAAGCATGGATGAGCCCTTAGGACATAAAATTGGTAACGGATTGGAAGTATTTGAATCAATTGAAACAATGAATGGAAAAGGACCAAGAGATGTTGTAGAAGTTACTACTACAATTGGTGCACAATTATTATTAGATGCAAAAATTGAAACTGATTTTGAAGTAGCAAAAAGAAAACTTGCTAAGTCACTTCATGATGGTAAAGCATTGAATAAATTTAGAGAAATGGTTATTGCCCAAGGTGGAGATGTAAGTTATGTTGATAACCCAAGTAAATTAATTACCGATAAGACAGTTGAAGTAAAATCTACTAAAGAGGGTTATATAACAAAAATTGATGCATTAGGTATTGGTGTTGCAGCATCCAGATTAGGTGCTGGTAGAGAAACAAAAGAAGATGTTATTGATTTGAAAGTTGGTCTTGATCTTCATAAAAAAATTGGTGATAAGGTTAAAGTTGGAGATGTACTGGTTACTCTCTATGTAAGTGAAAAAGGTGTTGAAGAAGCAACCGAACTTATTAAAAAGAGTATTACAATAGGTAGCAAGAAACAAGATTTTAAACTAATTTTAGGAACAGTTAAATAAAATAAAGGATGGTATTTTAAAAAATATCATCCTTTTTTGCATTATATTTTATTATTTATTTTTATATGCTATAATAATTATGATCACTACGGGGAGCCAATAGGCTGAGAGGACAATAGTCGACCCGAAGAACCTGATCTGGGTTATACCAGCGGAGGGATAGTTGAGAAAAAAGAATCTTTTTTTGATGCTATTTCTTTGGGAAACCAAAGAAATTTTTATTTTTAAAGGAGGAAATGTTATGAAGAAATTTGATCTTCGTAAATTGATTGTAACAGCAGTTTTAGTTGCAGTTGCAATTGTAGTGGATGTAATAATAAGTTACATTCCAGGCTTAAATTTAAGCATGCCTATGGGCGGAAAGTTTTTCGGTATTTCAATGATACCACTTATTCTAATAGGTCTAATCTTTGGACTTAAGTATGGATTACTTGGAGGATTTATATATGCATTATATAATTTCTCGTTTGATTATCTGATTTATCTTTCAGTTTTAAAATCAACACTTGAATCATGGACAGGTACAAATTGGACAGTATGGCATATAATAGGGTTAATAGCATTTGACTATTTAATTCCATTTACTGCATTTGGTCTTTCAGGTTTATTTTATAAAGATAATTTAAAGAGTATTAAAAATGTTGTTTATTCAGTACTTCTAGTAAGTTTAGTTAGATGGGTATCAGCAACTTTTAGTGGTGTATTATTATGGGGTTCATCAATCAAATACGCAGTAGATAAAGTAAATGAAGGTACTGCAAACGCTGATATTGCAACTAAAATATTTGAAAGTATGAATGGTAATTTAGTTCTTTATAGTGGAATATATAATAGTATATATATTTTATCAACAGGTATTGTTGTTACATTAATAATCATTTTAATAAGAAAAAGATTATTGGATATTACTGAACAATTAAATCTTAATCCTTCAAGTAGTATTCATCAATAATCTTTAAATAATCTAGACGAGGGTTGTAATTGAATTTTATTTCATAAGCATTGTCTAAGAATTCTTGATAAGGGATGGATTTTCTTCCATCCTTTTTATTATCCCAATATTTTAATATTACATCTATTGGTAAAAAGAAGTATTTATTATAGCTTTTCCAATTAATTATTAGAAAAGCAATTCCACCATGTTTTGAAATGTTCTTTAAATGTTCCACTTGATGAGAATGAATGTTTCTAAGTGGAAAAGAAGTTTTAGATTTTGTTTCTTTAGCATCAAAATCAATATATCTAGATTTATATATACCATTAAAATCAGTTGTAGAAGGTGTTTTATAGTAAGCTTCAGTAATCTTCGCTTTATTTCTAGCAGGATAATCAACATTAACAACTTGAACAGGTGTTGGTTTTTTATGGATAATAGCAATCCCATTTGCTAAATAGTATTCATTTGTTAGTTCAATATCACTTTCTAAAGTCATTCCAAGATTGGAATAATTTGTAGTAATAGTTGAAGATTTGCGTTTAATTGGATATTTCATTTTATCACCAATTATATTTTAACACATTATTTACGCAAATCTTTGGAAACAGTTACGATTTATATGTTATAATGGTTATGAAATATTCGAAACGAAAAAGTTAAGGATGTGAAAAAAATGAGTCAAATTCGTTTTTTTGCGTTAGGTGGATTAGCCGAAAACGGTAAAAATATGTTTATAGTTGAAGTAGATAAAGATTTATTCATTTTGGATGCAGGTATAAAGTATCCAAGTAGTGAATTATATGGTGTTGATGAAATCATTCCTGATTATCGTGGACTACTTAGAATAAAAGACCGAGTTAAAGGTATTTTTATGTCTCATGCCCATGAAGATCATATAGCAGCTTTATCACATGTATTAAAAGACTTAAACATTCCTGTATACGCAACAAATTTTACAATGGAAATAATAAAAGACAATTTAAAAGAAGCAGGTTATGATTTAAGTAAATTGACCTTAAATATTATCAACCAAAATAGTATTATCAAATTTGGTAATGTCAGAGTTACTTTCTTTAATACTACCCATTCAATTCCTGAATCTGTTGGGATTGCTATTCAAACAACAAGAGGAAGTATCGTTTATACTAGTGATTTTACTTTTGACCAATCTGGTGATATTAAATATCAAACTGATTTTGGTAAAATCAATGAATTAACTGAAAAGAAAGTATTAGCATTACTAACTGAGTCTGTTGGTTCAACAGAAGCTAAAACAAGTCATACAAACTTTGAATTAGACCATAAGTTAAATAGTATTTTTTCTAATGCGGAAGGAAGAATTTTAGTTTCTTTATTTTCATCTGATTTATTAAAAATTCAAAGAGTTATTGATATTGCTATTGCACATAAGAAAAAGATTGCAATTATTGGTAGAAAAGCTCAAAGAATTGTTGATATTGCGATTAAAGAAGGTTATTTAGAGATTCCTGAAGAATCATTAACTAATCTACGCTTTATTGATGAAAAAAATAATAATGAAGGAAAAGATATAGTTGCATTAATTACTGGATCAAGACATGAACCATTTTACATGATTCAAAGAATGTGTAAAAAATCAGATAGATTAATTCATATTAATGAACGAGATACAGTTATTATTATGACTGCACCTGTTCCAGGAACAGAAAAAATGGCTGCTAGAACACTTGATGTATTATTTAGAAGTGATGCACATGTTGAAGTTATTGATAAAAAATTATTGTCATTCTCACATGCTAATGCTGATGAAATAAAGATGATGATTAATATGTTAAAACCTAAATATATTATTCCCGTTATTGGTGAATATCGTCATCAATATAGTGTTAGAAAACTTGCAATGCAATTAGGATATAAAGAAGATGAAGTATTCTTAATGGATAATGGTGATGTTCTAACATTTGAAGAAAAACCATTTGTAAGTAAAAATGATATCGCTGTTGGAGAAATTCTAATTGATGGTACTGCAGTTGGTGATGTTAATGATTATGTATTAAGAGATCGTGAATTATTAGCTGAAGATGGGGCATTAATTATTGTAGCTCATGTTGATCCTCGTAAGAAACAAATTGTTGGTGATGTAGAAATAGTTACTAAAGGATTTGTTTATGTAAAAGAATCAGAAGAATTATTAAATTCTATTAAAGATGAATTTATGAAAATAAGTGAAAAGTATTTAAATAGTAAATATATTAACTGGAGTGAATATAAAAAAGATGCTAGAAATGCACTTGCAAAATTTGTTTTCCAAGAAACAAAACGTAATCCAATCACAATTCCAGTTATTATCTCAACTGAAAGTTCTAATTAAATTAAAATAACTTCTTTTTTGAAGTTGTTTTTTTTATATATGTATGATTTGTTTTTAATTAATGATACAATAAATATGTTTTTGAAAGGTGATGGATAAATAGATGAATAAGAAACAAGAAGCAACCCCGTTCTATTCAAAATTACTACAGTATGCGAATAGTAATACAACGTCACATGATGTGCCTGGGCATAAGCTTGGACAAATTGATAATGAGTTACTTGATTATGTTGGTATTAACATGTTTAGATTAGATGCTAATGCACCAAGAGGTTTAGATAACTTAAATAAGCCTAAGACTGTTATAAAAGAAGCTGCTATATTAATGGCTGATGCTTTTGGTTCAGATAAAGCGTATTTTTTAACAGGTGGTACTACAATGGGAATACTTGCAATGATTATGGCAGTATGTCGTGCAAATGATAAAATCATTATGCCCAGAAATGTTCATAAATCTGCAATTAATGCACTAATTTTAAGTGGGGCAGTTCCAGTTTTTGTTGAACCTAAAATTGATGAGAATTTAGGTATTGCAAACCATGTAACTTATGAAACATATGAAGAAGCAATCAAGAATAACTTAGATGCAAAAGCAGTTTTCATAATTAATCCTACATATTTTGGTGTAACAACTAAAATAAAAGAGATTGTTAAATTAGCCCATGAGCATGATATGTTTGTTCTTGCTGATGAAGCACATGGATCACATTTTAAATTTAGTAAAGAATTACCAATGTCAGCAATGAAAGCAGGTGCAGATATCGCTGCATGTTCATTACATAAAACAGTTGGTTCACTTACTCAAAGTTCAATAATTCTAACGAAAGGTAAAAAAGTTGATCATGTAAGATTAAGATCAACAATTAATATGCTGCAAAGTACTTCACCAAGTAGTTTATTACTTGCAAGTTTAGATGTTGCAAGAAAAACAATTTACTTTAAAGGTCCTGAAGAATTACCTAATATTGTTAAGATGGCTAAAAAAACGCGTGATGAAATAGGTAAAATACCAGGATTGAAAGCTATAACTAAAAAAGATTTTCTTGAGTTAGGTGCTAAAGATTATGATCAAACAAAAATTATTGTTAAGGTATCAAATCTAGGTATAACAGGATTCCAAGCGTATAAAGAACTATTTGATGATTTCCATATTCAATTAGAACTTGCAGAAACTCATTTGATTTTAGCTGTTCTATCAATTGGAACAAAAAAGAAAGATTTAGATGCACTAGTGGAAGCATTAAAAAAACTAAGTGAAAGATATTATGAAAATGCTAAACCATTAAAACATAAAATTATTTATACTGAACCTGTAAGTTCAATAAGACCACGTGTTGCATATCATGCACCAAAAAAGTATGTTAGATTTAAAGATGCTCTTAATGAAATTGCAGCAGAAATGATTATGATTTATCCACCTGGAATACCACTTGTGATTCCTGGTGAAGTAATAACTAAAAAAATCTTAAGTGATTTAAAGTTTTATCAAAAAAGTGGATCAGTTATCTTAAGTGATACTGATCGAGGTTATGTAAAAATAGTCGATAGAGATGAATGGGATAGAAAGGAAGATCCAAATGAAATTTGAAAAAGTAGATTTATCATTTCAAAGTTGCAATAGCAACTATGATGAGTCAGATGTTGTTATATTTAGCGTACCGATGGATGCTACAACATCGTTTAGACCTGGAACAAGATTTGCAGGAAATGCAATTAGAGTTGACTCTTTTGGAGTTGAATGGTATTCACCATACCGTGATCGTGATTTAAAAGACTATAAAACTGTTGATATTGGTGATTTAGATTTACCTATTGGTGCTGTTGAAGATGCACTTGATATAGTTTATGAAACAACAAAAGAAATTTTAAATGATAATAAAGTTCCAATGATGGTTGGAGGAGAACATTTAGTTTCCTATCCAACAATTAAAGCAACTTTTGAAAAATATCCTGATTTACATATTATTCATTTAGATGCACATACAGATTTGAGAGAACACTTTTTTGGTAGAGATTTATCACATGCAACATTTATGAGACATGTTCATAAATTTGTTGGTGATGGTAAGATTTATCAATTTGGAATAAGAAGTGGTGAAAAACCAGAATTTGAATGGGCTAAAAAGCATATCCATCAAAGAAAATTTGATTTTGAAGGTTTAGTTGAAGCAGTAGAAAAATTAAAAGATAAACCAGTATATATAACAATTGATTTAGATGTTTTAGATCCTGCTGTTTTCCCAGGAACGGGAACTCCTGAACCAGGTGGAATGCAATATAAAGATTTATTATGGGCGATTGATCAATTTGAAAAATTGAATAATATTGTTGCTGCTGATTTTGTTGAATTAGCACCAATGTTAGATCCAAGTGGTGCATCAACTGCTGTTGCTGCAAAAACTTTAAGAGAAATGGTACTATTATTACACAAAAATATTGAAAAGAAACAAAAATAACAAGAAAAAACCATTTAGTTTCAACTAGATATAATACTAGAAAACTTAAGTGGTTTTTTTTATTAATAAATAACATTAAAACTAATCATAAGTGAATAGTTATAAAAAAAAGCGATTTTATTTCGCTTTTTCATTTAATATTAACGTTTTTTTCCTTTGATTTTATCGATTAAATCTAAACGTACTTTTAAAGCAGCTTCATACTTAGTTTCTTCTTTAGGAAGATAATATGTTTTTTCTTTAATTTTGTCTGGTAAATAAATTTGATCATTTAATGAACCATTGTCATCATGTGGGTAATGATAAATTGATGGATCAAGCTTAATTTTATTATTATCGACATGATTAGGAATTTCACCAGTATCATTATTACTATAATCGTCTAAAGCTGCAGCAATAGCTAGATAAGCAGAATTAGATTTAGGACTGATTGCCAGTTCAATAACTATATTTGAAAAAATAATTCTCGCCTCAGGCATTCCTACCATTTTAGCAGCTTCACATGCAGCTAAAACTTTTGGCGCAATGTTTGGATTAGCAAGTCCAATATCTTCATAAGTGATTACTAATAATCTTCTAGTTAAACTATTTAAATCTTCAAGGACAAGCAATCTAGCAAGATAATGTAATGAGGCATCAACATCTGAACCTCTAATTGATTTTTGGAGGGCACTTAGAAGTTGATAATAATTGTCATCACTTTTATCCAATGAGTATTTTGGATTACCAGCAATTCTAAGTAAAAGGCTATTAGTTAGTGTATCACCATCTTTTAAAACAAGACTAACACTTTCTAAAAGATTTAATGCTGACCTAATTTCGTGATTTGAATATCTTACTAATGAGTCTAATGCATTAGGCTCAATCTTAATATCAATATCTAACATATGTAATCCTTTTTGGATTGCTTTTTTAATATCATCATCATTTAACTTTTTAACTTCATAAAGATGGCATCTAGATCTAATTGCCCAGTTTATACTATGGTAAGGGTTAAGTGTTGTTAGTCCAATAAAAGTAGCTTTACCACTTTCAACAAAAGGTAAAAGATAGTCTTGAACATCGGTTTTCATACGATGAATTTCATCAATAATAAGTAGAATGTTTGTAAAATTTGTTGTGTTAAGTATATCCATTAAACGTGCTTTATTGTCTGTTGATGCATTAAAAAAATAAGTTTCCATATCAAAACTTTCAGCAAAGATATTAGCAATTGTTGTTTTTCCAGTACCAGGAGGACCATACAATATAAATGATAATGGCTTTTGTTTTTTTATCATTGCACTTAGAATACCATCTTTTCCAATTAAATGCTCTTGACCTAAAACATCATCAAACGTTTTTGGTCGCATAAGGTATGCTAATGGTTGTTGCATAAATATCACCCGTATATATTATAACATCATTCTAACAATCAAAAAAACATATTCAATAAAACTTTGGTTTGTTGAAAAAATGATGAAAATAGAGTAAAATGGTAAGTAGACGATTTTAATTTATTGGAGGCAAGTTATGAATTTAAAAGATTATATTGCAAGTGTTGAAAATTTTCCAAAAGAAGGTATTTTATTTAGAGATATTACGCCATTAATGGCAGATGGTAAAGCATTTAAATATGCAACTGACCAAATTGTTGAGTTTGCAAAAAATAAAGATGTTAATTTAGTTGTTGGACCTGAAGCAAGAGGCTTTATTTTTGGTTGTCCTGTTGCTTATGAATTGAATACAGGATTTATTCCAGTTAGAAAACCAGGTAAATTACCACGTGAAACAGTTGATGTTAAATATGCACTTGAATATGGACATAACGAGTTATCAATTCATAAAGGAGATATTAAAAAAGGAAGCCGTGTTTTAATTGTTGATGATTTACTTGCAACAGGTGGAACTATCAAAGCAACTATTGATTTAGTTGAAAGTCAAGGTGGAATTGTTGCTGGTGTTGCTTTTTTAATTGAACTTGTAGACTTAAATGGTAGAGATTTACTTAAAAATTATAATGTTTTGTCGTTAATAAAATATTAAAAGGAGTTTTTAGTTTATGTATGATTCACTTTTTCAATCATTATATGATGTTTTTAACAACTACATTCATTTAGAAGAAGATATTGAACTAATATATAGGGCTTATCTTTTTTCACGTGAAAAACATCAAGGACAAATGCGTAGATCTGGTGAACCATATATTACACATCCTGTAGCAGTAGCAATCATTCTTGCACACTTAGGTGCTGGACCTAATACTTTAGCAGCTGCATTATTACATGATGTAGTTGAAGATACTGAAGTTACATTTGATGATTTAACAAAACTTTTTGGTGAAGATATTGCTACATTAGTAGATGGTGTGACAAAACTTTCTAAATTAGCATTCATTACAGAACCATCTCAAGCCGATAATCATCAAAAAATGTTGATTGCTATGGCGAAAGATATTCGCGTTATTCTTATAAAGATTGCTGATAGATTACATAATATTAGAACGCTTGAGTCGATGCCAAGTGATAGACAAGTAAGAATTGCACAAGAAACTTTAGAGATATATGCACCAATTGCCCATAAACTAGGGTTATTCGTTATTAAAGCAGAATTAGAAGATCGTTCACTTAAATATACTGAACCAAATAGATATTTTGAAGTTTCTAGATTAATTCAAAGTAAAAAAGATGAACGTGAAAAAAATATTGAAAATATTATCGAAAATATTAATGAACTATTTGCAGAGAATGGTCTTCATTCATATGAAATAAAGGGAAGAATTAAAAATATTTTTAGTATCTATAAAAAGATGTATGTTAATGAACGTTCATTTGAAGATATTTATGATTTATTAGCAATTAGAGTTATCGTTGATAAAGTTGAAGAATGTTACCAAGCATTAGGAATCATTCATGCTAATTTTACACCAATTCCACGACGTTTTAAAGATTACATAGCTGTACCAAAACCAAACCTTTATCAGTCACTTCATACAACAGTTTTATCAAATGATGGAACTTTATTTGAAGTCCAAATTCGTACTAAACAAATGGATGAAGTTGCTGAAATGGGGGTTGCTGCACACTGGGCATATAAAGAAAACAAAGTTTATTCTAAGGAAAAAGAACAATTTGAAATTGCACAGAAATTCAAATGGTATGGCGAATTATTAAAGATGAGTGAAGATGTTGATGATTCAACAGTTGGAAGTAAAGAGTTTGTTGAAAGTGTTAAAGGTGATATTTTAGGAGCAAATGTTTATGTTTTTACTCCTAAAGGTGAAGTAATTGAACTTCCCAAAGGTGCAACTCCAATCGATTTTGCATATCGAATTCATAGTGATGTGGGAAATAAAATGGTTGGGGCTAGTGTAAATAATAAAATTGTTACACTGGATTATGAATTAAAAACCGGAGACATTATCACAGTTAGAACAAGTAAGAATTCATTTGGTCCAAGTGATTCATGGCTTAAAATTGCAAAGTCAAATCATGCAAGACATAAGATTAAAGCATTCTTGAATAAACGAAATGCAGATACGCTATTATTACAAGGAAAAGATATTTTAGAGCGTGAATTAAGTACTCAAAAACTTGTTACTGATTTTAATGATGAGTTTGTTAAAAAGAATTTTAGTAAGCAAGCAATTAAAAGTGTTGATGATTTATATATCGAAATTGCTAAAAATAATATTAGTGCGAAAACAATTGCTGCTAAGTTAACTGGTCAAGAAATTGATAAAGATTTCTATTTACATAAGCAAATGGAGAAAGCAACTAGAAACTTAAAAGCAACCAGTGAAACAGGCGTTATCGTTGAGGGATTAACTAATCCTCAAATTAAACTTGCAAATTGTTGCTTACCTATTCCTGGCGATGAAATTATGGGATATGTTTCAAAACAAGGCGGATTAGTAGTTCATACGACAAATTGTCCTAATAACAGTAGCCTAGATTTAAGCCGTAAAATTGAAGTATATTGGGCAGAAAAAATTGATCGTAAGTTTCCAGCATTATTGAAAATTGTTGGAAGAAGCACACCAAATTTCTTGTTTAGTGTCGTAACAGCAATTAATGCATCTAATGTCCCAGTTGCTGAAATGAACTCGCAAGCAACACAAAGTCTAGAGACAACAGTTAGATTAAAAATATTAGTAGAAAACTTACCACAATTAGAAAAACTAATTGTGAATATTAAAAAGATAAGTGATGTATACAGTGTGGAACGTGATTATCGATGAAATTAGTTATTCAAAGAGTTAAAAAAGCAAATGTAAAAATTAATAATGAAATTGTTGGTTCGATTGAAAAAGGTTTTTTAGTATATTTAGGAATTCATATTAATGATACAAAAAATGATGTTTTTAAATATGTTAATAAGATATCTAATTTACGTGTTTTTGAAGATGAAGATGGTAAGATGAATAAAGATATTAAAAGTGTTAATGGCGATTTTCTAATAGTCTCACAGTTTACTTTGTATGGTGATGCTAAAAAAGGTAATAGACCTTCATTTATTGAAGCTGCACGACCTGAAGTTGCTATTCCGTTATATGAGTTATTCATTGATACTTTAAAGAATTCGTTTAATGTTGAAACTGGTGTTTTTGGAGCTGATATGCAAGTTGAATCTGTAAATGATGGTCCAGTAACAATCATTCTTGAAAACTTATAATTGACAAAGTATCTTGTTTAATATAAAATATTAATATAAATAAATAGTCTGTGAATTAGGATGTTGGAAACAACTGTGACACCTTTGGAGACAATTATGATTTAGAGGGCTGAAAGAATTTCAGAACTAAGGTGGTACCGCGTATTTTACGTCCTTAGATTTTTTAGGGACGTTTTTTTATTTTAGGAGGAACATATGAAAAAATATGTATTAAATGAGGATTATTATTTAAGAAAAGTTAAAGTTCGTGATGCAAAAGAACTATATGATTTTTCAAAGAATAATGAGGTAACTAAATACTTAACATGGAATAGTCATACAAATGTTAAGGAAACAAAAATGGTTATAAAAAAATTTTATCTTGCTAAAATAAAACAAGGTTTACCAGCTAGTTTTGTAATTGTTGATAAGCAGAATAAAAAGGTAATAGGAGTCATTGACTATTTACTTGATAATGAAACTGATCCACCTGAAATTGGATACTTTATGAATCCAAAATATTGGGGAAAAGGAATAATGACATTAGCCCTTAAGGAGATAGTCAAAATAGGATTTGAGGAATTAAGATTCGATGTTATTGGCATTTCACATATGGTTAGTAATTTGGGCTCAAAAAGAGTAATTGAAAAGAACAACTTTAAATATAAATACACAATTTATAATTATTTTTTACAACAAAAAAATGAACATGTAGACGTAATGTACTATGAAATGGATAAAGGAGATTACTATAATGATAAACAAAGTTAAAGGTACTTATGATGTACTTCCGAATGAATCATATAAATGGCAATATTTAGAACAAAAAATTCGAGAAATAACAAAAAAATATAATTTTAAAGAAATTAGAACACCAATAATGGAATATAGTGGTGTAATTCATAGAGAAACAGAATTATCTGATATGGTTACTAAAGAAACGTATAATTTTATTGATAAAGGGAATCGTGAAGTAACACTTAGACCAGAAGGAACAGCTGGTGTAATTAGATCATATGTTGAAAATAAGTTATATGCTCAAAATGATTTAATTAAAGCATACTACATTGAAGCAATGTTTAGATATGAGCGTCCTCAAAAAGGTCGTTATAGACAGTTTATGCAATTTGGTATTGAAGCGATTGGTTCAAAGAGTCCTCTTTTAGATGCAGAAGTTATCGCGATGTCAAGTGACTTTATCTCAAGTTTAGGATTAAAGAATGTTGTTATTGAATTGAATTCAATTGGTGATGTTGATTCAAGAATGAAGTATCAAGAAGCATTAATTAACTATCTAACGCCATTCAAGGAAGAATTATCATTTGATTCAAAAGAAAGATTAATTAAAAATCCTTTAAGGATTTTAGATAGTAAAGATAGTAAAGATCAAGAGATAGTTAAAAATGCTCCTAAACCGATTGATTATTTAAGTGATGAATCTAAGAAATATTTTGAAGATGTAATAAAATATTTAGAAGCATTTAATATAGTTTATCAGGTTAATAATACCTTAGTGAGAGGTCTAGATTATTATAGTGAAATCGTCTTTGAAGTTAAAGCACAAATTGAAGGTTTTGGTGCTCAAAATGTTCTTGGTGGTGGCGGTAGGTATGAAAATTTAGTTTCTGAACTAGGAGGACCAAAAACTAGTGCAATTGGTGTAGCATTTGGAATGGAAAGACTATTGCTGGCTTTAGAATATGAAAATGTTCTTCCAAATGAAGAAGATAATTTAGATGTATTTGTAATAACTTTTGGTGAAAATGAAAAAATATATGGTACAAAAATATTAAATGGACTTAGAAATAAAGGTTTAACCGTTGATATTGAATTTGATAATAAATCTTTTAAAGCACAATTAAAAAAAGCAATTAATAAAAATGCTAAAGTACTTGTCATTGTTGGTGAAGATGAAGTTAAAAATAATACTGTCACAATTAAAAATACTAAAACTGAAAAACAAGTTACTGTTGAAAATCAAAAAATATATGAAACAATTAAAAATGAATTGGAGAATTTAAAATGAGAACACATTATAATCATGAATTGACAATTAAAAATGTTGGCGAAAATGTAGTTTTAAACGGATGGGTTGCAAAAGCACGTAATTTAGGGAGTTTGATGTTTGTTGACTTAAGAGATAGATTTGGAATAACACAATTAACATTCCCAGATACATTATTTGCAGAAGCAAACAAATTAAAAAATGAATATGTTATTGAAGTTAAAGGAAAAGTTATTGAACGTCAAAGTAAAAATAAGAATATATCAACTGGTGATATTGAAGTTTTAGTATCTGAATTAAATATTTTAAATACAGCAAGTCAACCACCAATCATTATTAGTGATGATGAAAATATTTTAGAAGAAACAAGATTAAAATATCGTTATCTAGATCTTAGAAGACCAAAGGTGCAAAGTTATTTATTGAAACGTCATGAAATTATTCAAGCAGCAAGAGAAGTTTTAGTTAAAGAAGGATTTTATGAATTAGAAACTCCAATTCTTGGTCGTTCAACACCTGAAGGAGCTAGAGACTATTTAGTTCCATCAAGAATACATGAAGGGCAATTTTATGCATTACCACAATCACCTCAAATGTATAAACAATTATTTATGGTTGCAGGATTTGAAAAATACTTCCAATTTACTAAATGTTTTAGAGACGAAGATTTAAGAGCAGATAGACAACCTGAATTTTCACAAATAGATATTGAAGCATCATTTTTAAGTGAAGTTGAAATTCAAACATTAATTGAAAAACTTTTAAAAAATACTTTTAAAAAAGTTTTAGATTTAGATATTAAAGTTCCATTTGAAAGAATGGAATATAGCGATGCAATTAAATTCTATGGTTCTGACAAACCTGATACAAGATTTGAAATGCTAATTAAAGACTATACTAAAACATTTAGTGAAACTAATGTTCCATTATTTGAAAATGAAGAATACATTGCTGGTATTAGTGCAAATGATGCAAAATATTATACACGCAAAAAAATAGATGAACTAACTCACTTAGTTAAGAAAAATCATGGTAAAGCACTAGCATTTATTAAACTACAAGATGGTGAATTTGCCGGTAGCATTGTGAAAAATTTGACTAGTGAAGAGTTATTAAGTTTAGGATTGAAAGAAAATGAAATTCTCTTTTTAGTTCCAGGTGATTTCAGCAATGTTTCAAATAGTTTAGGTGCATTAAGAAACCAAGTAGCAAGAGATCTTAATTTGATTGATTCAAATAAATTTAACTTCTTATGGGTTATTAATTGGCCATTATTAGAATATGACGAAGAAGCGAAAAGATTCTTTGCTATGCATCATCCATTTACAGCACCAAACAGTATTGATGCTTTAAGAAATGACCCTAAAAATGCTTTAGCACGTGCATATGACGTTGTTTTAAATGGCTATGAACTTGGTGGTGGATCAATTAGAATTCATAATAAAGAGATGCAAGATTTAATGTTTAAAACATTAGGATTTACAGATGAAGAAATTAAACAAAGATTTGGATTCTTTGTAAATGCATTACAATACGGAACTCCACCTCATGGAGGTATAGCATTAGGTCTTGATAGACTTGTAATGCTTATGACTAAGACTGATAATATTAGAGATGTTATTGCATTCCCTAAAACACAAAATGCGAGAGACTTAATGATGGAGGCTCCAAATTTTGTTGAAGAAGAACAATTGGTTGAATTAAGTATTAAGGTATCTAAATAATGAAGCGAAGCGAGTATCTATCTTGGGAAGAATATTTTATGGGAGTAGCAAGTTTATCTGCTCAAAGAAGTAAAGATCCAAATACACAAGTTGGTGCATGTATTGTTAATGATGAAAAACGAATTATTAGTATTGGATACAATGGTTTCCCAAGAGGAGCAAGTGATGATACATTTCCTTGGGAAAAAGAAGGTGGAGTTGTTGATACTAAATATGCGTATGTTGTTCATGCAGAAGCAAATGCTATCTTAAATGCACGAACTACTGTTTCAGGTTCAACAGTTTATGTAACATTATTTCCATGTCATGAATGTACAAAATTAATAATTCAAAGTGGAATTAAAGAAATTGTTTATGCATCAAACAAGTATAAAAATACTGAGTCACATAAAGCTGCTTTAAAAATGTTAGATGCAGCAGGTGTTAAATACCGCCAAATGGAGTTTGGAGAGATTATTTATGTTAAAAATCCTAAATAAATATAAGAAATGGATTATAATTTTTAGTTTTGCATACGTATATATTGTCTTTATGCTGATTGCTCCAAGTGGATATAGTGCAATAACACCTGGAGAAGTAATGAAGACTGCTAATGTATATAAGATTGAAGGAAAAGAATTTGAAAATGATATAAATACTGTTGCTGTTTATAGTTGGCAAAAAATATCTATTTTTCAAAAATGGCTAATTGAAGATAATAAAAACTATGATTTTTTTACTGAAAGTGAATATGAAAAGAGTCTATCACGCAATGAATTATCATTACGTGGTAAGATTTCTCATGATAGTTCTAATAATAATGCAATTATAACAGCTTATACTTATGCTAATAAAGTTAATTCAAATGTTACAATTGATTATAGTTTAGAAGGTCTAAGTGTTTATGGAACAAATAATCCGGATTTAAAAATTGGTGATTTAATTATTGGGATTAATGATAGTAAATTTAATAATAATGATTATATAAGTTTTTTAAATAATCTTGAAATCTTAAATGAAAACTACTTAACAGTGATAGATACAAATAAAGACTATAGTTTTAATGTTTTAAGAAATAAAGAAGAGATTAAGATAAATGTTAAAAATAATCAGAGAATTCAATTTTATCCAAATTATAAAATTAATAGTGCGACACCATCCTATAATGGAACTAAGGATCAAGGAAATGTAGGTGGCCCAAGTGGTGGGATGATTCAAACACTTGCAATCTATACTTCACTTTTAGATATAAAGTTTGATAATCTAAAAATTGCAGGAACAGGAACAATTGAAATGGATTCAAATTCAACTGTTGGTAAAATTGGTGGGTTGCCACAAAAGTTTATTACTATAAAAAAAGCTAAAGTCGATTTATTTATAGTTCCTGAAAGCCAATATAATGAAATCAAAGAACAAGTATCTAAACAAACAAATGTTGAAGTTGTTACTGTCTCAAGTTTTGAAGATGTAATTACGAAAGTTATTAATGTAAGAGGTAATAAATAATGATTAAAAAATTATCTTATTTAATGAGTGAATATAAAACTCTAAAAACTAAAATGGATTCAACAACAACGACAAAAGATGTTTTACTAGCGACTATATGGTCAATTGCTATTAATTTAGTTATTTATTTAATACCTGTGTTATTAGTTTATAATCTATTTATCTTTGATTCATTAATTATTTTATTAAAAATTATAATATTTATTTTAGTTATTTGTTTTTCATTTACGTATCAGTTTATTTATATTAAAGTTATTAGAACATATTATGAAAGACTAGAACAAATGAATTTTAAATTGCTTATTATATTTGACTCCATTTTAACAGCTAGTATTCTTGTGATATTTACTGCTGTTGTTATGAGTTTATTGTAGGAGGTTAGTATGTTATTAGGTTATTTATTGATCTTTGGATTAATTGGATTTGATCAAATCATAAAACTAGTAAGCATTTTAGCTTCAGGTGGAAATGAATCTTATATGAAAATAATAATTCCAAATGTTTTTGAGTTCCATTATATTATTAATAGAGGTGCATCATTTGGAATGTTAAATGGAAAACAATCATTGTTTGCAATAATAACAATTGTTGCTTTATGTATCTTTGGATACTTATTTACACATATAGATTTTAAGAAAAAAAGAGTATATTCACTCTCAGTTGTTTTGTTAATTGCTGGAACATTTGGAAATGCAATTGATAGACTTTTTAGAGATGGTGGAGTAGTTGATATGATTAATATGCCAATTTTAAATAATATTTTAAGTAAAGTTGGTATTGCACCATTTATATTTAATGTAGCGGATGTTTATATGAATGTTGCTATTGTATTATTTATTATTGATATACTGTTTTTAGAAGGAAAAAGAGAAAAAGAAAATGGAAAAAACATTGAAGAAATTACAACTGAATAATGAAGATATTGGTTTGAGATTAGATATTGTCTTATTAAATAAATTTCCGGATTTAAGCCGTAATAAAATTCAAACAATGATTAAATCAAGTGATGTCTTAGTTAATAACGAAAAAGTCAAAACTGGATATATATTAAGAGAAAATGATGAAATATTAATGACTGAAATAGAAGTTGCACCAGTTATTGATGATTCGATTGAAAAAGTTAATTTAAATCTTGATATTATCTACGAGGATGATGATTTATTAGTTGTTAATAAGCCAAAGGATTTAGTTGTACATCCGGCTAGTTCATACAAAGGTGTTACACTTATTAATGGATTAGTTTATCAAGTAGATAAATTAAGTACAATTAATGGGAAAAATAGACCTGGAATAGTTCATAGATTAGATAAAGATACAAGTGGATTAATGATAGTTGCTAAATCAGATGAGGCGCACAAAGAATTAGCTAAAGATATTAGTAAACATAAAGTTGTTAGAGGATATTATGCTATTGTTTATGGAACTTTCGAAAATTCAACTGGAACAATCAATATGCCAATAAAACGTGATCCAAGCAACAGAATAAAAATGGCAGCACTTGAAGGTGGAAGAAATGCTGTTACACATTTTAAAGTTTTAGAACAATACTTAAATCACTCTTTAGTTGATGTTGAACTAGAAACGGGAAGAACTCATCAAATTCGTGTTCATATGTCAAAAATAGGCCATCCAATACTAGGTGACCAAACATATGGACCTAAAAAAGCATTTGGGAAGAGTGGTCAATTCTTACATGCATATAAAATTAGTTTTATGCATCCAATAAAAAAAGAGCAAATGTCCTTTGAGACAGAATTGCCCTTATACTTTAAAGATGTAATTAAAGATTTAGTTTAGTAACATTCTTAAAATTCTTTTTTACTAATTTAAATAATGTTTGTTGTCCAAATTTTTGATGTATTTCATTAATTTGGATATCTGCATTTTTAGATGCTCCTTTTACAAGAGAAATACCAATTTTCTTGCCGTATTTTTGAAGTGAATATAAAAATGCATATCTAGCAATAATTGCTGCTGCTGCAACTGATAAATGCACATTCTCAGCTTTTGTAATAAACGTAATATCTCTATAAACTAGCATTTCATCTTTTAAATAGTTGAAATAAAGTTGTGGCTGACAAAACTGATCAACAATAACAGGGATTTCATTTTTACTTTCTAATTTTGCCATTAGAGAAATAAGAGCTTGATTATGAAGATGAGCCTTAATCTTATTTAAGTTATAACCTTCATCAATCAATTTATTATATTTTTCTGGGCTCAAAATTATTAAGCTGTGTGTTAATTTCTTAGCTATCATTGGAGCGTTCTCAATAATATATTTGTCAGTAACTGATTTTGAATCACGAACATTTAAAGATTCTAAAAACTCAATATCAGAGATACTTACATAAGCAGCACAAACAGTAATTGGACCGAACACATCACCAGTGCCAACTTCATCAGAGCCAATTGCTTCATAATCTTTTCTATTTAAGATTTTCTTAACAAGTTTTATTTCTTTCGAAATATCTTCACCACGTAGCATAAGTTTACCGGAGTTATAACCTATTATTTCAACATTATTATGAACAGCGCTAAAAGAAACGTGTTCAATATTCAAGTCACGAAGATGGTTTTTGTAAGCATTCTTAAGTTGTTGTAATTCATTTTCGGTTAAAACTAGTGTAAAGTATTTCATATCGTTACTCCTTAGTATATAATTATTATACCACAAAAATGATGAAATGGGGTGGAAGCATGAGCTTTTCAACCAAGACACTTGAATTTGATGCTATAAAAACTCAAGTTCAAAAATACGCATATAGCGAAATAACTAAGAATAGAATAGAAGAAATGTTACCAGAAACTAATCTTTTTAAAATAAATAAAATAACTAATGAAACAAATGAAATACTAAAAATTGTTGCGAGATTTGGAACAATCCCTTTTCTAGAAAATTTTGATAATAATATCTTAAGTAATGATAATATTTTAGAACGTGTTTATTCATTAGAAGAATTACTATACTTACGCTTGTATTTAATAATGGAACAAAATATTACTAATTACTTTTTAATTTCAAAAGAGTTTAAATTAGAGTACGTTACTGAAAAAATAAAGTTTAATGATCACTTAAGATTATTGAGTATTTTGAATCAAACGTTTACTGATTATGGTGAAATTTTTGATGATGCATCAAAAGAATTAAAAAGATTAAGAACATTAATCAAAAAGCTTCAATTAGATTTAGAAACTAAACTTCAAAAACTACTAAATACTTATCAAGACTATTTATCTGAAAATATAATTGTAACAAGAAATGGTCGTTATTGTTTAGCAGTAAAAGAAGGTTCAAAGAATAAAGTTAAAGGAGTAATTCATGATGTTTCATCATCGCGCCAAACTGTTTTTATTGAACCTGAATTAAGTTTACATATTACTGCTGAAATTGAATTGAATAAGATTTTAGAAGAAAAAGAGATTACTAAAATATTAACTATAATAACCCAAGATGTAAATAAGAATTTTGAATCTTTAAAAGAAAATTTCAGTAAGTTCATTGAGTTGGACCTAATTCATGCTAAAGCTAAATATTCACTAGCAACAAATGGTATTTTACCAAGACTAAATAATCAAGGAAGAATTAAACTTATTAATGGGAAACATCCTTTATTAGATCAAAAGATTGCAGTACCAATAAGTTTAGAACTTGATAAAAATAACAATATATTACTAATAACTGGTCCAAACACTGGTGGTAAGACAGTCGCATTAAAGACTATTGGTTTACTTACAATTATGCTACAATCTGGAATTTTAATACCAGTAAATGAAGAAAGTGAAATTGCAGTATTTGATAATATATTTGCCGATATTGGCGATGAGCAATCAATTATAAATTCTTTGTCAACATTCTCATCACATATTGCTAGAGTTATAAAATTTTTAAATACTTTGACTGATAATAGTTTAATCTTATTAGATGAACTTGGAAGTGGTACTGATCCTATTGAAGGTGTTGCACTTGCAATAGCTATAATTGAAGAGTTTAATAAAAAAGATATTAGACTTGTTGTTACATCACATTACTCTGAATTAAAAACATATGCTTATGAATCTGAAGGGATTTTAACTGCTAGCGTAGCATTTGATAAAGATAGTTTAAAACCATTATATTACTTACAACATGGAATTAGTGGTGATTCACATGCAAGATTGATTGCTAAAAGATTAGGTATGAATGATTCAGTAATTGAAAAAGCAAATTATTTATATGCTAGAAAAGAAACTGATCTTTCTAAAATAATTGGGAAATTAAATGAAGAAAAGAAACAATTAGAAATAGAAAGAAAAAGATTAAGTGATTTAGAAGGAAAATATAATTTTGAAAAAGATAATTTAGAGTTAACCCGTAAAAAACTAATTGATGAACAAAATACAGTTATTGATCAAATTCGTAAAAAAGAATTAGAAAAATGGCAAGAAAAAGAAATTGAAGTTCAATTATTAATTGAAGAAATTGAAAATAATAAAAATGTTAAAGAACATCATATTGCTGACTTGAAAGGTAAAATTAGTGAAAAACCACATAAAGATATTTCATATGATAAAACTAAAACTTTTAATGTTGGTGATCAAGTTTACATAAAGTCTTATCAGCAATATGGAATAGTTAAAGAAAAGAAAGATAATAAATACCGTGTGAAATTTGGAATTTTTGATTTAGAATTTAAACTAAGTGATTTAGAAATGTTTGATTCAAAGAAAAAAGTAGAAAAAAAAGAAATCAAAAAAGTTAATAAAAATCAAAACAAACATGATGTATCAACCAGTTCATCAATGAGAGTTGATTTACGTGGTTTCAGATTTGAAGATGTTCATGATGAACTTGATAAAGCAATTGATAAAGCCTTAATATCAAATCTTCATTCATTAACAATTATTCATGGATTTGGAACAGGTGCAGTTAGAAAAGCAGTTTATGATTATATTGCAAAATCAAAGTTAATTGCCTCACACCGTTATGGACAAGAGGGAGAAGGACTAAATGGTGTTACAGTTATAACACTAAAATAGGGCATACTTCTTGAATAAAAATAAAGATTAAATTATAATTAGTACATACTTATATGAAAGGGTGAATATAGATGCATGAATATCAAGGACAACCTATTGATGAATTAGTAGGTTCAGGAAAACCAGTTTTAATTCAATACTACGCTGATTGGTGTGGACCATGTCAAATGTTAAAACCAGTATTAGAGGAATTAAGTAAAGAGATTACAGATGTTACATTCTATAGAGTTAATATTGAAAGTTACCGTGATTTAGCAGTTTCTGCTGGTATACAATCAATTCCAACTGTTGTAGTTTATAAGGATGGAAAAGAAAAAGTTAGAGAAGCAGGTTTTAAACCTAAACACCTAATGGAAACTTGGATTAAAGCAAATAAGTAATTTCAAAAACCCTAATAAGGGTTTTTCTTTTATTAGATAAAAAATAAGGAGAAATTAAAATGGATTTTAAAGAAATTAAACGTAAATCAATTAGAGTATATGATGATAAAATTAAAATAAATAAAGATGAAATGAAAGAAATTTTAAATGAGGCTGCTAAAGCACCATCTTCAGTAAATATGCAACCATGGAGAGTAGCAATTGTAGAGTCAAAAGAAGGAAAAGAACTTCTTAGACCTTTAATAAGATTTAATACTAGACAAAATGATACTTCAGCAGCAATGTTAGTAATATTTGGCGATATGAAATGTTATGAATATGCAGATGAAATATATAATAAAGCTGTTAATGAAGGTAAAATGGATAAAGAAGTAAGTGAAAGACAGTTAGCAACGATTGTTCCATATTATAAAAACTTTACAAGACAAAAAATGAATGATGTTGTAAAAATTGATGCTAGTTTATTTGCAATGCAATTAATGTTAGTTGCTAAAGAGTATGGATATGATACATGTCCAATTGGTGGATTTGAAGAAGATAAAATTGCAGATGCTTTAGGATATGATTCTAATCGATATGTTCCAGTTTTAATAGTTTCGATTGGTAAAGCAATTGAAACAGGTTATGATTCTGTTAGATTAGAAGCTGAAAAGTTCTCTAAATGGATATAGGTGAAAATATGTCAATAATATCAATAGTGTTTATTATGATTGTTGCTCTTGAACATTTTTATATTCTATATTTAGAAATGTTTGCAATTACATCAAAAGCAGCAAAAAGAAGTTTTGGTTTAAGTGATGAGTTTTTAAAAAATAAAAAAGTTAAAGTTATGTTTGCAAATCAAGGTTTGTATAATGGATTTTTAGCTGTAGGGTTAGTTTTGTCTGCATTTTTATTTCCTTATGATTTTCGATTTATCTCAGGCATATTTTTTGTTAGTTGTGTTATTGTTGCTGCAGTGTTTGGTGCTTTAACATCATCTAAAAAAATTCTTGTTGTCCAAGGTTTTCCAGCAATCTTAGCATTAATAATGTTAATCATTTTTAAATAAATTACTGCTGGTAAATTATTTAAACTATCGTATCTATGATATAATATAAAAGGTGATTTCATGGATGGAATAATATTAGTCAATAAACCGAAAGGTATAACATCTTACGATGTTATTAGAACTGCAAAAAAAATTTTAAAAACCAATAAAATAGGACATACAGGTACATTAGATCCATTCGCTGAAGGTCTATTGATTCTATGTGTTGGAAAAGCTACAAAACTTGTAAATAATTTTATTAATGCTGATAAAGTATATGAAGGGATTCTTAAACTTAATAATCACTATGATACATACGATGTTACTGGAAATATAATTAGTAGTGATGATAAAGTTATAAGTTATCAAGAAATAAAAAGTATAGAAAAAGATTTTACTAAAACTTATTTACAAGCACCACCTATTTATTCAGCAATAAAAAAAGATGGAAAAAAACTTTATGAATATGCAAGAAGTGGGATTGATATTGAAGTTGAAAAACGAGAAGTATCAATCTATAGTCTAAATTTTAGTGATACTAAGGTGAAGAATGAATTTGAATTTATTACACATGTTTCAAAAGGAACATATATTAGAAGTTTGGCTGTTGATATTGCAAGTAGTTTAGGAACTTTTGGAGCATTGAAAGAATTAAAAAGAATTAAAATAGCTAAGTATTCTATAAATGATGCAGTTGATTTAGATTTATTAACAAAAGAAAATATTATTGATATTCCAACAATCTATAAAGATGCAAATAAATTAATCTTGAATGATTATATGATTAAATTAGTAAAAAATGGAATTTATCTCGATGAAAGACAGATAATAACTGATTCCCCATTTTTAGTTTATGATGAGGCAAATAATTTAATCGCTTTATATGAATGTATTGAAAATAATACTTATAAGCCACTTATAATTTTTTAAAGTGGATGGAATAGATTAAGAAAGGACATATTTAATCTTTATTTAAATATGATAAATGATGATGGAAATAATTAAATTAAGTACAACTAATTGGAATAATGTCGGACCGCTCACATTAACTATTGGAAATTTTGATGGTGTTCATTTGGGTCATCAAAAGCTTTTTAATATTGTTAAAAGTTATAAGGATACTAAGAGTGGTGCATTGACACTTGATCCCCACCCACAAGTTTTATTTGGAAGAGATGGGTTTCAAACCTTATTGAGTATTGAAAATAAAATTGAATTATTAAAAGAAGAAAATATTGATTATTTGTTTATTGCAGATTTTAATCATGATTTTGCATCTTTGAGTATTGATGAGTTTATTCAAAACTTAAAAGATTTAGGTGTAGTAAGAATGGTAATTGGAAGAGATGCAAGATTTGCTAAAAACGGAAGTGGAACAATTAATGATTTAAAAGTCCATTTTGATGTAGTAGTAGTTGATGATGTTATTGGTAGTAATCATAGAATATCAACTTCAATGATTAAAGAATTGCTCTTAAAAGGTGAACTACATAGTGCAAATGAATTACTTGGTTATGAATATTTTATTGATGGCTACGTAGAGCATGGCAATAAAGTAGGAAAAACATTGGGCTTTCCTACAGCTAATATTCAATATAAAGATAGTTTTCTTCCTAAAAATGGAGTTTATTTAGTAAAATTTTTTATTGATAGTAAAATGCATTTTGGAATTTGTAATATTGGAAATAATCCAACAGTTAATTATAGTAAAACTAGAAAAATGGAAGTATATATACTAGACTATGATAAAATAATATATGATAAGATTGTTAGAGTGTCTTTTGTTGAGAGAATTAGAGATGAAATGAAGTTTAATTCAAAAGAAGAATTGATTGATGAAATGCATAATGATGAAATTATTTCTAGAAATCTTATTAAATCAATAAAAATATGATAAAATATACATATGAGGTGATTAAAAATGAAATTAATTATTGCAATTGTTAATAAAGATGATGCAAACAAAGTACAAAAAGGTTTAGTTGAGAATAGATTCTTTGCAACTAAATTAACTACTGCAGGTACATTTTTAAAGGCGGGAAATGCAACTTTCTTAATTGGTGTTAATGATGAGAAAGTACAAGATGCATTAGATGTTATTGAAAAATATAGTAAGAAAAGAACAAAACTTGTTCCAAATACTATTGTAAATGAATTTGGATCATTTTCATCTTTACCATTAGAAGTTGAAGTTGGAGGAGCAACAGTATTTGTTGTTAATGTTGATCAATTTCTAAAGATTTAATTATGTCAATATCTTTTGAAAATGTCCTAAAAAAATAAGATCATTAACGTGATTTATACATTGCTCTTTCTATCATCCGATTATAAGAATCACTTTTCCATGGATGACTATTAGGGACAGTGTATTTTTTCTTTTCTTTTTCAACACCAAGATCGAAATCTTTAGAATGACTTTCGTGAGATTCTAATTCAATTAATTTATAGTAATCACTGTTAATTAAACAATATAATTTATTATCAAATGATTTGATAACTATAGCTTTTGTACGATGTTTAAAGTTCATTAAGTTACCATTTTTATTATAGGCTTGGAAATACTTGTTTTGATACTTTAAAGCAGAGCCACGGTCAAATACACGGCTAGATATAACAGCTAAAATTAAGTTTAAATCAGTATCACTATTAATCTTTTCGTAAACTTGTGGTATATTATCATTAATGAGAGAGAATTGTTTATTAAACTTATCAAGATATGATTGTAGGAACTCATTTGCTTGAACGATGGTCTTAATATTATTAATTCGTAACTCATTTATTAATCTGGATTGTAACGTTCCAAATAAACGTTCAATTCGCCCCTTAGCTTGAGGAATAGAAGTAACATTTAAAGTTATGCCCAGCTGCTCGCAGGCATAACCAAATTGTGTTAATGTACTATACTCGGGCTTAGGGTTTTTTAATGATTTATAGTCGAAGATTGTTCTTCTGTCAGTTAGAAACTCATTAGGTATCCCATGATTCTCTAATGTTTGCTTTAAAACGTTGTAATAGCCAATTAGAGTCTCTTGATGATCAAAATATGCACCAACTAACATTCCTGTAGCATCGTCTATTGCTGCATGAAGATGAGTTTTTTTATCTCCAAACCATAAATGTTCTGATGCGTCCATTTGTAATAACTCGCCACCATATTTTTTTCTTGGAAGTCTTGCGTGATTATCTTTAGGATCTAAAATGTTATTATCAATGATAAGATTCTTTTCTTGAATAGATAAGGATTCGTTTAAATCTATTTTTGTTTGAATTCTATCACGGTATTTCCTCTTAGTAATTCTTTCAGCTTTTGGTGATAAAATAAGATTTTCATCTAAGAGATTGTATAGAGAATTATATGATATTTTAATTTTCTCATTTTCCAGAAGCATTTCTTTAAAATGTTTAAAGTTGAAATTGTAGTATTTATTATTATATAAATTTAAAATTTTATTTTTGATTTCAACTTTAATTATAAGGTGAGGAGACTTCTTTCTATTACCATGAATAAAACCTTCCTTACCTTGTTCATTATATTTGATAATTAATCTATTAACTTGTCTAAGTGATATACCTAGTTTATTAGCAGCATTAAGTTTATTACCGTTATTTGTTACTAAGTTTTTTATTGTTTCATACTTCATTTGTTCCATTGGTTTTAGTTCTACCTTTCTCATTAAGTACCTCCATTATATTAAGTACTTAATATTGTATTATAGTTTCTAATGTTTGGGACATTATTAAAAGATACTACTTAAGACATTATCATAAGATAACCACATGTTGATCAATTTCTAAAGATTTAATTATTGAAAAAAAATAATAATATGTTATAATAAATAAGACGCCAACAAGGTATCGGGATTTGCCGCCCATTCTTTAGTTGAGCGATAAGGAGAAAGAAACATGGCTATAACAAAAGAAGTAAAACAAGAAATCATTGCTAAATTTGCAAAACATGAAGGAGACACTGGGTCACCAGAAGTTCAAATTGCAATTTTAACTTATGAAATCAACCAATTAAATGGACACTTAGAAGTTCATAAAAAAGATCACCACTCACGTAGAGGTCTTTTCATGAAAGTTGGTCAAAGACGTAATTTATTAACTTATTTAAGAAATAAAGATGTTAGTCGTTACCAAGCAATTATTGCTGAATTAGGATTACGTCGATAGAAAGAAAGAGCTTCGGCTCTTTTTTCTTTATCAATGTATCTTTAAGTGTAAAAGTGTGGTAAAATAAGTAAGGAAAAATATATATTTAAATATAAATATAAAATGAAGGAGATTTTATATATGAGTCTAAAGACTTTTGAAACAAATTTTGGGGGAAGAACTCTAAAAGTTGAAATTGGCGAAGTTGCAAAACAAACTAATGCCTCTGCTTTATTACATTATGGTGGAACATCTGTTCTAAGTGTAGTTGTTAATAAAAACGAACCAACTGATGGTGACTTTTTTCCTTTAATGGTTTTATACCAAGAAAAATTATATGCTGCTGGTAAAATACCTGGCGGATTTTTGAAAAGAGAAGGAAGAGCTACTGAACATGAAACACTAATTTCTCGTTTAATTGATAGACCAGTTAGACCATTGTTTGCTGATGGATTTAAAAATGATGTTCAAATCATTAATACTGTTTTATCTAGTGATCCTACATGTCCACCTGAAATGGTTGCATTGCTTGGTTCATCACTAGTACTTCAATTATCTGATTTACCATTTAAAGGTCCAGTTAGTGGTGTAACTCTTGGAATGATTAATAATGAATTTGTTGTTAATCCAACTGAAGAAGAAATGGAAACAAGTATCCTTGATTTAACTGTTGCAGGAACAACTGAAGCATTAAACATGGTTGAAGCTTCAGCTAAAGAAGTAAGTGAAGAATTAATGTTAAATGCTTTAAGCCATGCTCATAGCATTATTAAAGAATTAAATGAATTCCAAAATGTTATTTCTAAAGAATTAGGTAAAGTTAAAAAAGAGTATGATGTATTTACTTTAGATAAAGACATTGAAAAAGAAGTATTAGATTATATTGGTACTTCACTTGTTGATGCAGTTTCAATATTTGACAAATTAGAAAGATATGCAAAAATTGATGAAATCAAAGCGAAAACTCTTGAACACTTTAAAGATCGTCCATTCTTTAAAATAATTGATAATATTAGTGTTTACGACTATAAAAAAGAAAGAGAATTCTTAGGACATGTTGAAGCCACTTTAAATAAAGTTGTTAAAAATGAAGTAAGAAGATTAATTACAAAAGAAAAAATAAGACCTGATGGTAGAAAAACTGATGAAATTAGACCACTTGCATCAAGAGTTGGTTTATTAGAAAGAACTCATGGATCTTCATTATTTACACGTGGACAAACGCAAGCCTTAGCTGTTGTAACTCTTGGTGGACTTGGTGAAGGTAAGATAATTGATGATATTAGAGATGAAGATAATAAACGTTTTATGTTACATTATAATTTCCCTCAATTCAGTGTTGGTGAAACAGGTAGATATGGTGCACCAGGAAGAAGAGAAATTGGACATGGAGCATTAGGTGAAAAAGCGATTAAAAATATTTTACCTAATGAAGAAGAATTCCCATACACTATTCGTGTTGTATCAGAAATACTTGAATCAAATGGATCTAGTAGTCAGGCAACAATCTGTGCTGCAACAATGGCACTTATGAATGCTGGGGTTCCAATTAAAGCACCAGTTGCTGGTATTGCAATGGGTCTTGTAATGGAAGGAAAAGACTATACAATTCTTACTGATATTCAAGGTATGGAAGACCATGAAGGCGATATGGACTTTAAAGTTGCTGGTTCAAGAGAAGGAATTACAGCTCTTCAAATGGATATTAAGATTGATGGTATAACTAATGAAATATTTAAAGAAGCCTTAGAACAAGCAAAAGTTGCTAGATTCCAATTACTAGATCACATGCATTCAACAATTGCTGAAGTTTCAAGTGAATTAAGTCCTTATGCTCCAAAAGTTAAATTAATTAAAATTGATCCTGAAAAAATTAGAGATGTTATTGGAACTGGTGGTAAAATTATTACTCAAATTATCGAAGATAATAACAATGTTAAAATTGATATTGAACAAGATGGTAGAGTATTTATTATGCATTCTGAAACAGAAGTTATTAATCGTGTTGCTAACATTATTTTAAATATAGTTAGAGTTCCTGAAGTAGGCAAAATCTATGAAGGAAAAGTTGTTCGTGTTGAAAAATTTGGTGCGTTTGTTGAATTGTGGGCTGGTACTGAAGGATTAGTACATATTTCAAAACTTTCAAAAGACCGTGTTAATGAAGTTACTGATGTTGTAAATGTTGGTGATGCAATTTTAGTTAAATGTATTAAAATTGATGAAAAAGGTCGAGTAGATTTATCAAGAAAAGATGCATTAGAAGATAAATAATGGTATAATAAAAGATATCAATGGAAGGTGATCGAGCTTACTTTTGTAAGTTAGGAAAGTCCATACTATCACATTCTGAGATGAATGTAGTGTTTGTGCCTAAGGAACAAATAACTTAGGGCACCATAAGGTGATGGCGACTGATTTCTCTAAGACTTTTGTTATGAGATAGGTTGTAAAGTGCCACAGAGACGAACATATTAGAAATAATATGCTGAAACGCGGTAAACCCCACAAGATAGCAACCCAAATTATGGTAGGGGCACGTGTAACAAACTAACTGAAGTTATGTTATATGCTACATTGTAGAGATAAATGATCACACTCGTTAAGAGAACAGAATATGGCTTATGCACATTGATATTATTAAGGAACATGAAAATGTTCCTTTTTTATTTTTACCTATTCAAATAAAAAAAGACGCTAGATTAATCTAACGTCAGTTAATACGATTATTAATTTTTTTGTATTTTATGAGAAATAAGTTTGATTGTTTCTACAATAACTAATGGTGCAATTGATAGAGCTAAAATTACTCCCCATTGTCCAAGTGTTGGAAATGACACTTCAAATAGTTTTCTAGTAGCAGGAGTTAATACAACAATCATTTGTAGTGAGAAACTTGCTAAGAAAGCATAGAATAGTTTCTTATTAACTTTAAGTTTAAAGTTTGAATGTCTTTCACTACGTGCATTAAATGCATGGAATAACTGTGATAAAGCCAGAACCATGAACGCCATTGTACTAGCATCTCTTGATGCTTCAGTATAATTATCAGGCATTCCACCCCAATACCAACCAATTATAAATGCTGCAAATGTTAGAAGACCAATCATTAAGCCTTGGAATGCAATTTTCTTACCTAGACCATCAGCAAAGATTGATTTGTTTGGATCTCTTGGAGCAGATAACATAATATCTGGTTCACGATGTTCTAATCCAAGCGCAATAGCCATTAAGGAGTCAGTAACTAAGTTAACCCATAAAATTTGAACAGGAGTTAAAATATGTAATGCTTTTGTTGCATGATCGCCATCAATAGTTGTAAATAAGAAATAACCTAAGACAACCCCTAAGAACATTGAAACAATTTCACCGATATTACAACTTAATAAGAAGTGAATTGCTTTTTTAATATTAGCAAAAATTCCACGACCTTCACCAACTGCATTAACGATTGTTGCAAAGTTATCATCTGTTAGAATCATATCAGCTGCACCTTTGGCAACTTCAGTACCAGTAATACCCATAGCAATACCAATATCAGCTTGTTTAATTGAAGGAGCATCATTTACACCGTCACCAGTCATTGCAACAATTTTATCTAAGCTTCTCCAAGCTCTAACGATTCTTACTTTATTTTCAGGACTAACACGAGCATAAACTCTAATTTGTTCTAATTTCTTTAAGAATTCTTCATCGTTCATTTGATCAAGCTCATGACCTGTAATAGCTAAATCATTGTTGCCAAGAATACCGATTTTTTTCGCAATAGCAACTGCAGTATTTTTATGGTCACCTGTAATCATAACAGTAGTAATACCTGCTTGTTTACATACTTTAACAGCTTCAGCAACTTCTGGTCTTTCAGGATCTATCATACCAACTAAACCAAGAAGTGTTAAATCAGATTCAATATCTTCAAATGAGTATTTTGAATAATCATCATTATTCTTTAATTCTTTATAACCGATTGCTAAAACTCTTAATGCATTATCAGCCATATTATTATTGGCAGTCATAAAGTTTTCATGTGCTTTTTTATCAAATTTTTGGATATTAGTATTTTCAACAAAAGAAGTACTTCTACCAAAAACAACATCTGGAGCACCTTTAACAATCGCATAAGTTTTACCATCAATAACATTAACAGTAGTCATAAGTTTTCTAGTTGAATCAAAAGGTAATTCATAAATACGTTTGAACTTACTATTAGTTTTAATTGGATCAATATTGTATTTAATACCTAAGTCAATTAAAGCAATCTCTGTTGGATCACCAAATTTAACAATTGTTTTGTCTTCAAGTCTAACCTTAACGTCATTAACTAAAACACCATATTCAATTACTTTAGTAGTATTAGTATCTAACTTAAGTGATTCATCAGCATTAACCATTTTTCCATCAACATAAAGTTTTTGGATTGTCATCACATTTTGAGTTAATGTTCCAGTTTTATCAGAACAAATAATGCTTGTTGAACCTAAAGTTTCAACAGATGGAAGAGTACGCATGATTGCATTTTGCTTAACTAAGTTAGTCATTCCAAGTGATAATACAACAGTAATAATCGCAGGAAGTCCTTCAGGAATTGCAGCAACAGCAAGTGCAACCGCAAACGTAAATGATTCTAAGATACTATCAGGTGTTACTTTACCATTTATAATTAAACTCTCAACAATTTCAATTGCAAAAATAATACCTGTAATAATTAGTGCAATAATTGCTAAAGTCTTTCCTAATTGGTTAATACTCTTTTGTAAAGGAGTGGCTTCTGTTTCAGTTTCAGCAAGAAGTTTTGCAATCTTACCAATTTCAGTATCCATACCAGTTTTTACAACTACTGCCGTACCACGCCCATAAGTAACAACTGTACTCATAAATGCCAAGTTTGTTCTATCACCCAGAGGTACGTTATCTTTCTTAATTGGTTCATGAATTTTCTCAACTGGAACTGCTTCACCAGTTAATGCTGATTCATCAATTTTCAAGTTAACTGATTCAATAATTCTTAAATCTGCTGGGACATAATCTCCAGCTTCAAGAAGAACTAAATCTCCAATAACAAGTTCTTTAACATCAACTCGTTGTTCCTTACCATCTCTAATAACGATTATTTGTGGAGAAGATAATGCTTGAATTGATTCTAAGGCTTTTTCAGCTTTGGCTTCTTGTAAAACACCAAGTACAGCATTTAAAACAACAATTGCAATAATTAAGATACCTTCAGCATAATCCTCTGTTGCAATTGAAATAATTGCAGCTATAAATAAAATTATAATCATAAAATCTTTTAATTGGTCAATAAATTTCAAGATGATGTGTCGTTTTTTAACGTCATCAAGTTTATTTGCCCCATTAGATTCTAATCTTATTTTAGCCTCATCAGTTGTTAGACCTTTATCTAAATTTGCTCCAACCTTTACTGAAATCTCTTTGATACTACTTTGATAAAGAACTTTATCAAAAGAAGAATCAACATTTTTTTCTGATGAATTTTCATCAGATTTCTTTATATCTAATTCTTTTTTCATATTTCCTCCTAATTTTTTCTATAAAAAAAAGACTCTAGACTTAAAAAAGTCATAAAGGTCTCGTTACAAGCAATATTTAACTTGAAATGCACCGGGATAAAATCCGTATTGACGATACATTTAGAGCTAACTACTCCCCTTCAAAAGATATAATACCAAATTATTGATTATTTTTCAAGCAATTTATGAAAATATCTCTTGGTGTTCTTGTAAATATTTGTTTACAAAAAATACATGTAAAAATAATTCATTGCTTATTAATAAAAAGATGTAGAATTGATTACAGTAATATCAAAATATGTCAATATCTTTTGAAAATGTCCTAAAAAAATAAGATCATTAACGTGATTTATACATTGCTCTTTCTATCATCCGATTATAAGAATCACTTTTCCATGGATGACTATTAGGAACAGTGTATTTTTTCTTTTCTTTTTCAACAGGCAAATCAAATTCTTTAGAATTACTTTCATGAGATTCTAATTCGATTAGTTTATAGTACACGCTGTTAATTAAACAATATAGTTTATTATCAAAAGATTTAATAACTATAGCTTTTGTTCGGTGTTTAAAGTTTACTAAGTCGCCATTTTTACTATAAGCTTGAAAATATTTATTTTGATACTTTAAAGCTGATCCACGATCAAATACTCGATTAGATATAATGGCTAAAATTAAGTTTAAATCAGTATCACTATTAATCTTTTCGTAAACTTGTGGTATATTATCATTAATGAGAGAGAATTGTTTATTAAACTTACCAAGATATGATTGTAGGAACTCATTAGCTTGATTTATGGTTTTAATATTATTAATTCGTAACTCATTTATTAAACGGGATTGTAATGTGCCAAATAAACGTTCAATCCTCCCCTTAGCTTGAGGAATAGAAGTAACACTTAAAGTTATACCGAGCTGCTCGCAGGCATAACCAAACTGTGTTAATGTACTATATTCAGGTTGAGGGTTTTTTAATGATTTATAATCGAAGATTGTTCTTCTATCAGTTAAAAGTTCATTAGGTATCCCGTGATTCTCTAATGTTTGTTTTAAAACGTTGTAATAGCCGTTTAGAGTCTCTTGATGATCGAAATATGCACCAACTATCATACCTGTAGCATCGTCTATTGCAGCGTGTAGATGAGTCTTTTTATCTCCGAACCATAAATGTTCTGATGCATCCATTTGTAATAACTCACCACCGTATTTTTTTCTTGGAAGCCTTGCGTGATTATCTTTAGGATCTAAGATGTTATTATCAATGATAAGACTCTTTTCTTGAATAGATAAGGATTCGTTTAAATCTATTTTTGTTTGAATTCTATCACGATATTTTCTCTTAGTAATTATTTCAGCTTTTGGTGATAAGATAAGATTTTTATCTAAGAGATTGTATAGTGAATTATAAGATATTTTAATTTTCTCATTTTCTAGGAGCATTTCTTTAAAATGTTTAAAGTTGAAGTTGTAGTACTTGTTGTTATATAAATTCAAAATTTGTTTTTTCATTTCATCTGTAATTATAAGAGAAGGAGACTTCTTTCTATTACCATGAATAAAACTTTCTTTACCTTGTTCATTATATTTGATAATTAATCTATTAACTTGTCTGATTGATATACCTAGTTTATTAGCAGCATTAAGTTTATTACCGTTATTTATTACTAATTTTTTTATTGTTTCATATTTCATTTGTTCCATTGGTTTTAGTTCTACCTTTCTCATTAAGTACCTCCATTATATTAAGTACTTAATATTGTATTATAGTTTCTAATGTTTGGGACATTATTAAAAGATACTACTTAAGACATTATCACAAGATAACCACACAGTAATATCAAAATATTGACAATTAATAAAAAAAATGTATAATTATTATAACGTCTTATTTAAGATGATTGAAGGAGAAAAAGAAAAGAAATGGAAGAACACAGTCAGAGGACGGCTGATATATTCATGGAAGTTCATAATACTAACAGTAGAAGTGGCATATTTTATGATGTCTTTTTTTGTTATAAATTAGAGGTGAAATCATGGGTGTATTAACGAACGTATTGTTAATTATTTTATTAATTCTTATTAATGCATTTTTTGCAGGAAGCGAGGCAGCTTTAGTTGCTGCAAATGAAATCAAAGTTAAAAGTGATAGTGATAATGGAAACAAAAGAGCAAAGCTTACTTTAAAATATATTAAAAATCCAACTAACTTTTTATCAACTATTCAAGTTGGTATTACTTTTATTGGTTTTATCAATGGTTTTCTTGCAGCAGAAGCTTTTACAGAGCCAATTTTAAAACTGTTAGGAGAAAGTTTTCTTGAATCTAGTTTATGGCAAGGATTAATTAAAATTGTAATTACAATTATTTTGACTTATTTACAAGTGGTTTTTGGGGAATTAGTTCCTAAAAAAATTGCAATTCAAAATCCTGAAAAGTTTATTTATCGAACTGTTGGAGTCTTAAATGTTATTAATAAAATCATGAGAGTTTTAGTAATCTTATTAACTAAATCAGCAAATGGTATTTCACGTTTATTAGGCATAAAAGAACAAAAAGAAGAAATGACTGAAGATGAATTAAGAATGCTAGTAATTGGTAGTGGTGACGCAATTAAAGAACGAGAAAAAGAAATGATTGAAAAAGTTTTAGATTTTGATGATCAATATGTTAGTGAAGTAATGACACATAGAACAGAAGTTACTGGAATAGATATTAATATGTCATTCGATGACATTATTGAATGTATAAAAAATGAAGGATTTTCAAGAATTCCAGTTTACGAAGAATCAATTGATAATATCGTAGGTATATTGCATGTAAAAGACTTACTATATTATGCATTAAAACATGAAAAGATTAATATTAGAAAAATATTAAGAAAGCCATTTTATATTCCAGAATCAATGAAAACTGCTGAATTATTTAAAGAAATGCAAAAAACAAAAAATCATATGGCTATCGTAATTGATGAATTTGGTGGTACTTCAGGAATTGTTACAATTGAAGATCTTCTTGAAGAAATAGTTGGTAATATTTTTGATGAATATGATGATATTACAGAAGATGTTATTGTTATTGATGATACTACATATATTATTGATGGTTTAGCTAGTATTGATGATGTTGAAGATAAAATTAAAGCTGGATTACCAGTAGATGAATATGATACTTTAAGCGGATTTATACTTGGAGAAATTGGACATTTTCCTGAAAAAGATGAAAAAATTCAATTTGATTATAACGGATTTAATTATGAAGTTGTTGAATACAATGAAAGAGTTATTGAAAAAGTTAAAGTTACAAAATTAGATTCTAATTTAGAAGTTGGTGATGATAATGAATAATTTACCATGGCTTATAGTTTTACTATTAGTTCTATTAATAATTTTCTCAATTAGTTTCTCTCTAAACACTTTAAAAGGAAAGAAAGAACTAAGTAACAATATTATTAATAATGTCTATACTAGAAACGCAATTAATTATGCTTTATTGATTGTTTTAGCACTTTTTAATATCTTGATGTATATTTTCATGAGAAATTATTTTAATGAACTTATATCGACAATTATTACATTATTTGGTGGGAATGCAATTATTGGTATATTTGCTGTATTGCCAATTTTATCAATTGCAGAAAATAAACCTTTAACAATACTTACATTATTTAAACCTTTTATTTTATTGATCAAGTATGGCTTATTTCCTTTAACATTTTTATATGTAGTACTTAGAAATTTACTCTACCAACCAAATAAGAAAAAGATGACTGAAGATGAATTCTTGAACATTATTGATAAGGCAGAAGAAGATGACAGCATTAATGAAAATGAAAGCCAGTTAATAAAAAGTGTTTTAGATTTTGATGATTTAAAAGTTGAAGATATTTTAACACCGAGAACTGAGATTGTTGCTATTAACAGAGATTCGACATTAGAAAAAATAACAAAGAAGTTTAGAGATTCTGGTTATTCAAGATTACCTGTTTTTAATGAAAATATTGATAATATTATTGGAATTATTAACCATAAAGATTTTTATAATAAAGTTCTTATCGAAAAAAAACCATTAGACTCAATAATTCAAAAACCAATTGATGTTACAGAATATATGAGTATAAATGATTTACTTACTTTCTTTAAAACAAGAAAACATCATATGGCAATTGTTAAAGATGAATATGGTGGAACACTAGGAATTGTTACAATGGAAGATATTTTAGAGGAATTAGTTGGAGATATTTGGGACGAACATGATAAAATATCCGAAAATATTAAAAAAATTGATGATTCAAAATATGTTATTTTAGGTTCAACCTATTTAGAAGATTTAGAAGATATAATTGATTTTGAAGATTTAGATGATGAAGACTATTCAACCATTAATGGATGGGTTCTTGCGAATCTTGGAAAAATGGGTGTAAAAGGAGATAGCTTCAAATATAAGAATTTAGATGTAAAAGTTCTAAAGGCTAATAGTAAAATGATCTTAGAAGTTGAAATAACTATTCATCCTGAAAGTATTGGTAATTACATAATAGAAGATTAGAAAAAAAGAGATTGATGTTATTGTTTATCAATCTCTTTTCTCTTTAGTTGTTTAAAATTGCATTTAGAATTGATTTATCATCCTGTATTTTCAGATGATTTAGATTAATATCTGGTTCAACTCCATATTCGATATTAACAAATTTATTGTTTCTACTAAATGTAATAACATCTAGACTGCTGATATATATTATTGATCCATCGACTAAGACAACAGGTTGAATTGATGATGCACCACCACCAGATTTTTCACCAATAATCTTAGCATATCCATATTCTTTTGCTAATGCAACAGTTGCGTTTGCGGAACTAAAAGTTCCAATTGTACTTAAAATATACCAATTATTAGATCTTGATTTATCTAAAACACTTTTAGGAACACTACTCATATCGGAAATAGATGAATAAGTTAAAGAAGAATTTGTTAATGGATTAAAACTTGTATGAGTAACAGCTTCACTAGTCATAAAACCTAAAACATCAAAAACTGCTCCAACATGTCCTCCACCATTAATTGATAAATCTAAAACAATATTTTTAGTGTTTGAACTCTCTTTATATATATTTTGAAGTGCATCTCGTATAATACCTTTTGAACTTACATCAGATTCATCTAATAAAAATTCATATAAAAAGATTACTGCCGTAGTTTTATTTGTATCAAGGAATCGATATGTTTTCATATTATCAAGTTTATCGTAGTCAATATAACCATTATAATCATAAATATCATGTTTCTGATTAACTAAATCTTCTATATCATAGATTTGACTATAGAATTTATCTTGTCTTTCACCAAATTCCATATTATCATAACTAATTGTATATGAAGATGAATTATAATATCCCTCCATAGCAAAACTAGTATGTAAATCATCGATTTCCTTATATAAGAAGTTTGCAATATTTTGAGAAAGTCTATTTGAGTCATCAACTAATAAATCATCTTGATAATCAACTAAAATATCATAATAATCATTTATAGGAGTCTCAGGATCTACTAAACCATAGTAATTATCAAAAAGAAAAGCAAGCATATTATAGTTTGAATATAAGACATCATCTGTTATTTTTTGGTTATTAAGTGAACTTTTTTTAACTTCATTAAGTGAATTTTCTTCAGGTGTTTCATAAAAACCATAATACTCATCGCCATTATAATAGGTATTATAATATGAAGAACCAGTGAAGATATGATTAGCAAAATGGTAAGGAATTAAAAATTTACTTTTATTAGTAATACTATCCTTATAAATAAACGTATTCACATTGTATTTATTTAAATTAAAGAGGACATCATCACCTAGAGTGGAACTGATTATCTTGTCAGTAATTCCATAGTTATCATAAGAGATTCCATCATACTCAATTGTATAATAATCAAAAAAAGTTAGTGATTGTGTTGTTATTGTATTGGATTTAAAATCAATTGTTGCAAGATAATTTGATGAATTATAGTTATAACTTATTTTAATTAAATAATCGTCTTGATAATCAAATCTTAACTTATCATATAAGATAAATCCATTTAATGATTCAAAAAAGTTTTGGACATCAACGTAAGGTAATAATCCATCATTTAAATAATAAGTGTCAATTTTACGATTACTTGGGATATTAAATGTTGTTTCCAAATTCTTAAAATCCAATTTTTTACTATTTAAATTAAGGTTTGTAGTCCTAGAAAATGGATCAACAGTTATATCTTTAGAAAATGTTTTTTTAAAGTTTTTAAGGGTTAAAGTTGCTGTTAGTTTAACAACTGTTCTTTCACTAGGGTAGAAGATGAAACCTTGATCACTAATGATTTTAGGATTATTTGATTGCCAAACAATTTTAGAATTATATTTTCCTTTTAATGGTAAATCAATTTTTTCATTTTCTGTTGAAAAGTCAAGAGTACTTAAATTATCTAAGTCACTATCAATCATTTCTGAGTCAGTTATAGGGTTTTTAATTAATTTTGCATATAAAGTAAGATTACTTAGTAGCGGAGTATTAAAATCATATTTAATAGTTAGCTTTTTATCTGTAAACCAACCTTCTAACGAATATCCTTCAGGATTATAATCTGATTTTTCAATAGCTAAAGTATTGTATTTATAGTTAATTGATTCAATTAATGTATTACCATCATAGTAAGAAACAGAAACCTTTTCTTCGTTAGATGGTAATGATGATATTGTTATTGTATAATTTTTTACTTTTGAATCATAACTATTACTAATAATTAGCGTTAATGTTGCAGTTACAACATTTGTTTCTTTAACTAGTTTAATTAAAACTTTGTTAGTATCTTGATTTTCAATTAATAAATTCTCACTTGTTGTTTGCCATTCTAATTTATAATTATAAATTGAAGTTGGCAATTCAAAATCTGAATTCACTTCAGTATTAAATCTAATTTCTTCTATAGCTTTATCAATTGTTACTTCGTTTTTTGTACATGATACAATAGTTATACTTGTTAGTAAAACTAAGAGAAGTAGTAGCGCCTTTTTCATTATGTTTTTCTCCTATTTTTTTTCGATTAGTATCAAATATGGTGATGGTTTTTTAGTATTTAATGTTTCTAATTTTGTAACTTTAAAAGAATCATTAACTGATTTTAATAAATCAATAATCTTTAAGTCTTCAATTTGTCCTTCGGTATGTCCTCTGTAAATCACAATAGCAAGTACTTTAAGGCTATCTTTAACAAGAACTTTTGAGATTGCATCAATAGTTGTTTCAGATAATGTAGTTATTGTTTTATCTGATCCAGGTAAATAACCTAGATTAAAAAGTACTAATTGGTAATCAACATTTAATTTATCAATATTGTTGTGACTTTCTTTTAGAAAGGTAACATTAGTTATCTTATTTTCATCCAAAAGTTTTTTACTATTTAAGAATGCTTTTTCTTGAATATCATATGAATAAACATGCTTAGATTTTTTAGCTAAAAATAATGTATCAAAACCATTTCCAAGTGTCATATCAATAGCAATCGTATCTTTATTTAAATAATCAAGTAGAAGTAAATGTGTTAAATCAACGATGTTTCTTTGCATTATTATAATATACTCCTTGATATAAATCTAATTGTTTTAATCGCTTGTTAATATCATTTAAAACAGTAAATTTCTTCATTATCCATTTAGGTTCAATTAGATATTTAGGATCACCATCACCTGTTAAACGGTGTATCACTATATCATCTCTAAGCCATGCAATTTGATCTACAACAACCTTAAGATATTCATCTCTTGTTAGTACTGGAAAAGGATTTTTCAAGTATTCACGACCTAATTTAGAGTTCAATAGAATATTTAACATATGTATCTTAATACCTTGAATATCTTGTGTATTAAGAAATTTGATTGTTTCAATCATCATATCATACGTTTCACCTGGAAGACCATCCATGATATGAACAACCGTTTCGATATTTCTTGAGCGAAGAAGAGCAACTGCATCAATAAAGGATTGTAAATCATGCGCACGATTCATATCATTAGCAGTTTTTTCATGAATTGTTTGTAAACCAAGTTCTATTTGTACATCGATTCTTTGATCTAGTTCATATAAATAATCAACAATTTCTTGACTTATTTCATCTGGTCTCGTTGAAATACTAATCTGAACGATATTAGAATCAAGAGAAATGGCTTCTTCATAAAGTTCTTTCAGTTTAGGAAGAGGGGCATATGTATTTGTATACGATTGGAAATAAACTGTATAGAAAGCATCCGGCCATTTTTGATGCATGCGTTCTTTAACTTCATCAAATTGTTTTTGGAATGAATCTTTTTTATTCCCACCAAACTCACCACTACCAAAAGCGGAACAAAATTTACAACCACCTTTTGCAACCTTACCATCTAAGTTAGGACAAGTAAATCCCGCATTAATAGGGACTTTAAATACTTTTTTTCCGTATTTATTTTTATAATATGAACTTAAGTTGTTGTAACGTTCATTTATAGTAAATTTCATTTTAAAACACATCCTTAGAGATATATTGTATCATTAATTTTTGTAAATAGAATGTAAAATTTTATAAAAAAAAGAATTGCTGATTAATCAACAATTCTTTATACTTTAATCTTATTATTTACCAACTTTAGCTAAAGCAGCCTTAGCAAGTTTAGTATAAGAACCATCTTTGATCGTCACACCGGTAACATTTTCAAAGTAATTATCTTTAACATTAACATTTTCAACACCTTTAGCTAAGAATTCTTTTTCTAAAAGTTCAGCTTGTTCAAACCATTCTTTTAGGTTATTATCAGCTAAGTATTTTTTGTAATCTTCAACTGATAAATCATTTTGACCGTGCATACGGTATCCATATTGAAGTTCTTTCTTAGTTTCAGCGTTCCAAACTTGTTTACCTTCAACAATTTTACCTTGTCTAGCATCAATAAAGTATTTAGCAACTTTACCTTTTTCAATTGTTACATCTACCCAAGTAACTTGAGCAGCACCACTATTTACTCCAACTTCAAATGCGATTGTAACACCCTTTTTAGCATTTTCTAAAGCAGCCTTAGCAAGTTTAGTATAAGAACCATCTTTGATCGTCACACCGGTAACATTTTCAAAGTAATTATCTTTAACATTAACATTTTCAACACCTTTAGCTAAGAATTCTTTTTCTAAAAGTTCAGCTTGTTCAAACCATTCTTTTAGGTTATTATCAGCTAAGTATTTTTTGTAATCTTCAACTGATAAATCATTTTGACCGTGCATACGGTATCCATATTGAAGTTCTTTCTTAGTTTCAGCGTTCCAAACTTGTTTACCTTCAACAATTTTACCTTGTCTAGCATCAATAAAGTATTTAGCAACTTTACCTTTTTGAATTGTTACATCTACCCAAGTAACTTGAGCAGCACCACTATTTACTCCAACTTCAAACGCAGTAAAAGTACCATCTACACCATATTCTTTTTTCCCACATGCTACTAATGCAACAGCAGTTATGGCAACAAAAAATAATCCTAATATTTTTTTCATATTTATTTTCCTCCTCGGTTTTCTATATCATCATTATACAATAATGTCAAATGACATGCAAGCAAATATATAAAGAAATATTTAGAAAGCGTTTTACTAGATAAGCAGTATTATTATATTTTATTTTCATATAAATAATGTTAAAATATATAAGCGAGAAAGGTGATAAAATGGATTATAAAAAATATACTGATAGACAAAAGAAAATAAGAAATTTTTCTATTATAGCCCATATAGATCATGGAAAGTCAACTTTAGCTGACCGATTATTACAAAAGACTAATACTGTTGCAGATAGAGATATGAAAGCCCAATTATTAGATTCTATGGATTTAGAAAGAGAAAGAGGCATTACTATAAAACTTAATGCTGTTCAAATGAATTATACTGCAAAAAATGGTGAAGAATATATCATGCATTTAATTGATACTCCAGGACATGTCGATTTTACATACGAAGTATCACGTTCTTTAGCTGCATGTGAAGGTGCTATTTTAGTTGTTGATGCCGCCCAAGGAATAGAAGCCCAAACATTAGCAAATGTGTATCTTGCTATCGATAATGATTTAGAAATTATACCAGTAATTAATAAAATTGATTTGCCAAGTGCTGAACCAGAAAAAGTGAAAAAAGAAATCGAAGATGTAATTGGTATTGATGCAAGTAACGCAATTCTTGCTTCTGCAAAAGAAGGAATTGGTATTGATGATATTTTAGAAAGAATTATTACTGATGTACCTGCACCAACAGGAAATGCTGATGAACCGTTACAAGCACTAGTTTTCGACTCACTTTATGATGCTTATAAAGGTGTTATTCCATCAATAAGAGTTGTTAATGGAACAATAAAAAAAGGTGATCAAATTAAATTTATGGCATCAAAAGCTGTATATGAAGTAATTGAAGTTGGAGTGTTTACTCCAAAAATAAGCCCTAGAGAGATTCTTGGCCCAGGAGATGTTGGTTATGTTACAGCAGCAATTAAAACAATTGATACTGTAAGAGTTGGTGATACCATAACAAAGGTTGAAAAACCTGCAAAACAAGCTTTACCCGGTTATCGCCAAATGAATCCGGTAGTTTTTTGTGGTTTATATCCAATTGATAGTTCTAAATATAATGATCTTAAAGATGCCCTTGATAAACTTAAATTAAATGATGCATCGTTAATATATGAACCTGAAACATCACAAGCTCTAGGTTTTGGATTTAGAACAGGTTTCTTAGGGTTATTACATATGGAGATAATTCAAGAAAGAATTAGACGTGAATTTAACATTGATATTTTAGCAACCGCTCCATCGGTAATATATCATGTATACTTAACAGATGGATCTAAAATTGAAATAGATAATCCATCAATGCTTCCTGCACCTCAAAAAGTGGATTATATAGAAGAACCTTACGTAAAAGCGACAATCATGTCACCAAGTGAATATGTTGGTGCTGTAATGGATTTATCACAAAAGAAACGTGGTATTTTTGAAAATATGGTTTACTTAGATGCTACAAGAGTATCAATTGTTTACTATTTACCTTTATCTGAAATTGTTTATGATTTTTTTGATAAGCTTAAATCAACTACACGAGGCTATGCTTCATTTGATTATGAAATCTCGGATTATCGAACATCAAGCCTTCAAAAAATGGATATTTTACTTAACAATGAAGTAGTTGATGCTTTATCGGTTATTGTTCATAAAGATTTTGCATACCAAAGAGGTAAAGTGATTTGTGATAAATTGAAAGATTTAATACCACGTCATATGTTTGAAATTCCTATTCAAGCTGCAGTTGGTAATAAAATCATTGCTAGATCAACTATTAGAGCAATTAGAAAAGATGTTTTAGCTAAGTGTTATGGTGGAGATATTAGTAGAAAGAAAAAACTATTAGAGAAACAAAAAGAAGGAAAGAAGAAGATGAAATCTGTAGGTAGTGTTGAGGTTCCACAAGAAGCATTCCTTGCAATTTTATCAAATAATGAAGAATGAAACTTGAAGACTACTAAAGTCTTCTTTTTTTCGGTTTACATAATAATATGAAAAAAGTGTGTTTTGATGTATAATATTTTTATAAAGAAAGAGAGTGATTTCATGAAAGGTTTATATATACATATTCCATTTTGTGAATATATCTGTCATTATTGTGATTTTGTAAAGCAAGTACCTAAAAATGATGATGTTGTTGATAAATATTTAGAGAGTTTATCAAAAGAGATTGCTACATATAAAGAGCATTTTGAAACAATAAATACAATTTATATTGGTGGTGGAACACCAAGTATGTTAAAACCATATCAATTAGAAGTCTTATTTACTGCAATTAAAGAAATCAAAGCTAGTGAAATAACTATCGAAGTTAACCCAGAGTCATATTCAATGGATAAAGGTCTAATATTTAAAAAATATGGTATTAATAGAGTTAGTTTAGGTGTTCAAAGTTTTAGTGACGAGATTTTAAAGTTTGTTAATCGTAAGCATACTAAAGATATGATATATTACTCTGTAAATAATTTAAAAATGCTTGGAATAACAAATATTAGTATTGACTTAATATACGCAATTCCAGGTCAAACAATAGAGATGCTTTGCAATGATTTAGAAAATGTGAAAAAACTTAATATTGACCATGTTTCTTGTTATTCCTTAATTCTTGAAGACAAAACATACTTTTATCATCAGTTTTTAAAAGGTGAATTTCAACCTGTTGATAATGATATCGAAGGTGAAATGTTTGATATAGTGATTAAAGAACTTGAAGAAATGGGTTTTGAACATTATGAGATTTCAAATTTTGCTAAAAACAAAAAATATTCAGAACACAATAAATTGTATTGGACATTAAGTGACTATATTGGTGTTGGACTTGGTGCACACGGTTTTGTCGACAATTATCGAACATATAATAATAAATCATTAAATAAATATCATGATAAATGGCAAGCAGTAAGTGTAAAACAAACTAAAGAAGATAATCTTGCAGATGAATTAATCTTTGGATTAAGATTAATGGAAGGTATAGATATTAAAAAGTTAGAAACAAAGTATAGTATAGTATTACTAGATAAATATCCAGAATTAAAGGAAAAAATAAAGTTAGGTTTAGTAAAAGTAAACAATGGATTTTTACAGTTAACTAGACAAGGAATCAACTTTGGAAATCAAGTTTTTGAGGTATTCGTATGAAATATATAGTAAAAGATTATGAAATGTTTTTAAAGAAAGAAAAAGGCCTTTCAGCTAATACTATCAAAGCTTACATGAAAGATCTTAGCCAATACATTGTTTTTTTAGAAAAGTATCATAATGTTACTAAACCAAAAAAAATTGAAAGTAAACATCTTGAAAACTACTTAAAAACAGTCAGAAAAAAGTTTTCTAGTTCTAGTTATGCAAGAAAGCTTACAGCATTAAAAAGTTTTTATCACTTTCTTGCTATTGAACAAGAAATAGATGAAGATTATGCAAAAAAAATTGAAGCACCTAAAAGTAAAAAAAAATTGCCACAAGTTATTTCTATTGAAGAAATAACAAAACTATTAGAAACAATTGATATAACAACAGAATTAGGAAAAAGAAACATTGCTTTACTAGAATTAATTTATGGTTCTGGACTTAGAGTTTCAGAACTTTTAGATCTTAAATTAGGAGATTTACATCTAAATGAAGCCTATATAAACGTAATTGGTAAGGGAGATAAGGAAAGAATCGTTCCTATCTCAGAAATGGCTGTTAAGGCTTGTAAAACTTATATTTTAAAGTCTAGAGAGCAATTACTAAAAGGTGAAACTAGTAGTTACTTATTCATTAATAATGCCGGTAGTAAACTATCAAGGCAGGGATTTTTTAAACTATTAAAACTTCTTACAAAAGAAGCAAATATAAAAACTGATATATCACCTCATACGCTAAGACATTCATTTGCCACTCATTTACTTGAGAATGGAATGGATTTAAGAACACTACAAACCTTATTAGGACATGAAGATATATCGACAACACAAATATATACCCATATAAATAATAAACGCTTAAAAGATGTTTATGAGAATACACATCCAAGAGCTAAAGGAGGAAATAAAAATGTATAAAAGAATTTTTTTGATTGTTCTAGATAGTCTAGGAATTGGTGAAGCTCCAGATGCTGAAAAGTACGGAGATAAAGGAGCAAATACCATTGGTCATATTGCTGAGAGAATGGATTTGAAAATCCCTAATTTACAAAAATTTGGATATGGAAATATCGCTCCTATTAAGAATGTACCTCCAGTTAAGAAACCACTTGCTTACTATACAAAAATGCAAGAAGCATCACTTGGAAAAGATACAATGACTGGCCATTGGGAAATGATGGGACTCTATATTGATAAACCTTTCCAAACATTTACTGACACTGGATTTCCTAAAGAGTTAATTGATGAATTAGAGAAAAAAACCGGATATAAAACAATTGGAAATTATGCTGCATCAGGTACGGAGATTTTAAAAGAATTAGGTGAAGAACATATGAAAACAAAAGCCCTAATCGTTTATACTTCAGCAGATAGTGTTTTACAAATTGCAATGCATGAAGGAATCATTCCAATCGAAGAACAATATCGTATTTGTGAGATAGCTCGTGAAATAACAATGAAGCCTGAATGGAAGGTTGGACGAGTAATTGCCAGACCATTTATTGGTACTAATAAAAATGATTTTGCTAGAACACCAAACCGACATGATTATGCATTAAAACCATTTGAAAAGACAACTCTAAACTATTTAGATGAGAAAGAAATTGATGTCATTGCTTTAGGTAAAATCAACGATATTTTTGACGGATTTGGTATTAATCGTTTTTCAAAAACAAAGTCAAACAATGATGGAATGAAACAAATAACTGAAATTGCTAAAGAAGATTTTCAAGGTTTATGTTTCTTAAATCTAGTTGATTTTGATGCATTATATGGTCATAGAAGAGATCCACTTGGATATGGAAAAGCTATTGAAGAATTCGATTCACAACTTCCAGATTTGATTAAGAATTTAAAGGAAGACGATTTGCTAATTTTAACAGCTGATCATGGTAATGATCCAATACATCATGGAACTGATCATACAAGAGAATATGTACCTTTATTAATATATTCAAAGAAATTCTCAGACGGTGGAAATGAACTTCCGATTCGAAAAACATTTGCCGATATCGGATATACTATTGCTGAAAATTTCAATACTGAAAAACCTAAACATGGTAGTAGTTTTCTAAAGTTATTAAAATAGAATATAAAGCGTAAAATAAACAAAAAGTGCCTATTAATAAAATAAGCACTTTTTTTGTTCAAAAAACGTAAGTTTAGTATTTATAAACTTATTAGTGAATTTATGTTATTTATAATTATTTGAAATAACTATAATAATCATCAGTTTCAATATCACTATTAAGTAACATCAACAATTTTATTCTGGCCTTCTGACTGTTTAAGTTAGGAGCAAAAATTACACCTAATTTTTCTAAATGACCACCACCACCTACATAACCATAGGTGCCGAGAACTCTTCCCATGGGAACTCGACTTGTTAATACTACAGGAATATTTTTTTCAATCGCTCTAATCACGCCTGGTAAAGAATCAGGTGTTGTATTACCTCTTCCAAGTGATTCTAAAATAATGCCATCAATATCATTATCAATCAGTAAGTTTAGTAAAAGTGAACTTGAGCCTGAAGATATTTTTACAATCTCGACATTGCGTATAATTTCAGTTGGTCTTATATGTTTAGTATTTTTAATCCTTGTTCTATAAAAATATACGCTTGAATTATCAATAATTCCTAAAGGCCCAAAGTCTAATGACTTAAAAGTATCAAGTGATAAAGTATGAGTTTTTGTTACTTCAGCAGCTGAATTGATCTCATCGTTTAAGACAACGAGAACACCTTGATTTTTAGAATCATCAGAAGAAGCAACCAAAATTGCTGAAACAAGATTTCTAATTCCGTCATAAGAGATATCTGAATGACTTCGCATTGAACCTGTAAATACGACAGGTTTTTTAGAGTTAACATATAAATCGACCATGTATGAAGTTTCCTCTAAAGTATCAGTACCATGCGTAACAACAATACCATCAATATTCGTTTCATTAAGCTTTAAATCAATAAGTTTACTTAAATTAAACATATCAGTCAATTTCATATGAGGCGATGGAACCATTGAAAACACACAATAGTCAAGGTCAATCTCTCTTAAATTGTCTTTAACTTCATCAATAACTTTATCATATTCATCTGAGATATTAACTAGTTGATCTTCATCACGTTTGTTCATTGATATCGTACCACCAGTTAAAATTAATAAAATTTTCTTTTTCATATTAATCACCACATATATTTTAGCACATTTTTAGAGATTGATATTAACAAATATTCAGTAAGTTTATTTTCACTAAATTATATGCGATTAAACCTAAAAGCAGAAACAAACCAGTAAATTTAACACAACATTTTTACCAACATATCAACACTAATTTAGTTGTTCGCACAACAATCAACACAACAATAGGTTTACATAATATATATTATAGGAACTAATATATAATGTTTGAAATATAAAAAACTTCTATTAATAGTGTTTTAAATCTACTATGACCATAATTATTGCTAATTATTTGAGTTTCACCCTTATATATTCGTAATCATAAATACAAAATGAGTATGATTAAGTTATATAAAGAGTAGTTTTGAGCGCTTGAGTGTTCTTTACTAAGATATTTATCCATCTTATTTGTTCAAACGCTATTTAAGACATAAATAATGTTATTTTAACTCTTGTAAGATCAGACTATGGATTAATGCAATCAGTTAATTTATAACATCTACTTCTTCTATTAAGCACCTCGTAAGTATCTAAAATAAATTTCATTATTCTATAACTTATCGCAACAATTTCATCACAACAAAAATGGTTGATATTTTTATTTTAAAAATTTTACTAGATACAAATTTTTTCTTATAAAAAATAATGCAGTTTTAAAAGTATATAAATAGTAAACAATGAATTTTCAACTTAGCTATAATTATTACACTCTACATTTTTAAAAACGAGACTATTTACTATTAACACTGGAATCAATATCAAAAATTTTTAATCTTAGAAATACATCAAAATATAGCACGCGTTTTGAGGACTTGACTTATCAATTTATTGATATTCCATTAACTCGTTTTTTAGTTTTTTTTCTAAAATTTATTTTCCCTCAAGTTTTTCTTATTCAGTTGTTTTATACCATTATCTTGATCAGCTAATTGGTGCTAACCTAATTCTTTCATAGTACAATCATTTTATTTGAAATATTAATATTCAACTATTTTAAAATTTCTAAAATAAAAAAAGTCAAAGTTTAGTTATAGTAAACTTACAATTTTCAGGTCATCATTTTAAAATATAATAAAGAATTTTGCCAATTATTAAAAAGTAATTATTTAGTAAACTCCTATATTTTTAAAAGATTACTTTTTTAATATGAGTAATACTTATTCTTACCAGCTAATTCTCTGTTGCTTAATCTATATAAAAAAATATAATCTTGCTATTCTATTTTTTCTTAAGTCAATTGAATATTTAATTTAGTATTTAAAAACATCTACTTTTATTTTAAACTATACCTCTATTAATTATCTTCGAGTTAAATAGTCGTTTCAATTATTGAACATAAAAAAAATACCTTTTTGACTACTAAAATTTTTCAATCTCTTTGTTTATTTTTACTAAACTTACATTTTTCACTTATAAATTTTTTTATTTGGAATCTTTACTAATTGTAATTAAGTGGTTTTTGTTGTATACTTATTTTACAGTGTTAAACGTAGGCCAATTATATAAACTTTAAGAGTTTTATTTCTTTGTTTACATACTAAAGCATTGTAAGAAAAATGATTAATAACAACATGAGGAGGTTAATATGAAAGAAATACTTTTAGTTGAAAACTTAGTAAAAACTTTTAAATTATCTAAGAAACAACAAAGAATTGAAAAAACAAATCAGCGTGTAAAAATTGCAGTTGATGGTTTATCCTTCAAAGCATTCGAAGGTGAAATATACGGTCTTTTAGGACCTAATGGAGCAGGGAAAACTACTACTCTTAGAATCTTATCCACTCTTATTAAGACTGAAGATGGTGATGCATTTATTGAAGGTTTTTCTGTAACTAAACAACCAAATGAAGTTAGAAAGAGAATTGGTTTTCTAACAAGCGAACTTAAACTTGAAGACTTCTTCACACCTAATTATTTATTTGATTATTTTGGTGAATTACATGGTGTTGAAAAAACTGTTCTTGAAGAACGAAAAAATTATTTATTTAAAAAATTTGGCATTGATGAATTTAGTGAAGTTAAAGTCGGTGATTTATCAACTGGTATGAAACAAAAAGTTTCACTAGTTATATCAATAGTTCATGATCCAAAAATCATTATTTTTGATGAGCCAACTAATGGTTTAGACATTATTACAGCTAAAACAGTAACAGACTTTTTAGAGGAATTAAAGTCGTTAGGAAAGACAATAATTCTATCAACTCACATCTTCTCTTTAGTTGAAAAACTATGTGACCGTGTAGGTATAATTATTAACGGAAAAATGACACTCGAAGATACTCTTCCAAACATTACAAAAAACGATACGTTAGAGAATGTTTTCTTTAAAGTTTACAATGCACAAGGAGGAGAATTAGAATGAAAAATATGTTAACAATTATAAAGAAAGAACTTAAAAGATTTTTCACAGATAGAAGAATGTTAGTCTCACTGCTTCTTCCAGGTATTATGATATTTGTTATTTATAGTTTAATGGGAACTTTTCTAGCAAAACAAACAAATGTAGTTGATGATTATACGTACAAAGCAATCGTTGTAAACTACCCAGAAGAATTTAAAAACAATGAAAACTTCTTAATAATTAATAGTACTAAATTTGAACTTATTGATAAAAATGATTTGACTGATGACGTAATTTTTAAACAAATTACTAATAAAGAATTAGATTTATATGTGATTTATGATATTGATTTCTATGCTGAAATGAACAATGAAACTGATAAACCTGAAGTTAAAATATACTATAACTCAAGTAAAAAAGAATCTGCAACAGCATATGAATTATATTATAGCGCCTTAGATAACTTCGAACGTTCAATATCAAATAAGTTTGATATTAATAAAAATCAAGATCTTAAATTCGATCTTGCTACTGATGAATCCATAGCTATTAGAGTTGTTACAGCAATAATTCCGTTCTTATTGATTACTTTCTTATTCTCTGGAGCAATGTCAATCTCTATTGAATCAATCGCTGGAGAAAAAGAACGTGGAACAATTGCAACCTTGCTTGCAACCCCAGTTAAACGTAGTGAAATAGCTCTTGGTAAAATAATTTCATTAAGCCTCGTATCTTTAGTTAGTGCAGCATCAAGTTTTATAGGATTAATGCTATCCTTACCTAAGTTAATTCAAGGTTCTGATATTAATTTAAACATCTATGGACCTGTTCAATATATTTTATTATTCATTGTTTTAATAACTACAACCTTAATTTTTGTAGTATTAATTTCATTGATTTCTGCTTATTCTAAGTCTATAAAGGAAGCTTCTTCATTTGCTTCTGTCCTTATGATTATTAATATGATGATTAGTATTACATCGATGACAGGTGCATCAACGCAAGGTAAAGCCGGATATTTTATACCAATATATAATTCAGTACAATCAATTACTTCAATATTAAATTTTGAATTTGATCCAATAAACTTCTTAATTACGATTATAATTAATATGTTAATTGTTGGTGTTGGAATATTTGGTTTAACTAAAATGTTTAATTCAGAAAAAGTTATGTTTAATAAATAATAAAAAGTTGCCTATTAACGGCAACTTTTTTTATATATCCTCATTGTTATATTTGACAAAATTCAGGAATATCAAGATTATTATGTAAAGAATTTGATAACACTCACTATTCTTATAATTGTAATACTTTTGACCATGGACTGGGAATAAATAAAATAAGATAATTGATGTACTATTTTGATAATATATGTTCAATATAAAATATATAATCGCTATTAAAAAAATACTTATTTTAGTTTTCTTTCTAACAATTAACAAACCTATAAAGAGAATAACAAAACAGTCTAAAATAAGCGTTTCAAACATTTCCATAGTATTTGGTGTCACTAAATCATTAAAACGAAATAAACGTAGAACAGATAGCTTTAAAGTCACTATTACTACACCATTAATTAATATAATAAATGTATAGATGAGGATTTTATTTAAAATAACATACGAGCGAGATTTAAAACAAGTTAGATTATTATGGTAATTCTTATTATGATCATAAATTAATGCTATAAGTCCCATAACTACTATAATCTTCAAAAGTTCATAACTTAACGTTGTATAGGTTTCAATATAGTAGGTTGTATTAAAAAACAAATCATACTTTGGTACATCAAATGGTAAGAAAATAACAAAGTTTAGTATTAGTAAACATAAGTAAATTAAAAGCCCTATTTTAGCCTTGAAAGTTTGAAATTGCTGAACATATATTGAAATCATAGTGAGATATGCTTATTACAGAATTCTTTAAAAACACCTGGATAATGGGTATTTATAATAAAAGTTCTGCTATTCTTTTTACTTTTAAGATAATCTGTAAAAACTTTAATACTAACTTTATCCAAACCATTCAATGGTTCATCAAATATGTTAATGTCACTATCACCTATCAAGTTAACAACTATTCCAAGTTTTTGTTTATTGCCTTTAGATAACTTAGAAGTATATTGCTGTAATGGTATTTCAAACGCTTCTGCAAGTAAATCATTATATCTTCCTTTTTTTATATCTTCCATAATCTTTAAATAATCAATAACTTTCATATCTGGTAAATCAAATATTTCTTCCATGTATGAGATTTTCAAGTTTCCTCTTACACAAAGTCCGTAATCACTTTTTATATAACCACTAATAATTTTTAATATTGTTGATTTACCAGTTCCATTTTCTCCAGTAATGATAATAAAATCATTTTTATATACTTTAAAAGAAATTTTTCGATTCAAGTATTTCTTTCCAACATTTATCAAATCAATTAAAATCATATATATTCAATCTCTTTCCTGCATTTTCTAATATATTATATTCAATCAAAAAACGATGATTACTAATTGTATATATTTGCTTATCTTTAGTTTTGATAATTATTGGTATATAATTACAAACTAAATCGTATTTTAATAAGTCTATTATTAATGTATTACCAATATAACTATATTTTAGATTACTTTCTGGATAAATACTTATTGTATCAATATTAGTTATTATTTGTTCAAGTTCAATCCTAATTTGAGAGATTTGAAGATCACTCGGATCATTTTTCTTTGAATCTATTGAAATCCATTTAATTTCACTTTCAGATTCAATATACATAAGACTTAAATCTCCAATTTTTAAACTAATCTTATTATTATTCATAAAACTAATATCTAGTATAGCTTCTTCAATGCTGTAATCACTTGTTAGATTAGGCATTTTAAATTTAAATATATACTTATGAAAATACTCATTATTAAGCATCTCACTATGTGAATATGTAACATCTACTAATTCCAAACTAAGATTTTTTTTATATTTTTCATCATGTAGTTTAAAATCATTATAGATATTTTTTTCAAGCAGTGGAAATTCATCATCATTTATATAAATTTCAATTTCAATCTTTTGGTTTTCGTTATACAAAAATGAATATAGTGTATCTACAGTAATAAACTTCTTATCGATAGATTTTTTGTTAGTAACTATCAATACAATTAGTAGAATAAAACATACAAAAACACTTGAAATTAATACGTATTTTTTCATATTCTAACCTTCTCTAAACGTTGATATTCTGTTGTAAGTTCAAAGACTTCATACCCACCTCTATTTATTCTAAACCAAAAGAAATATTTAGCAGCAACTCCATTTGTTATTTTACCTTCACCATATGTATATAAATTTACTTGGGTTCCTGGATCAACCTTAACTTTTATTTCATAGGATTCTTTCTTCTCTATTTGCTTTTCATTAGTATATGATAACTTGATTGAGCCATCTAATCCACTTTTAAAACCACCTTTTGTTCCACTTGTTTTAACACCAATTGAACCCGTTGCTGAAAAATTATACTTTGAAACTTCACGAGTATCCATCTTATATGTATAATCCATTGATGTATAACCATCATTGTAATACGAAAATAGGGTTTCACCGACAAACGTAACTTTAACTCGTTTATTAATTTCCTCAATACGCCATCCACTAAACTTCTTCTTATCAACTTTCTTATAATATTTTGATAAATCTTTATCACTATAATCATTTATCAACTTACCTTTTGTTAGTTTGATGTCTTCAAAATTTGTATAATGCTTACTAGCATTAACATTACCCACGCTTACAATCAATAGTAAACCTAATATTACAATAATTAAAAATTTTTTCATTTTCTTTCGCCTCCTAACATATATTAGTTGCACAAAAGTAATTTTACTTTTCAAAAAAAAATAAGCATTTCTGCTTATTTCTTCATAAATTTTTCAATATCGTTAACTTCTTTAATCAAATCTTTTGATAAATTAATACCACCATTTTCAGTTATTAGAATATTATCTTCGATTCTAATTCCGATAGCTTCTTCAGCAATGTATAAACCAGGTTCAACAGTTATTATTGCTCCAACAGGAATAACTTCATCATATAGACCAACATCATGAACATCTAAGCCTAAGTAGTGTCCTAAACTATGATAGTAATACTTTGTTATTTCAGAATCTTCTTTGATAAGTCCAATTCGCTTTAAACCATTAATTAGAATATTACGACCAAATTCATTAAACTCTTTAATTGTTAGTCCAGGTTTTAACCATTCAATAGTTTTTTTATTAGCTTCTAAAACTATTTCATAAATCTCTTTTTGTCTTTTAGTAAATTTTCCATTTGCTGGATATGTTCTTGAGATATCTGAACAATAATTATTGTATTTAACACCTAAATCAAATAAAACTAATTCGTTATCATTTATTGTGTCATTGTTATCAACATAATGTAGAATTGTTCCATTTGAACCTGAACCTACAATTGTATCAAAAGATGTTTCAACACCATTTTTATTCAAAATATAGTTATATTCAGCTTCAATTTCAGCTTCATTCATATTTGCTTTCAAACTTTTCATAACGTGTTCTAATGCTGTTTTTGTGATAGCCATAGCTTTATTTGTTTCTTCAACCTCAAGTTGATCTTTAGCCATTCTAAGTTTTGCTAATACTCTATTAGAATTTAAAACATTAACAGCTGGATAATTTTGTCTATAATCATTAGCGATTATTTCTACATGACTTAAGAAACGACTTGGTTTTTGTTTCTCTAAATCAAAATAAAAATTTTTAATTTCACCAAATTGTGCAGCTCTTGAAACACCTAATAATTGATTTACAAATACATCTAATGTTTCAATATCTATTATATTTGTAAGTGAGATACCACTTAATTCTGATGCTTTTTCGAATGATAATGTTTCACCATCCCATAAAGCTTTAATTGGGTCTACCTTTTCTAAAAATAAAAATGATTCACTTCTTTTTTCACCTTTAACGATTAGCAAAACAACATTTTCTTGGTCAACATTTGTTAAATAGAAAAAATTTCTATTTACACTAAATGGGTAATATTGATCATTTGATTTTTGTTTTAGGAAACCTGAGTAAAAAAATGAAATACTTTTATTTTCTACTGAATTCAAATAATTTTCTCTTCTTTTTTCAAGCATTTTCTTTTTTTCTCCTATCTCATATTCTTTTCATATATATTAATTAGACCTTTAAAGATAATATCATTATCTACAATCACTTTATGAGTTAATAATGGAATTATTTTCTTTGCAAGTCCTCCTGTAATTATAACATCAAAATCTTCATTTACTTCTTTTTTTATTAAATCAATTAAACCATCAACTTGTACTGCTACTCCATATGTAACACCAGATTGCATACATTCGATTGTATTTGTCCCTAAAACTTTCTTTGGTGTTTCAATATCAATTTCAGGTAATAATGCCGTATTTCCAACTAAAGCTTTAATAGAAATTTTTATTCCAGGAGTAATTATTACCCCTTTAATTGCATTATTTTTTGTATATATATACTTAGTAGCTGTTCCTAGATCAATAATTAAACTTGGTTTTTCTTTATTCAAAACTCCAGCAGCTGCACATATAATATCTGCACCAACCTCTTTAGGATTATCAGTAATAATTTTAATTCCAGTTTTTGTTTTTGGTTGGATAACTAATGGTTCAACAGAAAAGAATTTTTCACTTAATTCTGTTAATACAATCGTTAAGCGTGGTACAACAGATGAAATTATTACATCCGTAATTGTCTCAGCAGAAATCAATTGCTTAATATCCAAAAAATATTCATCTGCAGTCTTTTTTAAATTAGTATTAAGTTTAAACGTTTTTCCAATTTTACCATCATGACTTGTTGCAATACCTACTGTCGTATTACCAACATCAAATAATAGTATCATATTATTCTTCCCTCTCTAATGAGTCTTTTGTCGCTATTGTAATTGGAGTTCCAATTAGTGCACCAAATATAGCTTCAATTAATCCGTTAGCCATTGCTATTAAATAAAGGATTGCTATTACACTTTGGTTATTTCCAAAGGTTTCTTCAAATGCACTTGGTTTAAATAATGCTACACTTCCAATCACTAGTACTGTATGAGCAATTGTAGCTAATATGAATACTGATGGAATATATATATGCTTACCATTCTTTTTCATAGTTATAACAAAATATAATCCAACTAATCCAACAATTACTACAATGCTTATCGGTGTAACGATGTTATTAACTTTTTTATAATTATCATCACTTGATATTTTCAAATCATCCATTGTTATTTTTGATAAATTGATATCTTCTTCAGTTGAATCAGGATTATTAACTAATGCATTATAATTTTGGACTTCAACATTGTAATCATTATAAACTACTTTTTTTACAGTTTCCTTAATTCCAAAAAATAGCGATAATGCTGTAACAATTGAAACTATTCCAAACAAAATGAATTTTCCATTTTTAACATTCATAAGTTTTTTAAATCCTTTTGCAATATAAAATGCAATTACTGCAAATAGAATTCTTGGCAATATTGAAATCCATGGGAATACAAATGCCATGTCAAATGCACTTTTTGCTGATAATAATGCTGCAAATAGTGATCCTAAACCAAAGAAAAACCCTAATATAATACTACTCTTCAAACTTAGTAAGAACACACCTATAAGTACTGGTATGTGAACTAACGTTATACTGACACCAGGTAGTATTGTTATAAAACCAATTTGTGGAACAAGTGACATAAATAAGATAATTGCTCCTAATACTGCTGTTAAAACAAGCTCAAAAACTCTATTTCTTTTTTTCATTTTTTTTCTCCTTTTTAGGCCTTTAAAGGTCCCGTAAGCTTTTATTTAATTATTATTTTATATATTTTCCATAAATGTTATTACTTGGATCAGAATATAATCTACGTCCAGTGTTCATTGCATTTATTTTTGTTATTTCATCATTTGATAATTTTATATCCTTAGCACTTAAATTCTCTGCCAATCTTTTATCTGTCGATGTTTTTGGAATCATCATTACACCTTGGCTTAAGCCCCATGCGATTGCAATTGCACCAACTGTACTATTATGCTTAATAGCAATTTCATTTAATCCACTATAATATGGTTCTTCAAGAATTAAACCTCTCATTAATGGTCCATAAGATGTAATTTTAATTCCTTTATCTTCACAATATGCTCTTAGAGGCTCTTGTGATAAAGCAGGGTGCATTTCAACTTGATTTGACATAGGTGGTATTGAAATATCTTTTATAAGCATCTCTAATTGATATCTTGTAAAATTTGATACACCAATAACTTTGACTAATCCTTCATTATATAATTCTTCAAATACTTTCCATGTTTGGACATTTATTTCATTATCATGATTTGGCCAGTGTATTAACAACTGATCCAAATATTCAACTTGAAGCTTTTTCATACTTTCTAAAATCAATTCTCTAGTAATCAAAGGAGAATGATGACCCTGAAGTTTTGTAGTTATAAAAACATCTTTTCTCTTAATTCCACTATCTTTAATTGCTTTACCAACAACTTCTTCGTTTCCATACATTTGTGCTGTATCAAAGTGACGATATCCAGTTTCAATAGCTTTTAAGATAATATCATATGTTTGTTCAGCATC